>NZ_CVJQ01000001.1:1818333-2127500 GCF_001375595.1 Phenylobacterium immobile (ATCC 35973) | reverse complement strand
CAGGATCATCACCTTCCGGCGCTTGGCCGGATCCCGCAGCGTCCAGTCCATCTGGAATGTCTCGGCCAGCGTGGCGAAGGCTTCGCGCAGCGGCTCGACGCCGTCTTCAGCGGGATCGAAGACGACACGCATGAAAAACCGGCCCGTCTCCTGGTCGTCGTACTGTTGGGCGTCGAGGATGTTCGCGCCGCGGTCGAACAACAGGGTGGAGACACGCGCGACAATGCCGATGCGGTCGGGGCAGGAGAGCGTCAGGATCATGCGGCATCCACTACAAGACGCTGGGCTTCACGCGAAGCGCCACGTTGCAGCAGCGGCCGGCGGACTCCAGCGGCTAGGCGGCGCTGCGCACCTTCCGCGGGGGCTTTGCGGTGCGGCCTCGCCGCCCAGGCGACTGCTCAAGAAACTTCAGCACAGCGAGCTCGAAAGCGCGCGGCTCCGAACTGGGTTTCAGCGTGAGCGCGCCCTGAGCGTAGGCGTCCACCACGAAGGGATGCACATAGGCTTTGCGGCAGACGGCCGCGGTGTTGCCCAGAAGGCCTGCGACCGCCTTGATGCAGGTGTTGACCGAGCGCTTTGCGGCGGTCTCAGAGGCCGGCGGTTCACACATCGCCAAGGCGCGGGCTGCGGCGACCGTCCCGGCCCAGGTCCGGAAATCCTTGGCCGAGAAGTCTTCACCGAGGGCGTCGCGCAGGTAGGCGTTTACATCGGTCGACTCGATCGCGTGTCGCACGCCCTCATCATCGACGTACTGAAAAAGACGTTGGCCGGGCAGGTCCTGGCAGGCCTTGACGATGCGGGCCAGCCGGCGGTCGGAAAAGGCGGTCGAATGCACTTGGCCGCTCTTGCCGCGAAACTCGAACACCCCGCCGGCGCTCGTCAACCTGGCGTGGCGGTCGCGCAGCGTCGTCAGGCCGAAACTCCTGTTCTGTCGCGCGTACTCCTCGTTGCCGACGCGGATCAGCGTCATCTCCATCAACTGCAGCACAGCGGCCAGCACCTTCTCACGGGGGAGGCCGCGGCGAGCGAGGTCGCTGGCGATGCGGCAGCGCAGGCGCGGCAGGGCGCGCCCGAAGGCCAAGGTCCGCTCATATTTCGCGCCATCGCGTGAAGCCCGCCATGCCTCGTGGTAGCGATACTGTTTGCGACCCTTGGCGTCGCGACCGACCGCCTGGATGTGACCTTGCGGATCGGGGCTGATCCAGACGTCGGTCCATGCCGGTGGAATGGCTAACTTCCGGATTCGGTCGAGGGTCGCCTCATCGCTGACGCCCTTGCCCTCGGGGTCGCGATAGGAGAAGCCCGCGCCAAAGCGGCGGCGGCTCAGGCCAGGATCGCGGTCGTCGACGTAGGTAAGGGCCATGGTCACGCTCTTGAATGTGGGGCGAACGTGGCGCGGGAAGGGGAGTTCCGATGAACTATCGCCATGCCTTCCATGCGGGCAACTTCGCCGACCTGGTGAAGCACGCAGCCTTGCTGGAGTTGTTAGCCCGCCTGCCGCGACCGCTCAGCGTGATCGACACCCACGCCGGCCGCGGCCTCTACGACTTGGCCGGGCCCGAAGCGCGCAAGTCCGGCGAGGCTGACGCCGGTATCGCGCGTCTGCTGGCGGCCGAGGCTCCACCCGCCTTTGATCGCCTCAAGGCCGCTGTGCGCCGGCTCAATGGAGGCGGTCCTTTGCAGCGCTATCCGGGCTCGCCGCTGCTGATCGTCGACGCCTTAGGGGGGAAGGGGGTCTATCTCGGCTGCGAGTTGCGCCCCGAGGAGCACGCGGCGCTTCGTGGGGCCCTGAAGGGCCGGAAGAGCGTACAGACCGAGGCGGCTGACGGCTATCGCGCCGCGGTCGCCCATTGTCCGTCCAGGGGCGATGTCCTTGTCTTAATTGACCCGCCCTTTGAGCGGGCGGACGATTACGAACGTATCGTCGATACGATCGCCGACGTTCGCCGCCATAATCCCGCGGCGGTGGCGCTGATCTGGTTGCCGCTGAAAGACTTGGCGACGTTTGACGCCTTCCTTCGGGATATCGAGGACGTTTCCGACGACCTTCTCGTTTGTGAGACCCGAATCCGTCCCCTTACCGACCCGCTGAAGATGAATGGCTGCGCCCTTGTGCTCGTCGGCGGGCCGCCGGGCATGGAGTCCATTTGCAAAGAGGTCGGCGACTGGATCGCTGCAAATCTGGGCGAAGCTGGAGAAGCGCGCGTCTATCGGCCGTGACACGGAAACTTCGCAAGGGGTTGCGCCGTTAAAGGCTATGTTGCAACGCACAACGAACCTCGGAGACCGATCATGCCCGTCCTGCCAGGCGCCTCTGCGCCGTCCGCCTTTCCCGCTTTCCCCGCGTGTCCGGCGGGTATGTTCGACATGAGCGCGGCGACGCGGTCGCCCTTTGGATGGACCGCGCCCTTCTGGGATTTCTATGCGGCGGCGGCGCAGAGAAACATGGAAATGTGGTCCGCCGCCCTGTCGATGAGGCCAGCGACCTTCCAGGACGTCTTCGCTGATGCCCAGAAAGCGATGCTGCTGCCTCTGACGGCTTACGCAGCGCCGCGGGCGCAACCGATCGCCATCATCGCCGAGACAATTGATGAGCCGATGGCGGCCGCCCAGTCCGTCGTCGCTTCCGCCGTAGAAACCGCGACGAGCGCCGCTGACCTGCCGTCGCGCATAGAGACCGACGATGAGCCTGAGCCAGCGATGGTGGGCGGCGAAGCTGCGCCGATCTCCCCGGTGATCGCCAAGGAATAGGCCACGACGCTCGCCATGGCGCCCGCCTTGGCTAAGCCGCCTGTTCGCGCGTCGCGGCAGGTCGTAAAATCTCCTCATGCGGGGAGATGGGCGTTGCTGAAACGGGTGCTGGACATGGTTGCGGCGGCGAGCGGCCTTATCGTCCTCGCCCCGCTGCTGCTCGTCCTGGGCGTAGCGGTCAGGCTGGAGTCGCCCGGTCCCGCGTTGCACTGGTCACGCCGTGTCGGGCGGCGCAACCAGTTGTTCCTGATGCCGAAATTCCGCTCGATGCGGGTTGGCGCGCCGGACGTCGCGACGCATCTTTTGGCGGAGCCTGGCGCCTGGATCACGCCCCTCGGCCGCTTCATGCGACGCACCAGCCTCGATGAGTTGCCGCAGTTCTGGAGCGTGCTCAGCGGCGACATGAGCCTGGTGGGACCGCGTCCTGCCCTCTTCAACCAAGACGATCTCATCGCTCTGCGCACGGCGGCCGGCGTCGACGCGCTGCGGCCGGGCCTGACGGGTTGGGCGCAGATCAACGGGCGCGACGAGCTTCCGATCGCCGACAAGGCCGCGCTCGACGCCGACTATATGACGCGGATGTCGCTGGCCTTCGACCTTAAGATCCTGTGGCTCACGGCGTGCAGCGTGCTGGGTCGCCGGGGCGTCGCCCACTAGCGCTGGGATCATTCGCCCGCGCCGGCGCGTTCTCATTCGAACGTCCCGGAGGTTTCCTTGAGCCAAGACGCATTTCACGACCTGCGGCCCGGCCGGCGCAAGCCGTCGGGCGAGGTCGCGTCGCGCAGCGGTCGTCGACCGCTTGCGCGCGCCGGCGCCTGGACCCAGGCCCGCTTCGTCGCCGCGCGCGAACGCATCGTCGAACCACGCCACCGGGGGCTGAAGATCGCCGGCGCCGTCCTCGCGGTCCTCACCCTAGCCCTCATCATTCTGATCGCCATCTGGGACTGGAATTGGTTTCGTGGACCCATTGGCCGCCTCGCGTCCGCCAGGATGCACCGCGAGGTCACGCTTGAGGGCGACCTGAAGGCGCACCCCTTCTCCTGGCAGCCTTGGGCGACCGCCGAAGACATCCGAGTCAAAAAGCCGGCTTGGGCCGGTGCAGGCGACATGGCGCGCGTTGACCGCTTGTCGGTGCGCATCCGCCTGCTGCCGCTGCTGAAGGGCGACGTCGACCTGCCGCTTCTGCAGTTCGATAGACCCGTCGTGACCCTGCTGCGTGACGAGCAGGGTCGCGCCAGCTGGGATTTCTCTGACGGTCGGCCCGTGACAGAGCCCCTGAAGTTGCCGCCGATCCGCAACTTCGTGATCAAGGACGGCAAGCTGTCCGTCACCGATCAGATTCGCGGCCTGAGCTTCGAGGGCACGATCAATGCGGCGGAGCAATTGGGCGCGCGGAGCCGTGGCTTCGCCCTGGTCGGCCAGGGCCGGTTCAATCGCGAAGCCTTCAAGCTGGATGTCACCGGCGGTCCCCTGCTCAACATAGACAAGAGCCGTCCCTATCCCTTTAACGCTGAGCTCCGCTCTGGCCGGACCACCATGACGGCGGTGGGAGCGGTGCCGAAGCCCTTCGATCTCGGCCAGTTCCACATGAACGCGAGCTTGAAGGGCCAGGATCTCGCCGATCTCTACGCCCTCACGGGCGTGGCCCTGCCCAACACGCCGCCCTACAGCCTGCGTGGCCGCCTCGAGCGGGATGGCCTGCTCTACAAGGTCAACGGCCTTGACGGGCGGGTGGGCAGTTCGGACCTATCCGGCGCGATCTCCGTGAATACGGCCGGCGAGCGGCCGATGCTCCGGGGTAAGCTCAAGTCGAACAGCCTGGACTTCGCCGACCTGGGCGCCCTCTTCGGCGGCGCGCCCGTGACAGGCCAAGTGGCTTCCCCTGAGCAAGCCGCGATCGCCCGCGATCTGCGCGCCCAGCAGCGGATGATGCCGGACACGACCTTGGCGGTAGACCGCATCCGGGCCATGGACGCTGACGTCGACTATCGCGCCGAGTCGATCCGCAACACGCCCGTGCAGCTGCGTTCCGCGGTGGTGCATGTGAAGCTCGACAATGGCCTCCTGCGCGCCGAGCCCCTGCGGCTGGACCTGCCGCAGGGCCGTGTGTCGGGCTACATCCAATTGAACGCGCGGCGTGCTCTGCCTGTGACGGACCTTGACCTGCGGCTCTCCAACGCCCGGCTCGAGCAACTGGTCCCGGTGAAGTTCGACGGCCGCAGCCCATTTCAGGGTGGGTTGGTCGCACGCGCGCGCCTTACCGGCACAGGCAATTCGGTGCACAAGGCCTTCGCCTCGTCCAACGGTGAGGTCATGGTCGCCATCCCCGGCGGTGAGATCCGCAAGGCCTTCGCCGAGCTTATGGGCGTCAATGTTGTTAAGGGGCTGGGCCTGCTGCTCTCCGACGACCAGTCGTCGACGCCCATCCGCTGCGGGGTCGCCCGTCTGGATGCGAAAGGCGGCGTCTTCGAAGTGAAGAACCTCGTGTTCGACACCGGCCCCGTCGTGGTGAGCGGCGCAGGCCGCATCAACATGGCGACTGAGCGACTGGACCTTCGCGTGAAGGGTCACCCCAAGAAGTTCAGGTTGGTCCGCGCCATTGTGCCGATCACCGTCAAGGGTCCGTTGATGGCGTCAAAGGTCGGCGTCGAACCGGGCGCCGCGATCGCCCAGGGCGGTGTCGCTGTAGCCCTCGGCACGCTACTGACCCCGCTGGCCGCGATCCTGCCCTTCATCGATCCCGGTCTGGCCAAGGACGCCAACTGCGCGGCCCTCATCAGCGAGGCCGGCCGTCAGGGCGCGCCCGTCGCGACCGTTCGCCATTGACGGCTTGCGCGGCGGACCACAAGCTTTCCGTCAAGAAGGCGGGGAGACGTCAATGAACAAGATGCGTGCGATCTGGACCGGCTTGGCGCTTGTCGCTGGCATCGCCACAGCGGCGCCTGCCGCTTTGGCGCAAAGCGCTGCGGCCAAAGCAGCCACAGCCCGGAAAGAAAACTTCAAACAGGTGGGGGCGACCTTCAAGGCGATCCGCGACGAGATGGCGAAGGGCTCGCCTGATCCCGCGGTGATCAAGGCCGGCGCGCAGAAGCTCAACGGCCTTGCGCGTCAGTTGCCCGGCTGGTTTCCCCGCGGCAGCGGCGCCGAGGCCGGTGTGAAGACTGGGGCCAAGCCTGGCGTCTGGACCGACGCCGCCGGGTTCGCGGCGGCGGTCCGCGGCTTCCAGGGTGAGACGACTAGATTCCAGCAACTGGCGATGGCTGGAGACATGGACGCCGCCAAGGGTCAGATCCGCGCCCTCGGCGGCGCTTGCAAGACCTGCCATGACAAATACCGCGTGCCGGAAACTTGATCCGCGTGCGCCTCTGGGATGGCCCCACACGTGTCGTGCATTGGGGGCTGGTGATCGCTCTGGGCCTCTGTTGGTGGACGGGAGAGACTGGTCGGCTGGAGTGGCACCGATGGAGCGGTTACAGTGCTCTTGGTTTGATTGTCTTCCGAATCCTCTGGGGTTTCGTCGGCTCGACGACCTCGCGCTTCAGGGCTTTCTTTAAAGGCCCGCGCGCGACCCTTGCCTATCTGCGCACCCTGTCGTCCCGCGCGCCCAGCACGACCGTGGGCCACAATCCCCTAGGCGCGCTCAGCATCGTGGCGATCCTGGCGTCCCTTATCGTCCAGATCACCGCAGGTCTGTTCGCCGTGGATGTGGACGGCTTTGAATCTGGGCCGCTGTCTTACTTGGTGAGCTTTGAACAGGGTCGGGTCGCAGCGAAGATCCATGGCGTCAACTTCACGATCCTGCAAATCCTGGCGGCACTGCATGTCGCCGCGATCATCTTCTACCTCGTCTACAAGCGGACCAATCTGATCGGACCGATGATCAGCGGTCGCCGGGCATTCGACGCCGAGCCTCATCTGTCGTTTGTGCGTTGGCCCCGGGTTGTCCTGGTGGCGGCGATCGCCGTGATCGTGATGATTTCGCTATCAAAGGGCCTGAGGTTCTGACGCATATGGAGCCAAAATCAACTTGACGCAGAACACCGCTATTTCGCACTTGCGAAGGAAATGGTGCGGTGCGACGCTGTCCTGTAGCTCGAAGACAGGGACGTCTACGGATGCAGGACACGGCCTCACTCGCCTATTCGCTCAGCCAGCAGGAAACGGGCTGGCGCTGGTCGATTTATGATGCGGATGGCGTGACCATCGCCGATGGCGCAAACCCCAGCCAGGCCGACGCCCAGGCCGAAGTCTATCGCCGACTACAGCGGGGCGGCGCCGACGACCGCTAAGGCTTTCAAGCGGGGCTTTCCATCACCCGGATGATCTGGCTCTCCCGCTCGTTCCACAAGATGCCGACGCGGCCCGCGCGGTCGGTCAATTCTCCCAGCGCACGGCTTACCTCAAGATCGCCCAGCCGCCCTGCGCTCAGGCTGAGGAGGGTGCGACCGGCGCCCTGATCCTGCGCCTGGTCATGGTAGCGCAACACTGCATCGATCACGGCGCCAGGCAGTGGCCCGAAGCCGATGACGGGCCGTCGCGTCTGCGGCCGTTTTTGACCAGCCGGTCGGGCGTTGCGCCTGAACGATGGGGTGTCGTGGCGACGAAAAGCGGCTGACATCGAAAGAACTCCGTTGCAGGCTAGGCCTGTTCCGGTTCTGATCTATTGATCCGACAAAAACGGACGTAACGAGTTAGGGAGTTTTGGGTGCGGCACGAAAAGGCGGGGCGTTTGCTGGAACTGGCGCGGTTGCTGGCGAGCACAGCAGAGGGCCTTACCCTCGATGAAATGGCCGAGCGTCTCGGAGTCGGTCGCCGGACCGTAGAACGGATGCGCGATGCGGTCCGGGAGATCTTTCCTCAAATGGAGGAGGTGGAGGACCCGCCGGTCCGACGTTTTCGCATCCCTTCGGGTCTCGACGGCCTCTTCCAGGCGCCGACCGCCGACGAACTGGCGGCTCTGCGCAGCGCCGCCGACACCTTCGCCGCGGCGGGTGCGCAAGCGCGTTCGTCTGCGCTTTTGACCCTTGAGCAGAAGGTCATGTCAGCCATGCGCGCGCCGGCCCGTCGACGTCTGGCGCCGGATCTTGAAGCGCTGCTTCAGGCTGAAGCGATCGCCGTCCAGGCAGGGCCTCGTCCCTTCGAGGAGGAGGCGGTGCTTGCCGTAATCCGCGAGGCGATCAAGGCCGGGCGCGCGGTCCAATTCCGCTATGAGGGCGGCAGCACGCCCGGCCGTGCGCGTGAGGTCACGCCGTTCGGCATCCTGTTTGGCCGTAGCAACTACCTGGTGGCGGCCGAAACCGTGGCGAGGGGACCTCGAAACTGGCGCCTGGACCGGATGCATGACGTAGCCGTAAGCGCGCAGGTCGCGTCACGGCCGGCGGGCTTCTCACTGCAGGACTATGCCGACGAGAGCTTCGGCATCTATCACGATGACGTTCAGGATGTGGTGCTGCGGATCGCGCCGTCCGGCGTCGAGGATGCGCTGCGCTGGCGTTTCCATGCCAATCAAACGGTGGAGCGGCTGGACGACGGGGGAGCCAGGGTCCGCTTTCGAGCAAGCGGTATGTTGGAACTGGCCTGGCACCTGTTCAGCTGGAGCGGCAAGGCGGTGGTGGAGGCTCCGGAGATCCTCAGGCGGACGCTGGCTGAGCAGATCGACTTGGCGAAGGCGGGGATCCGCTGAGGTCTACGTCCGACTCTGTCGGACGCGCTTGCCAATGTGGCGCGACAGACACGGAGCCGACCTTATGCATCTCGTTCTCGACGCCCGCGATTTTGAACTCTCGCCGCGCCTGCGCCTGCATTCGACCGTGCGCTACGCCGGCGTGCTCGCCGTGTGGGGCGCGCTGTTGATCATCCGCCCGCGACTTGCCCTGCAGATATTCCACGAACGCCGCCCGGACTCCCCGCTGCGGCGCAGGCCCCCGATATCCGAGGGCCTGCGGAGCATGTACGCCTGAAGACTAACTCTTGCGGCCGCGCGCGGCCTTGGCCTTGCTGGCCGCAGCGCGGGCTTGGGCGCCACGTTGGCCCAGGCCCAGTTCACGCGCCATGGCGGCGCGAGCTTCACTGTAGCTGGGCGCGACCATCGGATAGTCGTGGGGCAGGCCCCACTTCTCACGGTATTGCTCGGGGGTCAGTCCTCGTCCCGACAGGTGACGCTTCATGGTCTTGTAGGGCTTGCCGTCCTCGAAGCTCATCAACGCATCCGGCGTGATCGAGCGACGAATCTGCGCCGGCGTCGCCCGGGTCTGAGAGGGTGCGGGCGCTTCCGCGGCGCTCGACTGAGCACTGACAGGACCAATGGCGGCGAGGCTCGACGCGATCTGCGTGATGACGCCTGAAATGTCTGACGAAGCCACATGAGAGTTCGAGAAATAGGCTGCGGCGACGCTGGCCACCAGTTCCCGCAGATTGTCTTCGTCGTCAGCCATTGAGTTACCCTGTAAGTTTTTATGTCTCATGCAGGGCTAGACTTGATTCAGGCATTCATCAATACGCGCACGCAATAAAAATGCAGCACACGTTATGCCAATCAAAGCTCATGGCTGCAGACTTACAGTGTAAATTGAGCTTTTAGCAAAAATGGGCCGCCCCACGACAAGCGCCGGGGGGCGGCGGATTTCGGTTATACTAGCCAGAGACCCCGACCGGGACGCCGTCCTTCACACCAGGCGGGCTGCAGCGTCCGGCTCGCGCCTGAACCACGTAGAACAGCGCGCGGTTATGCGCGAAGGCGTTGTGTTCGGCCAATGGGTTGGTCGGTTGGCCGGTGGTGATGCTCATCGCCTCTTCACCGCCGCTGTCGGTCAAACTTTCCTGATTCCAGCGGGCCAGGGCCCCGGAGCAGGCGGCCACGGCGGCGTCTGAGACATAGTCAGCCTCGTCCTTTGAAGGGGCGAGACTATAGGCCCAGCGACGGAGGCACTCGTCGAGCGGCGCGGCCGCGTCGGCGATCGTGGTCGTCGCCGCCGTATTTCGCGGCGCTTTGAAGTCAGCGCAGATCTTGCTGTTCGCCGCCATCGGCTTGTGCGGCCCGCTGCAGGCCCCGACGCTGACGGCGGCGAAGCAGACGGCGGCCGTCAGGGCTTTTTTGAACATGAGGGACCTCAGCGACAGGATTGGACGTTGCGTTCCACCAGGCGACCACGGTCGTCGTAGAACGAGCGGGTGGTTGTGCGGCAGGCGCCGGGCGCATAACGGGCCGGGGTCGCGCGGACGGGCTGGCCGTACTGGTCATAATAGATGCGCTGAGCTGGGGCCGGCGCTGCGACTGAACGAACCGGCGCGCGTGACGCGCTGCGGTAGACGGTGCGGCGGCAGCCGTTTTTGCCGATTTCGCGGCCCACCAAGGCGCCGCCGACGCCGCCGATGATCGGCCCCGCTGCGCCGCGGGTGACAGCGTCGCCCAGCAAAACACCGCCGACGCCGCCGATGATCGTGCCCGTCGCCTTGCGACTGGAGCAGGACGCCGCCTCGGCCGATTGCGGGGCGGACAGAAGGGGAAGGCCGAGGGCCGCGGCGAGCCCAGTCGCCAAGAGGAGATTACGCATGTGTCTGGTCTCCGACATTTCGTCCCGAACCCGGAACGCGCCAAGCGCCACCGGGATGCAAGGATCAGGCGTCCTCGCCGATGAACGTGGGCTGAAGGAGACAGATCGACTGTGCCCCGCTAGAAATGAACCAGTCTCGGCCAATGGTCGGTGAATGGAGTTTCCAACTATGCCGTCGGAGACGGAAGCGGCCTCTGCGAAGCCCTCGCAGCCGGACCTCGACTTCTCGGCCTATGGCGAAGTCGAGGTGGTCAGTCTTTCGAACATCCAGACGCTGGGCGGCAAGCGCCTGATCAAGGCCTGGAACACCATCCCGCACGTCACTCATCAGGACGAGGCCGATGTGACGGATCTCGAGACCCGCCTTGGCGCGGCGCGTCGTGCTGAGCCGGCGCTGCGCACCACGGCCTTGCCCTATCACGTGAAGGCGGTGGTATCGGCCCTGGAGGCCTTCCCCCACTTCAACGCGTCGCTGGATGAGAAAACCGGCCAGCTGTTCCTCAAGAAGTACTTTCATATCGGCGTCGCGATCGACACGCCACGCGGTCTGGTGGTCGGAGTCGTGCGTGACTGCGATGTGAAGTCGCCGCTGGAGATCGCCCAGACCGTGCAGGCCCTGTCGCGTAAGGCGCGGACCCGGGGTTTGAGCTACGATGAGATGGCGGGCGGCTGTTTCACCATCAGCTCCCTGGGCGGTTACGGCGGCAAGGCCTTCACGCCGATCATCAATCCGCCGGAAGTTGCGATCCTCGGCGTTAATCGCGTTCACGAGTCGCCCCGCCGCGGCGAAAACGACGCCATTGAATGGCGGAAGGTCCTGCCGCTTTCGCTGAGCTTCGATCACCGCGTGCTGAACGGCGCCGACGCCGCGAAATTCATGACTCATATCGTGAGAGCGCTCGGTGATCCTGTCGCGGTAGGCCTGGTCTGACCGTTATGCCCGCGCCGGCGCTGCACTGGCTCCTTAGCCCTGAGCGGGAGCGTCGCGTCGCCGCCCGCCGGTATTGGATCGCCGACGTTGTGGACGGCGCCTACAAGTGGGGCGCGCACCTGGTCTTGAGGGCGCTGCCTGTGGATTGGGCCTCCGGGTTCGGCGCCTGGACGGGCAAATTCTCGCCCAGGATCTACCCGGCTGAAGACGCCCGCGCTCGCCTAGCCTGGCGCAGGCTGCGACCTGAGGCCGCCACCGACGCAGAGGTCGACGCCGCGGTCGCTCGCCTGTGGCGCAACGTCGGGCGGACCGTCACCGAGTTCGCGGTTCTCGACAAGCTGTGGGACCAGGGCCGCGTCACCGTGAAGGGCGCCGAGCACATGGCCGCGCTGCGTGACTCTGGCGCGCCGATTCTGGTCGCCTCCTTGCACTTGGCCAATTGGGAGTTGATTCCGATCAGCGGCATCAAGCTCGGCTACATGGGCGCGGCCATCGCGCTGCCTCTGCCCAACCGCTTCGAGCGCGCGCTGATGACCAGGATCCGCGAGGGGTTCGGCGGCCGACAGATCATGGCTAGCGCCACCGCAGGAAGGGCCATGGTGCGCGAGCTGAAAGCGCGTGGGCCCTTGGTGCTGCACGTGGATGACTTCACCCGCGGCAAAGTGAATGCGCCGGCCTTCGGGCGGCCACAGAGCGCCGATGGCAACATCGCCTATGTCTTTCGTCTGGCGAAGTTGACGGGTGCGGCGATCATTCCGGTCTATTGCGCCCGCGAGGGCGACGCCGCCCGCTTCACCGTGAATTTCCAGCCTCGCTTCCAGGTGACCGACACCGGAGACGCCGCGGCGGATCTGGTCGACAACGTGGCGCGGCTCAACGCCCTGATCGAGCCGATCGTGCGCGACCATCTGGACGAATGGTTCTACGTGCTCGACCTCGATCTTGAAGGCGACGGGGTCGCGTCCTAGCGAGGTTCGATCATCATCGGCAGGCCGCCTCGCGGCCTGAGCGTCAGCCGGCACTCGGTCTCCACCGACCAGCCCGGCGCGGGTCGAAGCCGGAACTTCTGCGCCAGCGTCGCCAGACATAAGGTCGCCTCTGTCAGGCCGAAATTCATGCCGGGGCAGGTGCGCGGGCCCGCTGCGAAGGGGATGTAGGCGTAGGCGTCCGGGCGCTCCTCGCCCATAAATCGTTCGGGCATGAAGCGATCAGGATGATCCCAAAGGTCGGGACTGCGATGCAGCAGCCACGGCGAGATCAGGACCACGGCGGCCGGATCAACTTCGACGTCTCCGATTCTGTCGCGGCGGGCGGCCTGGCGCGCCAGGATCGCGACCGGCGGATAGAGCCTGAGCGTCTCCTCGACGACCGCGCGGGCGTAGGCAAGCTTGGGCACGTCGCCGTAGGCCGGCGGGCGGCCGCCGCAAACCAGGTCGATCTCGGCATGCAGGGCGGCCTCGGCCCAGGGCGCCTTGGACAGGCAGTGCCAGGCCCAGGCCAGGGTCGCCGCCGTCGTCTCATGGCCGGCCATGAAGAGGGTGGCGGCCTCGTCGCGCAGCGCGTCGCGGCCGACAGGCGCGTCCGGTCGGCGCCGCCGGCGCAGCTCCAGCATGTCGAGCATGATGGTATGGTCGCCCTGGCCGGCCAAATGAGCCTCGACCACCTTCTCCACTACGGCGTGGATGCGCTTGACCGCGCGGCGTAGGGCCAGGGTCTTGAAGACAGGCAGGCCGTCGTCGAAGCCCAGCAGATAGCCGACGTTGAAGGCGTCGATCCGCCGCTGATACGCGGCGAAGCCCTCGATCACCGCCTGGGCGTCAGCGCGACCAAGCTGCACGCCGAACAGGGTGCGGGAGATGATTTCGGCGGTCAGTACGCCCATTTCCGTCAGCACATCGACAGGCCCGCTGAGGTCGCGCACGGCCCAGTCTTCGACCATGTCCTGGGCGGCTTGCGCCATCAGGGGCGCAAAGCCTGGGACGCGCGCCTTGCCGACGATCTCGGCGACCAAGGGCCGACGCCGTGACCAGGTTTCCCCGTCGGAGATGAACAGGCCGTCGCCCAACAAGAACTCAAGCGCCCGCCGCATCTGCGGGCTCTTACGCTCATAGAGATCGCCGCCTGCGCCCAGCACCTGGCGCACTCCATCCGGCGTGTTGACAATGACCATGCGCCGACCCAGCAGGCTGAAGTCTGTAATTCCCGCGGCGTAGTCGGCTGCGCGCCAGCTCGCCAGCATGTCGCGCCGCGCGCTCCAGATGATCGCCAGCTGGCTCTGCTGGTCAGTATGCGGCTCCGGATGCACGGGCTCCAGCCAGCCGTCTCCGGCCTGCTCCCGCATCCGTCGGCCGCCGACGGAGACGTTCATTTCCTGAGCTTCGTCTTGAGGTCCGCCAGCGCCTGGGGCGTCGTTTGACCCACTTCGGCGAGGGCGTTAGCCACCTCCGAGACCGCCCAGCGCAAATCCTCGGGCGCATGCTCGGAAGTTACGAAGAACCGCAGTCGCGCCGAACGTTCCGGCACGCCGGGATAGAGGATCGGTTGCGCGGCGATCCCGCGCTTCCACAGCCGATCAGCCACCAAGGTTGTGCGTAGCGACGAGCCGATGATCACCGGAATGATGGCGCGGCCCAAGGTCTCGCCGACATCGAGGCCGGCCGCGCGCGCGGCCTGGACGAACACTTGACCGTTGGTGCGAAGTCGCTCCATTCGCTCAGGCTCGGCCAGCATGATGCGTAGGGCCTCGAGCGAGGCCGCCGCCGTCGGCGCCGGCATCCCCACTGAGAACAGGAATCCAGGCGCCGAGGCGCGCAGGTACTCCACCATCTCGACTGATCCAGCGATGAAGCCGCCGCAGGTGGCCAGAGTCTTGGATAGCGTGCCCATCCAGACATCGACCTCCCTTGGGTCGACTCCGCAATGCTCGAAAACACCCAAGCCACGCTCGCCCAGGACGCCTAGGCCGTGCGCCTCGTCGACCATCAGATGGGCGCGGTGACGGCGGATGATCGGGATCATGGCGGCCAGATCCGGCGCGTCGCCGTCCATCCCGTAGCAGCCTTCAACGATCACCAGTCGGCGCTTCACCGTGTCGCCGAATTCACCCAGCACCCGGTCGAGATCGGCGAGATCATTGTGCAGGAAACTGCGCCGCTTGGCGCCGGCCAACTGCGCACCCTGGATGATGCTATTGTGCGAGAGCGCATCGCAGATCACCGCATCGCCCGGGCCCACCAGATGCGAGATGACGGTGACGTTTGTGGCGTGGCCGTTCACCAGAACGATCGCGTCATCGGCTTGGTAGACTTTCGCCAGCGCGGCTTCCAGGTCACGGTGAACCTGTCGCTCGCCGGAGACGATGCGGCTTCCAGAGACTGAAGTGCCGTACCGCTCGGCTGCGGCGTTGGCCGCCGCGGTGACGCGAGGGTCGCCATTCAGGCCTAGGTAGTTGTAGGCGCAGAAATTCAGCACGCGCCGGCCATCGATCACCGACCACGGGGTCGGAAGACCTTCGTTCACGCGGAAAAACGGGCTCTCGAGGCCCAGCGCGTCTCCGGCGCGCCGTAGCATGGCGATCTCTTCGAGCACACTGGGGTGGCCTAGGGCCGGCCTGGATGACACCGGCGCCGGCGCCTCGACCGCCGCGACGCCCGCCGCCGGGCGATTGGCCATCTGCGCGCTCAGCCGGTTCAACAGCTTTGACTTCACATCGGCGGAGAGCCCGAAGCCCGGCTTTTCCTCGCTCATTCGCTGGGATCGACCATGGCGTCGTCGCCAGCGCCTTCATGGCGCAGCATTCGTTCGGCGATGTCCTCGCCCTCGGCCTCGCCCACATCATCGCGCTCGCCTTCAGCGCGCAGACCGCGCACCACCCGGTTGGCGATCGAGCGGAGGGTCGCCCCGCCGCCCACCGACATGAGGGGCAGTTCAACCCGTAGACGAGACTCCACCGCCAGGTGAAGTTCCAGCATCATCAGCGAGTCGAATCCCATCTGCGAAATCGGCCGCTCGACATCGACCTCATGGCGATCGAGCCGCAGGATCTCGGACACCTCATCAACCAGGAAGGCCTCGGCCAGGGCGTGAGCCTCGTCCGCAGGCAGGTTGATGATCTGATCGCGGATCGAGGATTCCGAGGTTCGCGCGCCGTCCTCGTCGGCGCTCTCCGACATCAGCGGCGTCGCGCCAATCGGCATCTGCCGCTTGAGCTGGCTCCAATCGGCGACCGCAAAACCCACAACCGGCAGGCCCGTTTCAATCAGGGCGGGCAGGGCGTCGAGCGCGGTCCGCGCCGTCAGTTCGCCAGAGGCCATGACGCGTTCGATCAACTCACGCGTGCGGGTGTCGCGCGCCAGGAACCCTGCGTCGGAAATCGGCCCCCACTGCACCGCGAGCGCCGGTAAGCCCTCCGCGGCGCGGCGCAAGGCGACCGCCTCCATGGCCGCATTGCCCGCCACATAATTGCCCTGGCCGGGATTGCCGATCGCTGAGGAGATCGACGAGTAGAGCACGAAGAGCTCGATCGGATCGCTACGGGTCAGGCGATCAAGCGCCGTTGCGCCATCAAGTTTGGCCCGAAGAGACGCGCCGAAGCGCTCGGCGTTCAGATCGCCGAGCAGACCATCGTCCATGACGACGGCGGCGTGGATCACACCGGCGAGCGGCGGCTGGGCGACGCGGATTTCCGCCAGGGTCCCCGCAAGGTCGCTTTCGTCGCTGACATCGCAGGCATAGACGCGGGCGTCGACGCCCTGCGCCTTGAAGGCGTCCAGTGCGGTCTCGACCCCCGGCGTCGACGGCCCCTGGCGACTGAGCAAGGCCAGGTGCCGCGCGCCGCGGTCGGCCAACCAGCGCGCTGTCTCCAGGCCGAAGCCGCCTGCGCCGCCGGTCACCAGGTAGGTGCGGTCGCCCCGGATGGCGAAGTCCGCCTTCCCCTTGGCGATCGCGGTCGCCTCGCGGTCGTCCGGCACGATGATCACCTTGCCGATGTGGCCCGAGCCTTGCATCAGCCGGAAGGCGTCGACGATGTCTGAGGCCGCGTAGGCGCGATAGGGCAGGCCGCGCATGTCGCCTGCGGCGAGGAACTTCGCGGTCCATTCCAAGATTGTGCTGGCCAGCTCCGGCGCCAGCAAGGGCAGCTGGTCGGCGTCGACGGCGTAGTAGGTCACATTGTGGCGCAGGGGCCGAAGGCCGATCTCGCTGTTGGCGAAGAGATCGCGTTTGCCGATCTCGAGGAAACGACCGAAGGGCCGCATCAGCTTGAGCGACTGCTGCATGAGTTCGCCGCTCAGCGAGTTCAGCACCACATCCACGCCCTGACCGCCGGTCGCGGCGCGAATCTCGTCGGCGAAGGCCGCCGTGCGGCTGTCGAAGACGTGTTTTACGCCCAGGGATTTCAACAGTGCGCGACGATCGGCGGAGCCGGCGGTGGCGTAGATCTCTGCGCCGCGATAGCTGGCGTACTGGATGGCGGCGAGGCCCACCCCGCCCAGGCCGCCATGGATCAGCACCCGTTCGCCGGGCTTCAGCTGCGCCAGATGGCCGAGCGCGTAAATCACAGTCATGGTGGTCACCGGGAGGGTCGCCGCGGCGCAGAAATCCATGGTCTCGGGAATAGGAATACAGGCCGAAGCCTCGGTGATGACGTGGGTCGCCAGCGCCGCCGGAGCCAGGGCCGCGACCCGATCACCCGGCTTGAAGGCCGTGACGCCGACGCCGACGGCGGTGACCAGGCCTGCGCATTCGAGACCCAGCGTCGGACCGCTGAAGCCGTCCATCAGCGCCTCGTCCGGCAGGACGCCCAGCGCCCACATGACGTCGCGGAAGTTGAGGCCCGAGGCTTTCACCTCGATGGCGACCTGGCTGTCGCCCAGGGCCGGGAGTTCAAGCGGTTCCCAGGCCAGCGACCCCAACAGGCCCGGCCGTTGGATTTCCAGGCGCAGCGCCCCTTTCGGTTGAACAGCCGGCCGTCCGCCAAGGCGAATGCGGGGCGCCAGTCGCGCCTCAGGGGTCAGGACAAGCTCTTCCTCGGAGTCCGGCGCAGCGATTTCGGCCAGCAGGCGCTCTATGGATGTCTTTGCCGCGAGGCGCACGAAGCGGGCGTTGATCCCCTCGTTCCGCATCACCCGGCGCAGACCCGCCAAGGCCTTGGCGGCGGGGCCGTCGCTGTCATCGCGGCAGACCAGCCAGACCGTCCGCCCTTCGGCGCCGGAAAGCAGCGGCGCCAGCGGGGCGATCGCGCCGCTGAACGCTGCGAGCGAGGCGGCGTTGGCCGTGTCAGGCGCGGTCAGCACCAACTCGCCCTCGATTCCGGCCGTGAGCGCCGCACCCAGGTCTTCGATGGGTTGCGGTTTGCCTTGAGCCAAGCTCTCGCCGAGGGCTGAGACGCCAAAGACCACCAATGTCGGCGCGGCGGGCGTCGTAGACGGCGCCTTGCTGGCGCGAGCGTAGATGATCGAGCCCGGCCAGACCTTCGCGGCGACCGGCGCGGCGACGTCGACATCCAGGCCAGCCTGGCTAAGCTGTTCGATCCAGGCCGAGACGGTGCTCGACGAGGCGCCTGCAGGCGCGCTGATCAGGCGCCAGACGCGGCTTTCCTGCGGTTCCAGCAGCAGCAGCCTGGCGTTCCCGGCGGCGGCGCGCGCCAGACGCGGCGGCGTCACCGCCCCTAGGCTTAAGGCGAAGGCGCCGATCACCAGGTCGAAGCGTGTTTCGGCGTCAAGGTCTTCAGCCGACTTGACCAGGGTTGTCCCGGGAAGCCGCTTCAGTTCGGTCGCGACGGTCGACGAGAGGTGCGCGCCGCCAGCCAGGGTGATCCGGGTCATCAGCCCCGCATTCTCGCTCTGGGCGATCAGGGCGCGGACGAGAGACGGGGTGGGCTCACCCAACAGGCCAATGCGCAAGGGTCGTGTCTTGGGCCAGGCGGCGATCACCTCTTGGGCGGCGGCGGCCAAGGCCTCCGCGCCCGCGACGGCGGTCGGTGAGGCCTGGAACAACTGCTCACGCAATGCGGCCGCACCTTCGCCGGTCTTCGCCTCGCCCTTTAGGACGTCGGCCAAACGCGCCGCGGTGGCGCTAGCCAGGGCGACGTCGGCGATAGCGGCGGGTTCGTCGAACACCAGCGACTGCCAGATCTCGGCCGCGGCGGGCAGGCCGCTGTCGGTCGCCAGCGTCCAGCCGGCGCCGTCGGGTCGCGCCAGGCGGTCCTCCAACAGCCAGTCGACCAGATCGGTGAAAAGCTCCGTCTGCTCCGGATCAAGGTCGCCGCGGGCGGTCAGGGCCTCCAACGACAGATCGCCGTCGTTCGCCAGCCTGCTGAGGGTCTCGTAAGCCGACGCGGTGGCGAAGGCCTGGCTGAGCACCTGCGAGGCGTCGGCGGCCTGGGCCTCCGGGCTCGGCGCGGGCAGGGCGACGCCATCGTGATCAGGCTGCTGGAGCGTGGGGATCCGTACGGTCTGGAAGACGCGCTCAGGCGCTTCGGCGCGCCCTGGCCGCACGCGGGCGAACCAACATCCCAGCAGTTCGGCGACGATGTCGCCGCCGACGTCCATCAGCGCGAAGTCCGCCAAGTGGGCCTTTGGTCCGATGCGGTTGAGGCGGACGGCCGCACGGACCGGTTCGGCGCCAATCTTCAGAAGCCTGACGCGCCCGAAGCGCCAGGGCAGCACGCCGTCGCCAGGCTTGGAGGCGTCCAACGATCGGGTCGCGACCATCGTCTGCAGCGCGCCATCCAGAAGTCGCGGATCAATGAGCCAGCCCGGCTCGAGGGCGCTTCGCGAGCCGGGGCTCTTGAACGTGGCTTCCGCCTCGTCGGGGGTGAACAGCTTGACGTGATCGGCGGTCCGGAACTCGGGTCCATAGTCAAGATGGACCTGCGCCGTGCGCCGGTAAAAGGCCTCAGCGCTCATCAACACCGGCGCGCCGCCGCCGACGGGGCGGAATAGCGGCTCTGTCGTCGAAGCCACGGCGATCCTGCCGCGTGCGTAGACCACGCGGTCTTCAGCCTGCAGGCGCGGACGGCTGGACACCTCGAAGACGTCTGACGAGATCATCTCGAAGGCGAGTTCGCGAGCGCCCTCGACCACAAGAGGGCGTAGAAACTCGACGTCCGTGACTTCCACGCCCGTCGCGCCGGGATTGCGCGACAGGGCCGCGGCGAAAGCCATGTCCAGCATGGCCGCGCCAGGCAGCACAGGGACCTCGTTCACGCAGTGATCGGCGAGCCATGGCATGCGCGAGGACGACAGTACGTTCGTCCAGATCCGCCGGCTCTCGTCACGCCGGAACCCCAGAAGAGGGTGGTCCTCGATCGGCGAGCTGACCTCGAAACCTTCGACCGTCGCGCCGCCCCAATGGCGCTGGCGCTGCCAAGGATAGGCCGGTAGGCGGCGATGCGGCGCAGCCCCGTCAAAAGCGCGGGCGTTGCGGATATCGACGCCATCGACGAACGCCTGGGCCGCGATGGCCGGGAAGGGATCGCGGTGCGAGGGCTTGGCGGTCAGGGATGGGCGGGTGACGCTGCTCGCGCCAGCCGCTTTCAATACCGACTGCACATAGGACAAGAGCGTCGGCTTGGGACCGATCTCGATGAAGATGCGGAAGTCGCGTTCGGCCAGGGCGTTGACCGCTTCGCCGAAGCGGACCGGAAGTCGCACGTTGCGCCACCAGTAGTCTGCGTCCAACTCACCGGCGGCGACCTCGCGGCCGGTGGTCGTCGACAGCATCGGGATCGACGGGGAGCCCGGCTTGAGTCCGCCCAGGGACTCCATCAGTGCGCCTTGAATTGGATCCATGGCCGGGGAGTGGAAGGCGTAGTTCAGCGGCAAACGCAGATAGGCCAGCCGCTCTTCGCGCGCCGCCGATTGCAGCTTGGCCAGCGAAGCGTCGGAGCCTGCGACGGTCAGGGCCTGCGGGCCGTTGATGGCGGCGATGTGCAGGTCCGGCGCCAGCCGCGCGAGCAGCGGCTCGGCGACCTCGACGGAAACGTTCAGCACCCCCATCCCGCCCTGGCCGTGAGTCGTCTGTTGCAGACGGCTCCGGTGGAAGATCACTTCCGTCGCCTGGTCGAGGGTAAGGGCGCCGCTTGCCCACGCCGCAGCAGCCTCGCCAACGCTGTGGCCAACAACGGCGGCCGGTTCGACGCCTGCGGCCCGCAGAGCCACAGTGGCGCCCACTTGCAGCGCGAACAGCAGCGGTTGCGCGCGCTCGGTGTCGCCCAGGCTTGTCTCGTCGATGCCGTCGCGCAGGGCCGCCGCCAAGCTCCAGCCTGAGAGCGGCTGGAAAGTCGTATCGATCGCGGCGATGGCGTCGCGGAAGGCTGTGGAATGAGCGTAGGCGTCGGCGCCCATGCCCGCCCACTGGCTTCCGTTTCCAGAATAAACAAACGCCAGACCGCCTTGGGTGGCGCGACCCGCCACGGCGCTGGTCTCCGCGCCCGCCAGCCAGGCGTCCAGGTCATGAGCCATTACATCGGGCCGGCCGGCGCGCACCGCCAGGCGGTGATCAAAGGCTTCCCGGCGACGGGCCGCCGCGCGGGCGAGCGCCGCGCCGCCGGAGACGCTTTCACGGCGCAGCCTTTGCGACCATTCGCGCGCCAGGTCCTGCAGGGCCGCCTCGGTCTTGGCGGAGATCAAAAGCGGTGGGGCGACATTGCCGGCGCTGGCCGCGACGGGTTGCGGCGCAGGGGCGGCCAGGACGGCGTGGGCGTTTGTGCCGCCAAAGCCGAAAGAGTTGACGCCCAGCAGGACGCCGTGATCCCCGGGCTCAAGCGGTCGCGCGCGCGGCGTGAGTGACAGGTTCAGGTCGGCGAAGGGAATGTTGGGATTGGGCGTCTCGCAATGGAGCGAAGGCGGAATCTCACCACGCTCCAGAATGGTCAGGAGCTTCATCAGCCCGGCCATGCCGCTAGCGGCCTCGAGGTGGCCGACATTACTCTTGATCGAGCCGATCGGCAGGGGGCGCCGACGCCGCTGGGCCAGGGCCTCGCCGAGCGCGCCGGCTTCGATCGGGTCGCCCACCGGCGTCCCGGTGCCGTGCGCTTCGACGTAGGACAGGTCATTGGGCGAGATGCCGGCGCCGGCGTAAACCTCTTCCAGCAGGCGCTTCTGCGCCTCTCGACCGGGTACGGAGAAACTTGAGGTGCGCCCGTCTGAGTTGACGCCGGTGGTGCGGATCACCGCGCGGATTTCGTCGCCGGCGGCCTGGGCGTCCGCCAAGGGCTTCAGGATGACCACGCCGCCGCCTTCCGCGCGAACATAGCCGTTCGCGCGGGCGTCGAAAGCGTGGCAGCGCCCGGTTGGCGACAGCATCGAGGCGCGGCTGAAGCCGACGAAGTTCTGTGGTGAGAGCAGCAGGTTGACCGCGCCGACCATCGCCTGGTCGACTTCGCCATTGCGGAGGGACTCGCAGGCCATGTGCAGGGCGACCAGCGCCGAGGAGCACGCCGTGTCGATCGTCAGGCTGGGACCGCGCAGGTTGAACACAAAGGACAGCCGGTTCGACAGCGACGAGAGCGAAAGCCCCTGCATCGAGTGCGAATCCATCAGCGACACGTCGCCAAGCTTCAGGGTCGCGTAGTCCCACGCCGAGCACCCGACATAGACTGCGGTCCTGGTGCCGCTGACCTGCGATGGCGGCGTGCCGGCGTCTTCGAGGGCCTCGTAAGCCAGCTCCAACAGCAGCCGCTGCTGCGGATCGGTATGCACCGCCTCGCGGGGCGACATTCCAAAGAAGCCCGCGTCGAACAGATCGACGCCTTCAAGCGCGCCCGCGGCGAAGGTGTAGGATTTGCCGGCCTGCTGAGCGTCAGTGTCGAGATAGAAACGCTTGGCGAAACGATCGTTGGGAATCTCTGTGACGGCGTCACGACCACTGAACAGAAGGTCCGCCAAGGCCGAAAGAGACGGTGCGCCGGGAAGACGGCACGCGGCGCCGACGATGGCGATGTCCATTGTCTTCAAAGCAAAATCCCCAGCTCGCGCCGTACATTAGAGGAATGTTCAGCCAGCGCCAATCATGCCACCTGTCGCCTATGGGCACTTCGTTCGCAGAACGTCGATTCGTCATCACGGGGGCATCGAGCGGCCTGGGACGAAGACTGGCGCTGGATTATGCGGCGCCCGGCGTTTTTCTGGCGCTAACCGGTCGCCACGCCGAGCGCCTCGCCGAAACCGCTGCGGAGGTCCGGCATAAGGGCGCCGAGGTGGTCACCGCGGTCCTCGACGCCGGCGACGGACCGGGTATGAAGGCCTGGCTGGAAAGTCTCGAAGCCGAAGGCCCGATCGACATCCTGATCGCCAACGCGGGCGTCATGACGGGCCCGGCCGCCGACGACGCGCTGGACGGGTTCGACGCCGCGGCGGGCCTGATCCGCACCAATTTGCTGGGCGTCGTCTATGCCGTCGAGGCCATCGCGCCCTTCATGATCGCGCGGCGGCGCGGCCAGATTTGCGTCATCGCCTCGACCGCTTCGTTCCGTGGATTGCCCTATATGCCGGCCTATGCGGCCAGCAAGGCGGGTGCCCGGATCTACGGCGAATCCGTGCGCGGACGGCTGGCGCCGCTGGGCGTGTCGGTGACGGTGGCCTCCCCCGGCTTCTTCGCCAGCCCGATGACCGAGCGCTTCCATGGCGACAAGCCGCTGATGGTCACCACCCAGGCCGCCGCCGATCGCATTCGGCGCGCGCTGGACAAGCGCGCGCCTAGGACTATTTTCCCCCGCCGCATCGCACTCTTGTTGCGATTGCTTGATCTCCTGCCGGCGTCGGTCGGGGATAAGGCCCTCGGCGACCTTGCGGTGCGAATCGGGGCGGATGGAGGGGCTCGTTGACGGAGCGTACGCACCAGCGGTTGGGCAGTTGGCTCGATGCGTTGGAACGGCCCACCTTGCTTTGGCTCGCGGCGCGGTTGCCGCTGTGGATCACGCCAAACATCCTCACCGCAATCGGCTTTGCGGGCGCTGGCGTGACCTTCGTCGGCTACCTGCTGACGCCCTACACCAGCTATGGGCTGTTTCTCGCCTCGGTCGGCTTCGTCATCAACTGGTTCGGGGATTCTCTGGACGGGACCCTTGCGCGCTATCGCCGGATCGCCCGCAATCGCTTCGGCTACTTCCTCGACAATGGCCTCGACATGGTCGCGCAGTTCCTGATCGCCATCGGGATCGGCCTGTCTGGGGTCATCAATTGGGAGCTCTGCTTCCTGGCCTTCAGCATCCTACTGATGACCTCGTCGCTGTCCTACATCCGCGCTGGCGTGTCGCCTGTGCACAAGCTGGCCTATGGCGGCGTGGGTCTCACCGAGATGCGGCTGGTGGGCGTCTTCCTGAACACCCTGATCTTCTTCGTGCCAAGCCAGACCTTCGGCGTCCTGCCGATGACCTACCCCAATCTGCTGTTCCTGCTCTGGAGCGTAGGGACCTTCATCGTCTTCGTCGCCAGTTTCGTCGGCCAGCTGCGGGAACTGGCCAAGGAAGATCCCCGGCCGGAACGTCCCGAATAGCCGCCCCTAGACCGCCGGTTCTCTCTTGAGGAACAACAGCGCGACCAGGCTGACCAGGGCCGCACCGCTGAGGTAGAGGCCGACCGCGCCCAGCCCGCCCTCCGCCGCCAGGGCGCCCGCGATCATCGGCGTCAAGCCGCCACCCAGGATGCCGCCGACGTTGAACGCCACCGAAGCGCCGGTATAGCGCACCCGCGCCGGAAACAGACCGGGCAGAAAGGCGCCCAGGGGTCCGTACACCAGGCCCATCAGCACGAGGGCGAAGGATAGGAAGGCCCAGATCGGCAGAAGCGCGCCGGCGCCCATGGCGGGGCCCAGCAGAAAGCCGCCGAGCACCGTGGCCGCGCAACCCACCATCAGCACACGGCGTGGGCTGGTGGCGTCGGACCAGAAGCCGGACCAGATGATGCCGGCGGCCATGAAGCCGATGGCCCCGAGCTGGACGCCCAGGAAAACTTCGCGGCTGTAACCCAGCGCGGTCGTGCCGTAGCCCAGGGCGAAGGCGGTGGCGATGTAGAAGATGGCGAAGCAGGCGACGACGGCGAAGGTGCCCGCAAGCGTCTCCAGCGGGTGGCGCAGCAGAAGTTCGCCCAGCGGCGCCTTTGAGGGCGGCGCCTCATGCATCGCGGCGGCGAAGGCTGGCGTTTCCGTCAGCTTCAGACGCACCCAAAGGCCGACCCCCACCAGCAGCACGCTGAGGACGAAGGGAATTCGCCAGCCCCAGGCGATGAATTGTTCCTGGGTCAGAAGCACGCCGAGCAGCAGGAAAAGGCCGTTGGCGGCGATGAAGCCTACGGGCGCGCCCAGTTGTGGGAACATGCCGTAGCGCGCGCGCTTCCCGGGTGGGGCGTTCTCAACCGCCAGCAGCGCGGCTCCCCCCCACTCGCCGCCAAGCCCGAAGCCCTGGCCGAAGCGCAGCACGCACAACAGGAACGGCGCCAGCCACCCGGCCTGGGCGTAGGTTGGCAGGAAGGCTATCGCGACGGTGGACCCGCCCATCAGGAGCAGCGAGGCGACCAGGGTCGACTTGCGGCCCAGCCGGTCGCCGAAGTGACCGAAGACCGAGGCGCCTAGAGGTCGGGCGAAGAACGCGATGGCGAAGGTGGCGTATGAGCTCATCAGCTGGGCGGAGGCCGAGGCCTGCGGGAAGAACAGCTTGGGGAACACCAGCGAGGCGGCGGTGGCGTAGATGTAGAAGTCGTAGAACTCGACCGCCGTGCCAACCAGGCTCGCCGCCAGGATGCGCCGGTGCGAGGCGCCTTGGTGATCGCTCATGGTCCCCCCGAGGCCGATATCGGCCGTGACCCGATCTGCTGATTGCGGGCCGTCGCCGCCGGGGTCAAGACCGCTCGTGGGCAACGCCCACGCCGCCAACGCCTCAGATGTCGATGCTCACCAGGCGCCGCAGGGGTTCGATCGCCGCTTCCAGGCTGGTTCGTTCCTCGGGGGACAGAAGGCTTAGCCGGGCGGCGAGCCAGTCATTGCGCAGCTGGCGGATTGCGATCAGCTGTTGCTCGCCCTCGTGGGTCAGGTTCAGGCCCGACCGGCGTCCATCCTCGGCGTCGCCGACACGGGCGATCAAGCGCGCGGCCTCGAGGCGCTTGATGTGACCGCTCATGCTGGGCTTGGACATGTGCTCGAGCTCGGCCATGCCGGACACGCCGATCCCAGGGTGGCGTTTGATATGGGCCAGCAGGGTGATGTCCAGCGCCGAGGCGCCTAGGCGCTGGGCCTCCTGCCGCAGCCGGCGCGAGACCCGCAGCAAGGTCGGGCGCAGGTCTTCAGCCAAGGTCGAGACGCTCTGTCGTGAGGCCTTCGGCGCGTCTATCGGGGCGGAGCTCATTCGGTTCGCAATCCAGGTGATGGTCAGCCAGGCGTCCGGCGGCCGTTCATCTCGTCGCCAGCGTTCTTTGGCAAGGCCGCATAGTAGATCATTGAGATCAGCGTGAGCAGGCCCATGACCAGGAATGTCGGCGAGATCGCCGCCAGCGTCAGGCGGGTTTCGCCGTGCCGCACGGTGAAGAAATGCATCAGGCTGGCTGCGAGGCCGACAGCGATCGACTGGGTCAGCTGCTGCATCATCGCCGACGTCGTCGACGCCCGGCTCATCCGAGCCTGTTCGATCTCGGCGTAGGCCATGCCATTGAGGCTCGTAAACTGCAGCGAGCGGAAGAAGCCTCCCGCGCCGAGCACGGCCATGATGATCCACTGCGGCGTCGACGGCTTCAGGAAGGCGATGGCCATGAAGGTCGCGGCCACGATGGCGCCGTTGACCAACAGGGTGGTGCGGAAGCCGAAGCGCCGCAGGATCGGCGGCGCAGCGGTCTTCATCGCCAGCGAACCCAGGCCGGCGACCACCGTCAGAATGCCGGCTTCGAAGGCCGAGCGACCGAAGGCGACCTGCAGCAGCATCGCCAACATGAAAGGCAGCGAGCCGGGGGCCAGGCGCATGAACGCGCCGCCGACGACCGAGGTGCGGAAGGTCTGCAGCCTGAAGATCGACAGGTCGATGATCGCGTGGGGATTGTTGCGGGCATGCAGCCAGTAGCCGCCGAGGCAAACGACGGCGAGGGCGAACAGCCCACCTTCGATCATGGGCGGCAGACCGTCACGGCCCAGGTCCTCGAAGGCGAAGATGAAGCTGGCGAGGCCCACGCCGGTCAGGGCGATGCCGACGAGGTCGATGGGCGAGACCTTCTGCTCCTTCACGTTCGGTACGAACTTGAGCACCAGGAACAGGCCGGCGATCGCCAAGGGGATATTGACGAAGAAAATCCAGCGCCAGTCGGCGAAGGTGACGATCGCCCCACCCAGGATAGGCCCTACCATCGGCCCCAGCACCGCCGGCATGGTCATGAGCGACATGGCGGAGACGAGCTCGGTCTTGGGCGTCGTCCGCAGCAGCACCAGGCGGCCGACAGGACCCATCATGGCGGCGGCCATGCCCTGGAAAACCCGCGCGATGACAAGCTGGGGCAGGTTCTGGGCGAAGCCGCAAGAGACCGAGGCCATCGCAAAGAGGACGATGGCCAGGGCGAAGATCTTCTTTGCGCCCACCTTGTCGGCGAGCCAGCCGCTGACGGGCAGCGAGACCGCCATGGCGAGCGTGAACATGGTGATCGTCAGGTTCAGTCGGAGCGGATCTTCATGCAGGGCGCGGCCGATCGCCGGCAGGGCGTTGGAGACGATGTTCGAGGTCATGTTCTGCATGAACAGCGCTGTGCCGATGATGATCGGCACCACCCAGGCGGGCCGACCGACGGTCGGCGTCGCGGGCGTGGCGACGGGCCCGCGGATGGGCCCGGGGACGGGCTTTGCGCGAATATCGTCGAGGGGTTCGTCGACCGGGCTCATCAGATCCTTGGCGGTCATGCCGGCGACGCCGGCGCATCAAACCGGTTAGATATCCGAACCATTTAGCGGAGTTGGCTCGCGGGTCAAGGCGAGTTCCAGGAGCGCTCCCTGAATGCTGCCGAAGTAGGCGTCAGGCGTTGTCGGGGTTTCCCCCGCCGCCTGCGCCCGGATCCGCGCGAGGCGGACGGGGTCAGCCAGCTCAAGCGCCACTTTCGCCCAAGCTACGGCGTCGTGCGGAGGCAGGTAGGACGCGTGCGTTCGCCCGACCTCGCGGTGAGCGGAGATGTCGGAGGCGAACACGGGCGTTCCCAGCGCCAGCGCCTCTGCGACGGCGAGGCCGAAGCCCTCCGCGAAGGACGGAGCGAAGACGGCGTGCGCGCCGCCGATCAGATCGCGCAGGCGATCGGTCGACAGGCCGTGGCGGACTTCCACCCTGTGGCGCTGCGGGTCCCAGGCGTCAATCGACTGCGTCAGTCCGGCCAGGGCTTCGCCGGCCGCGCCGACGATCAGCAGCCGAGGGGCGGGACTGTCGCGCCCCAGGCTCCGCCAGGCGCGGGCGAGCACGGCGAAGTTCTTGCGGGGCTCGATCTCGCCATAGGCGAGAACGTAAGGTGTGCTCTCTCCAGATGGCTTGGCGGAGGCGAGAAAGGCCGGGGAAAGGGGGAGGGGCGCCACAATCCGGCGCGCCGTCAGTCCTCTGAGGCGCGGATGTTCGGCCACGGCGTGGGTGTTGAGGATAAGACCGCGCGCCCTCAGCAGACTCTGCAGGATGCGTTCGAAATAGGCGACTTCGCCGGGCCCGGCGAACTCGGGATGATCCACAGGGATCAGGTCGTGCAGCATGAACACCGGTGTGACGTCGGCGCGCGCATCCAGCCATCGCAGCGTCTTCGGCGCAGAGAGCGCGACCTGGCCGACATTGAGATAGATCGCGTTTTGCGGGACGCCGGATCGCGCGGGGCGTCCCAGCGAGCCGGTGATGCGGATCAGATCTTGCAGAAGTGCGGATCGCGACGTCTCTCCCCAAATCGCTTCAAGGATGTCCAGGCCGATGATTGCGCGGGCGCGGGGATAGCTGAGCGCGCCGAAGGGCGTGCTCAGCACCGACACCGCTGCGCCGGGCCAGCGGGTGAAGAGCCAGCGGGCGTACAGCATCTCCACACGGTCAATGCCCCGCGGCTTTGCCCGCAGGGCGCTGACGAACAGGCGGGTGAGGTCGAGCGCAAGCCCGGCGGAACGTCCATGGAAGGTCGTTCCGCCGGCGCGCTTAGTTGTTCAAGCCGTTGAGCGCCGCGCTGGCCACAGCCACCTGGTAGACCAGGGACGTCAGGTCGACGCCGATCTGGAACAGCTTGGGATCGATGTAGGGCAAGATGATGAGCTCGTCCCCGGCGCGGATATCGCCCTTGCCGCGGGTCACCATCTCGCCGTTGGCGCGACGGATCATCCACTTGCCGGGACGGCCGCGCTCGCTGTAGCCGCCGACCCGCTTGACGTAGTCGCCCGCCTTCATCTGCGGCTCCCACAGCACGGCCTGGGGCGACAGCACTTCGCCGGACACCAGCACGGTTTGCGAGCGGGCCGGAATGACGATCACATCGCCTTCTTCAAGTCGGACATCGGCGATCTGGCCGCTCGTGTTGGTGACGACGACGCGGCCTTCCGCCGGCGAACGCCGGGCCTTTTCGATGTAGGTGGAGACCAACTGGGCTTCCGAGGCGCGGATGGTCGAGACGCTGGCGGTCGGCGACACGGCGAGGAACAGCTGCCGTTGCAGGCGGTCGAGGGCCTCCTCGATCACCCGTTGTTGCTGCTCGGCGACGCTGTCGCGCAAGATGTAGACCGAGCCCTTGTCGGCCAGGGCCGGGTTGACGTTGATCTGCTCCAGGGCCGCCGGCAGGCGCGTGTCGGAGGGCAGGACCAGGTATGAGGGACCGATCCGGCTGCCTTCGACGCGGACGCGAACGGTGCCGGCGGGTTCGTCGCCGACGATAATCACCTTGTCCTGGTCGCGCAGTGGCGTGGTCGCCAGCTGGCCCAGCGTCAGATAGGTCGAATAGGGTTTGGTGTCGCGCGTTCCGCTGATCGCGGCGTTGGTGGCCGAAGGCAGCGGGCGGGCCATGCCGATGATCTCCGACCCCGGCGCCTCGCGGCCCGGCAGTTCGAAGAGGTAGGCGTTGCGCACGGCGCCGGCGACTTCAACCATGGCGTTCTGCTCGCCGACCAGGATGGTGTCGCCCTCGCGCAGCAGGGCGCCGGGCTTCTCGCCGGTCAGCAGGAATTGGTAGAGGTCGATGTTGTAGACAGTCAGGCCGTTTCGCAGCACCTGGATGTTGCGATAGCTGCCGCGAGACGGATCAACCCCGCCGGCGCGGATCAGGTAGTCGAGGGCCGAATCCGACGCCGAACCGCCGTAGCGGCCGGGGCGCAGGACGTAGCCGGCGACGTAGACGCCGACCTTGTGGGTCGTCTCAAGCACCGCATAGACGTTCACCCGCGAGGTGAAGACCCGGCTGGCTGCGGCGGCGACCGCCGGCTGCAGGCTATCGGCGCGCATGCCGGCCACGTGCACCGGACCGATGTCAGGTAGGAACACATTGCCTTGGGCGTCGACCACGATGCTTTGCGGCGTCGAGGGCGCACCACCCGCCGTGACGTCGGCGCCGCCCATGATGCTGACCGAGATCCGGTCGCCGGACTGGATGACGTATTCAGGATTGATCGCATCGCTGCTCATGGCGGCCGTGTTGGTGAACAGCGATGCGCCGAACGGGTCGGGCTTCACAATCAGCGACTTCTGCCCGATCGCGGATTGAACCACCGGGCCGCCCTCCGCTGCGGTCGCCTGTCCGGCGCGCTCGGTGACGGTTTGGGCGGGTGCGGCGCGCGACAGCACATCGCTGATGGTCTGCGCCTGGGCGAGGCCTGCCGGCGCGAACGCCAGCAAGACCGCGAACAGTCCAAGCGCCGCCTTCTTCAGGCGTCCGGCTTTACATTGCATGTTCACGAGCCCCGGTGATGATCAGCCAGCCGACGCCATAGGCGACGAGAAGGCTGACGAAGACGGTCAGAATGATGAAGCCGCGGTTCGGGTAGAGCGACTTTTGCGGCAGGTTCGGCTGGTTGATCCGGACCAGATACTGCGATTGACGCCCGGCCTGCCCGCGCGCGCTCTCGTAGGACGAGTGCGCCGCTTGGTACTCGGCCATGGCGAACTGGCGGTCGGAGATGACGCGGTCGCCGGCCGGCGACTGCGCCGAGGCCGGGCCGTCGAGGCGGCCGCCTTGACGGCTGACCTGGGCCTGCAGCGCCGAGACGCGAGCGCCCAACTGCTGCAGGCGCTGGCTTTCCGGCCGCAGATAGCTTGCGGCGGCGGCGTATTCGGCCCGCGCATTGGCCAGTTGGCTTTCCAACCCGCCGACGACACCCAGGACGACCGAGGACGAGGTGCTCTGGCCACCGACCGCGGCCAACTGATTGCGGGTGCGTTCGACCTCAGCGCGGGCGCCGCGCAGGGCGTCCGCCTGGGCGCGACGGCCGAAGTTGTTGACCAACTCCTCGCTCATCACCAGCAGGTTCTCGGAAATCGTCTTGGAGTCTTCCGGCGTGAACGCCCGCGTCTCCAGCTTGATGATGCCGGCGCCCTTGTCGAAGTTCACGTCTATATGCTTGCGATAGTACTTCGTAAGCTCTTCAAGGGTGGGCTTCGGCTTGATCGGCGCGAGGATGTCCGTGCCGGTCTTACGGTACATCGAGATCACATCGACGCGGCGCTGAAGTTCGGAGGAGGCGTCATGCGATTCCAGGTAGGCCGCGACGCCGGCGGCTTCCTCGCTGGCCGGCGCGTCGCCGCCCAGGCCCATGCGCGCCAGGCGGCCCGGGACCGCTTCCGCTGTCGTTGCGCTGGACGGACCACGCAGCAGGAAGCTTGCGGTGGAGACATATTGGTCTGCGGCGAAGGCGTAGAGATAGAAAGCGACCACGAGCGTCGGCGCGACGATCAGCAGGATGGCCCACTTGTGTCGCGCGAACACCCCGCGGACTTGGGAACGAATCTCGGCGCTCCGCTGTGCGACCTCTGAAGAGGCGGATTCATAGGGCATAATAGGCCTCGATCATCTCTTCGACGGTTTCGTAGGGGGTGAGTTGGCCGTTCTCAAGAATGGCCCCGCGGTCACAGAACATGCGCAGCGCCGCCGGATCGTGAGAGATCAGGATCAAGGCGCCATTCTCCCGGCGCGACTGGAGCGCAGCCTGGCTCTTCACGACGAAACTATGATCCCCTGCACCTGTGATCTCATCGACCACGTAGCAGTCAAAGTTTACCGCCAGGGAAACACCGAAGGCCAGGCGCGCCGACATGCCCGCCGAATAGGTCATGACCGGCATGAAGTAATATTCGCCCAATTCGGCGAACGATTGGACCTTCTCCATCATCTCATCGGCGTCGAGGCCGTAGATCCGCGAGATGAACTTCGTGTTGTCGGCCCCGGTGAGGGCGCCGTGGAAACCACCGAAGTAGCCCAGCGGCCACGAGATGCTCATCGTCTGTTCGATCGTGCCGCGGTTCGGCCGTTCAATACCGGTGATGATTCGGGTCAGGGTGGATTTACCCGCGCCGTTGCGCCCCATGATGCCGAGCGACTGTCCACGCTCCACGGTCATGTTGACGCCATCGAGGACATTCCGCGTCGAGCGACGCGTCGGATAGGTTCGGACAACGTTGGTCAGCTTGATCATGAGAACTTGATCCGGCTGCGCACGGCGCTGAGCGAGAAGAGCCCCACGAGGGTCAGCACGCCACAGAAGCCAAACAGGTAGGGCACGCGGATGTAGTTGGGTTCAAGGTGGCTCCAGACGCCCAGCCGGCAGATGTCGACGATCTGCGGGATGGGGATCCAGACGAAGATCTCGCGCAGGCGCTGAGGGAGCCAATCGATCCGGAAGAACATGCCCGAGAACGGCACGCTCAGATAAAGGAACGCAGGGATCAGCCGCTCGAAGAAGCCAGGGAAGAACTGGGTGAGCGCGCAGACGATCATCGATGTCGCTGTGGCCAGCCACCACATCATCACCAGGCCCGCGATCAGCAGCAGCGGCCGCTCTGGCCATGGAGAGAACCCGGCCCAGGCGGCGCCATAGAGCAACAGGAACAGCACCATCAGGCTCGCTGCGACCTCCAGCAGCGTCGCGGCGAGGAGGAGGTCCAGCGGCCGCACCTGCCGATGGTACATCAGCACCCGATTGCTCAGGATCGTGTTGCCGGCGCGGATCGCGTTGTAGCGGAACAGCATGAAGGGCACGTAGCCTGACACGTAGAAGGGAATCGGCTGCAGGCCTTCAGGCAGCGGCACGGCGATCACGAAGTGGATCACAGTAATGCCGATGGCCAGCATCGCCGGCTCAACGATCATCCACAGGAAGCCGATGTTTTCGCGGCCGAACCGCGTCTGCAACTCACGGACGATCAATGCGCCGATCACGCGCACTTGGATGCGCGCGCCCCGCCAAAGGGCGCCGGAAGCAAACTGTTGTGACACGTAGTTTCCCACCTGACGACGCGTGAACCCTTTTAGCGATGCGGCGCCTGCGAACAAGCGCCACCCCGCATAATTTCGCTATGCCGTTGAGATTGCCTGAACATGCGCCGGCGTTTCCGGCTAAGGGAGAGGCAAGGACCAAGGCCAGAGGATGAAAAGTTGGCGGGGCGGGACCGGCGGCCGCATATCGGCCTCGACGGCTATAATCTTGCCTTAGAGCAAGGCACCGGCATCGCCACCTACAGCCGTAACCTGAGTTATGTGCTCAAGGATCTGGGCGCTTCGGTTGATGTCCTCTATGGGCGGAACATCCCCGCCCGGCGCGACGTCGGCGGCGAGCGTCAGATTGATATCGACCTGCTCCAGGAGATCGGCTTCTTCGACGCTTCTCCTTTGCTGGAGATCGACAGCTACCCCCTCGGCGCTCTTATGGCCCTGCGGACGCTGGCGCCGGTCAAGGTGACCGAGGTGCCGATTCGCGGCGATGTCGTCGCCGCCGACTTCAAGGACCGCCTGCCGGCCTTCGACCGGATCTTGAACAGCCGCAATCTGTTCGTCCTGGCGCACAATCACTTCCACGCCTGGGGCCGCCTGCTGAAGGTGCGCGTGCCCAACCCGCCGGAGGTGATGCACTGGACCTACCCGATCCCCATCGAGATGGAGGCGACCAAGAATATCTACACGGTCCATGACCTCGTGCCCCTGCGCTTGCCGCACACCACGCTGGACCACAAGAAGCGCTACCTGAAGATGGTGAAGATGATCGGCCGCCGCGCCGACCACATTGTCACCGTGTCAGAGACGTCGAAGGCCGACATCCTGCGGATCATGGGCGTCCGCGAAGAGCAGGTGACCAACACCTACCAGGCGGTCGACTTCGGCGCCCAGGGCCTGCGCTCGGCCGACCAGGCCCGCAGCGACGTCGCCGGCGCCGTTGGCCTGCCTCACCAGGGCTACTTCCTGTTCTTCGGCGCGATCGAGCCCAAGAAGAACGTCGGTCGACTGATCGAGGGTTTCCTCACCGCCAATGTGAAGACGCCCTTGCTTCTGGTCGGCAAGGCCGCCTGGAAGTCCGAGCAGGAACTGCGGTTGATGCCGCTCGCTGAAAAGCGTCGCTCAGGCGCCGTCGCGCCCCTGGAGCGCTGGTCGGTGCGCCAGGGTCTGGCGGCGGGGGGCGCGCCCGCCGCAGCGCGCGAGCGGGCCGAGGCCTCGATCATGCGGCTCGACTACGTCCCCTATTCGATGCTGATCAGCCTGATCCGTGGCGCCAAGGCGGTGGTCTTCCCCTCGATCTATGAGGGCTTCGGTCTTCCGGTGCTGGAGGCGATGCAGCTGGGCGTGCCGGTCATCACCTCCAACACCTCCTCCCTGCCCGAAGTCGCGGGGGACGCCGCGCTGCTGGTCGATCCTTACGACCCGCGCGCCATTGGCGAAGCTGTGCGTCGGCTGGACGGCGACGCTGGCCTTCGGGACGAATTGTCCCGCCGCGGGCTCGCGCAGGCGGCGCGCTTTACGCCCGAGGCTTATCGCGGCCGGTTGTCGGCGCTTTACAGCCAGCTGGGCGTGCGATTCTGATGCTTGAGGTCGACGGGCTGGGCCGCTTTGCAGACGTTGCGCCCTATCCGCGGGCAGAATCGGCGTCGCGTGGTCTTCCGCGGGTCGAACGCGACCGAGTCTTGAAGCTTCAGCGCAGCAGCTGTGCCATCAGGAGCTGTGGCCTGAGCGTTCGGGATGTGCAAACGACCGTGCGACTGGGGCAGGGCGCCGCGACTGAGCTTGGTCGCCAGACAGGTCCCGGCGACGCTTGTCGCCGAGGGGGAGCACGATCATCATGAGGCGCTGGACCTTGTCGCAGGCCCGCGAGAATCGACCGATGGGGGGGCAGAACGATATGCCTGATCATTCGTCCTACGCCCTTGTGGCGCCTCGGACCCTGCTGTCGTCCCCTGACAAGGCTGACTGGGAGGGCCAGTGCCGAAGGCTCGCCTTCGCGGCCTACCTGGGCGACGACACCATGCTCTGCCGCACGCTCGCGCGGTTCAAGATGTACGTCTCCACCCGGGACGAAGGCCTTGGCCCCCATCTGATCGCCGACGGCTTTTGGGAGATGTGGGTCACCAAGGTCATGACCGACACGGTGATGCCGGGCATGGTCTGCATCGATGCGGGCGCGAACGTCGGTTACTACACGGTGCTGCTTGGCGAGTTGACCGGGCACAACGGCAAGGTCGTCGCCATCGAGCCAATGCCGGGTACGCGCCGTCTTCTCGAGCGCAATGTCGCCATCAACGGCTTCTCCGGCATCGTCGACGTCAAGGGTGTCGCCTTGGGCGATGGGCCGGGCACCGTCACGCTGTACATGCCGCCGGGCGAGCCGAAGAACGCCCTGATCTGCGAAACGCCGCCACATCCCGACTGGGAATCCGCCACCGTACCCCTGACGTCCATCGACGACATGGCCTTGCCGAAGGTCGATTTCGTGAAGATCGACGTCGAGGGCGCCGAGATGGGCGTCTGGCGCGGCATGCGCAGGACGATCCTCGCCAACCCGCAGATTCAGATCATGATGGAGGTGAACTGCCGCCGCTATCCCAAGCAGGCGCAGGCCTTCATGAAGGAGATCACCGATCTCTTCAAACTTCGCCACATCACCTACGAGGGGACGATCAAACCGATCACCCTCAATGAGGTGCTTGAGGCCTACGACGACGTGATGCTTTTTCTGAAGCGGTGAGTTTCAGGAACGTATGCCCCACGGGTTCGGCGACACGCTGGCGTCAATCCAGTCCCAGACGGCCGCGATCGCCGGCGCTCGCAGCGCCTCCACCGGCCGCCCCGAAGGCCTGTAGTACGGGTTGGAGGCCGGGTCCCACAGCATGCCGCGGCCCCAGCGTTCTTGCAGCACGGTCAACTCGCTGGCTTCCCAGGCTCGCTCGCGGGCGCGGACGTTCAATCCGCGGCTCTGCGACTCCGCGTGGATAAGGCTGATTGCTGGCGCATAGACCACCTTGCCGCCCGCCGCCCGCGCCTTAAGGCAGAAGTCCACGTCGCTGAAATCAATGGGTAACCCCGCTTCATCGAAGCCACCCAGGGTGTCGAATAGATCCTTGCGCACCGCCAGGAATGCGCCTGTGACCGCACCGACCGAACGCGTCCGCGCCCAACGCTCGCCAGGCCCGCTGTCAGCCGCCGGCCGGCCGACGCCTTCGTGCCTTGGGCTGTCATCGCAGCTCAGCGCTACACCGGCATGCTGGATGCGCCTGTCCGGATAGACCAGGCGGGCCCCGATCACCGAGGTTCTGGGCTGCTGGGCGTAACCGAGCAGCAGTTCGTCCCAATCCGGCGTCAGCATGACGACGTCATCATTGAGAAAAAGGAGCAGGCCGTGGCCGGTCTTCGCCGCCAGGTTGTTCAGACGGGACCAATTGAACGGCTCTTCAACCCGCAGGGTGCGCGCGACGCCGGCCCGGGCGTAGTCTTGCAGCGCCAGCTTCGTCGCCATCTGTTCGCTGGCGTTGTCGACGATCAGGATATCGAGGCGAACCCGATCCTTGGCATGGGCGATCAGGCTTTCGACGCAGGCGCCCAGCATGTCCGGGCGGTCCCGTGAGGGGATGATCACGGTGATGCGTTCGGCTGGGTCGCTCGGCGGCCAGACCGTCACCGGAGCCCCGTCCAGCGCCGCTGAATGCAACCACGCGCCCCGCATTACGGAGGCTGCGGGGGCTGGATCGCGGGCGGTCTGTACGGGCCGGCTCGCCAGCAGCCGCGGGATATGGGCGATCGGCCCGTCACCCTGCGCGGTCAGAAACCCTTCCCGAAGACGGTCCGCCCAGGCGAGTTCGTCGCCGCCGACGCTGTTCCACACCTCGCGAACGAAACAAGGCGCCTGCAGAAGCTCCTCCGACTGGAGCAAGGCGTCGATCTCGAAGGGGCCCAACAGCCGCGGATCGCTATGCGCCACGACGTTGTGCGCACCGCGCCGCCGGTGGTCGAAATCGGGATAGGCCGCCGACGCGCCGGTCCGGCGCATGGTTTCCGCGAACCAGGCGAGCGAGCGGGGGTCCAGGGTGACGCCGGCGCGCAGCGCAACGACCAGATCGGCCTGCCGGGCCAAGCCGTCGTCGCCGGGGACCAGACGGATTCGGCCGTCTAGATGGCCGTAGGTGCCGGCGCGATCGGCCAGCAGGCGCGGGTGCGCCCTGACGGTCGCCGTCCAGGCGCCATGGCTCTGGTCCATCAGGCTGAGCAAGGTGTCGCGCAGGCCGGCGGGATCGTCCTCCGCCGCCTCGACGATGATTGCGAAGGCTACGGGTGACGCCGCCGCGCCGGGATCGCCGACGACGTCAAAGGCCCGCCGAAACTCGGCGTGGTGCGCCAAGGGGATGGTGGCGAACGCCTCGAGCGCCGGCAGCCGCTTTTCGAGTCGGGTGATGGCGCGACGCAAGGCGTCGAGTTCGCGCGACACCTCATAGAGTGCATCCTGGTCGCCAGGAGGCTCGTCGATCAGTTCGCGGGCGCCCAGAGCGATCAGTTCGCTGCGGGCGTCAGCCAGATCGGGCGCAAGCTCATAAGCGCGCCGATAGGCCTCGGTGGCGCGCACCACCTCGCCCGACAGTTTCAAACCATGGCCCAGCTGCAACTGGGCGTCGGCGTCCTGCGGCGCCAGTGTCGTCGCGCGCAAATAGGCGCCGACCGCCTCCTCAAGCTGGCCGGCCTCCTTGCTGGCGTGGCCATACTGAACCCAGGCCGCAACGTGGTCCGGCTCGGCCTCCAGGAACCGACGGTAGGCCGACGCCGCGTTCGGCCAATCCCCGGCGTCACGCAGACGATCTGCCTCGTCCATGGTCGCAGGCGACGCCTCGACCAGGGCGGTCGCCGCAGCATCAGGCGCCACGGCCTGCGGGCGCGATACGGATTTGCGCTCCCACGGCCAGCGGCTCATCGGGCCGATCCGCGATTGCATCCGCGCGCCGATTTCGGTGTAGACGATGGGAAGGCAGGAGACATCGGCTCGCTATGGGCTGGCGGGATCAACGACCCCATGGGTAGCGCAATCCGCAAGGCGGTAAAGCTTGGCGAACCGCAGGACGGCGCAAACCGTCTGCCCGCCCTGCCGGAGGCGCGCCTTGGCGTCGCCGGTCGTCTGGCCCTGCTCAATCCATGGCGGACCAAGGCGCGCCGCGATGCGGTCCAGCGCGGCGATGACGCTCGCGATCTTCGCGACTGGCCCGCCGCGGCCTTCGCCTATGCCGAAGGTCTGCGTCTCGATCCGCGCCTGCCGCATATCTGGGTGCAGTTCGGGCATGCCCTGAAGGAGGCGTCCGATCCCGTCGCGGCCGAGAAAGCCTATCGCGCGTCGCTGATCTACAGTCCGCCGCTGGCCGACACCTTCCTGAATTTGGGACATGCCTTGAAGATGCAGGGCCGTCGCGAGGAGGCGGCGGGCGCCTATATGCGCGCCCTGGAGCTCGATGGCGGATGGGCGGACGCCACGCGCGAACTTTCGGGCCTGGCGCGCGATGGTCTGGCGCTGGACGTCAGCGCTCTGGCCTCGGCGCTAGAGACAACGCCGGACGACGCCCCGCAGGTGGCTGTCCACATCACCGGTCTGATGCGGCGGATGGCGACCGGTCCGCTGGGCGCCGTGGACAAGGCTCGCGCCGCGCTGGTCCTGGCCTTGATCGAGGCCAGTCCGGATCTGGCGCTTTGCGAATCCAGCGGCCGCGCAGCGGGCCTGCGGTTGCTCGCGCCCACCCTCCTGGCAGACGCCTGCCGTCTGTCGCTGGCGGAGTCCCCGGATGTCGAGCGCGTCCTCGACGTGCGCCGGTTGCTGCGGCTCGCCTCCGGCGCCGGATCGCCCTGCATCTTCCGTGAGGGCGCCGTGCTCGTTGACTTCGGCGATGCCGGTCCCGCTGGCGAGGACGAGGACTTTGGCCTGCAGAGGCGCGCGGCGGCCGAGGCGTCGGTCCATGCCTTGAGCTATCTGTCCGGCCGCCTCGCCGAGGATGCTGCGGGCGCCCTGGCGGCGGCGCGGCGCGCACCGGCGGTTGTCGTCGACGCCGCCTATGAGCGAGAGCGACTGCTCGCGCTCGCGGCTCGGGAGGGCCAGCCGCTCGATCCTGCGCGGATTCATCTGCTAGACCCGGCGCCCGGCGCAGGGCGGGCTCTGCGCCTGCTCGCGCTGGCGGCGCGCCTGTCCGGCGAGACCGCTCCGACCGCCGAGCCGCTCCGTGCGCAGGCGGACCTTTACTACAGCCTGGGCCGCGAACCGGCTGCGGTCGAGAACGACGCGCACGGCGCTGCGTTCCGCGTGGGGGAGGGCTGGTGGCTGCCGGAAGCCTGGGGTTGCTGGACGCGTCTGGGCGGCGGACGGCTACGGCTCGTGCTGGCGCCGGCGCTCGCCGCCGCTGGCGTGCTTGAACTTCATCTGGGCCTGCGCGGGCCGCGCGATCGCTCGTGCCCCTTCCGCATTGCGGTCAACGGCGGCCAGGCGGTCACCGGCGTCCTGACGCCGGGACAGATCGATTGGCGCCGCCTGCGCGTCCAGGCTGACGACGGCGTCGTGACGCTCGATATCGCCGGTGAAGCGGAACATCGGATCGAGCCCGGCGCCCGCTCGGCGTCGGTGGGCGTGATCGGCTTCACTCTGCGGGCCGATCGGCAGGGCCGCCGCGCCGCGTGATTAGCGCCGGAGCGGGCTGCCGGCGAGGTCCTCATCCTGCCCCTCGGCGATGACCCTGAGCGGCCGGTCAGAATTTCGCAGGTCGTCCGGCAAGGCGACGGCGAAGGCGTGGCGGCCGTCGCCCTTGCCATGCCGCTCGAGGATTGCGGCGTAATCGCCAGGGACGATCCGCAGGATTTCATCTTCTCCATCGAGAACGCGCAAGGTGACGGGCGCGCCGGCCCCGTTCGGGCGCCAGGCCCAACCGGCGAGGATGCCGTCCGAGGTGAGGCTCACGCGCCCCTCAATAGGTCCTGACGGTTCAAGGAAACGGTGGTAGGGCGCGACCCAGAGCGCCGCGGCGACCTCGTCAGATACGGTTTCTGCAAGCCCCAGCCAGACGGGCAATTGCGGTGAAACGTGGCCGTTGGCCACCGCCTCGTCGACTTCGGCGCGGCTGATGTAGCCTTCGTCGAGGGCGTCACGCAGAGCGGCCAGCCACAGGCCGCCGTTACGGTTCCAGGTCACCCACGGCTGCGTGTCCATGTCGGTGTAGTGCAGCAGGCAGGTCCGCCCAGGATCGTACTGCTCCAGGCTGTTCCACCAGTAGGGCAGGCCGGGCTTCTGGCGGTCGGCGTGCACGATGCACAGGTCGCCCATCAACTGGCCATAGGTGTAGGCGCCGTCGTCCAGGCCCCGCACGATGGCGCCGACGTCCCAATCCAGGGACCGGCAATTCAGCAGCATCACCGCGGTCTGCGGGGTGCGTCCCATGTGCGGATGGCTCAGCGAGTAGAGCAGGTCGGCCTCATCCAGCGGTTGGGTCCAGAGGTCGGCGATGTCGCCGAACACCAGCATGTCGGCGTCCAGGTAGATCCCACGCCCGTCGTAGTCGCAGAGGCGCGGGATATCGAAGCGGGCGAAGGAGAAGCCGGTCTTCGAGCGATTTTCCGGCTTCTGCGGTTCGGGAATCTGGGAAACGTCCAGCACTTCGACCACCACGTCCATCGTTGAACGCCGCTCGATGCTGTAGGCGAGGACCCGCGCGCCCAACTTCTGTTCCTCATCGGCGCCCACGAACACCCGCGCCGGACTGGGATAGCCATAGGGTCCGTACGAGATTCCCGTGGTGCGTCGGACGATCGCGGCCCCGCCGCTGCGGCGGGCGCCGTAGGGCTGCAACGCCTCGAAACCCGGTCGGGGCGCGCCGAGGCCGATCCGCCGGGCGATGCTTACGCCTGCCCGGGCCAGGATCCGTAGCGTCGCGGCCTCATCGGCGTAGTCGCCCGCGAGGTCTTCATGATCGTGGTCCGCGGGCTCGGCCCGCAGCAGGCGGCCGGCCGACTTCAGATTCTGCAGGGCGTCGGAGCGCTCGGTCCAGCCACCCAGGCTGAGCGCCGAGGCGACGCCGTCCTCGCGCGGCGAGGCCGGCGCCCAGACCACGCCGACGCGCTCGAGCACCGCCTCGGGCGCGTCCTCCAGGGTGCGGATATCAGCGATCCAGGCGGCGTCCGCCTCGAGGCGCTGGGCGGCCACCCCGAGGGCCAGGACCAGCCAGCCCTCGCGCCGCGCCGCCGCGACGATGTCGGGGTCGGCGTCTGGGCCCGCGATCAGCCATCGCCGCAGATTGCGACCTTCCGCCTGGAGCCAGGCCTGAACCCCGCCGGTGGCCGCGACCGCCAGGGCGCGCGGCTCGGCGGCCCGGTGGGCGCCCAGCGCCTCCGCCCAGATCGGGGCCAAGGCCTGGGGCGACCAGTTCGCCTTGAGGAACGCCTCGGCGGGCGCGGCCCGGGCGAAGGCCTCGGCCGGGCGCCGCAGAAGCTCCGCAAGGCCCCCGCCCCAATCGCCGATACGGGCGAAGGCGGCGAAGGGCCGATAGGCGTCCAGCGGATCGGCCACGACAGGGGCGCCCGCCGACAGCGCGAGCGTCAGGCGGTTGTGGGTCTTGCCGGCGACGAAGGCGTTGTCGGATAGCGGGATGATCACGCCGTCGGCGGCGCTCAGCTCGGTCTCCAGCGCGGGTTGCGACCATTCCACGTAGCGGGTCGGCACGGGCAGGCTGGGGGACAGGCGATCGTAGGCGTCCTCGCTGTTTGAACAGATCGTCAGCTCGAAGGGTCGCAGCGCGAAGGCCTCCGCCAGTTCGGCGCGGATCAGCAGGAGATCGCTCATGCCCGCAGGCGCATTGGGCGCGCCGTGCACGCCGAACCACAGCAACTGCGCCGGTTCGCTGACCGGCTTGGCGCCGCCGACGCGGGTGGCCGCCTGTTCGTAGAAGTCCGGCGCGACCTTGGGTCGATAAGCCAAGCCCGCCTCGATCTCAATCTGCGCGGCTAGCACCGGAGTCGAACAGATCACCTCGTCGCAAACGGCGATCATCGCCCGCAAATCCGACGCGGCCTGATCATAATCCGGCAGCCCGCGCGGGTTGTAGAAATGGTTGTCGCAGAGATCGAGGACCACGCGCACGCCAGCCGCGGCGAGCCGTCGGGCCAGGACCTGATCGTCCGCGCCATAAGCCTTGGAGAAGACCACGGCGGTGTAGAGCCCCTCACGGGCGCGGTCATACTCCTCGGCGGCGCAGCCCAGGCTTCGCAGCGCCTGGATGGCCGTCAGCACGCGATAGCGGTAGCTGGCGACGGCGGGATCACGAACGCGGGCCTTGAATGCGATCACTTCAGTCTCTTGGCGGCGGCGGGCGCACGATGCGGGCGGAACTTGGCTGGATCGCACACCACTGACAAGGGAAGCTGCAGCAAGACCCGCTGGGATGCGCGCGCTTGAAGCAACTCGACGACGAACGCGCAGGCGCGCTATGTCGTGCCTCGTCGGGCTGAGCCGAACGAGGCGAATTGAGCGGGCATGGCGTCAGCATTACAAGGGCCGACAGCAGTCCATCTCCGTTTGGCGGCCGGCCGCAGGCCGATCGGGCTGCTGGTGACGGGGCCTGCGCATTCCAGCGCTAGGGCGCTGGCCGTGTCGGCGGCGCATCTGGGTGCGGCGTCGCGGCCGGGCGCCTTCGCGTCGATTTTAGCGGAGACGGTCGAATCTCTGGGACCGGCCTGGAGTGAATGGGCGCCGCTTCCCGGGGCTTGGTTCGAGTCCGAGGAGGCTGAGGCCTACGCCCGGCGGCTCGGCATCGCGCTTTCCGAAACCTTCGCCGGGGAAGGCTTGTTCGTCGTCGAGGACGTGCGTATCGCCCGGCTCGCCCCGCTTTGGCGGCGCGCCATGGCGCTCGCGGGATTCGAGCCGTGCTTCATCCTGGTGGCGGGCGACCCGGGCGAGGCGATCGCGGCGGAGGTCGCCGCCGGTCGCTCCAAGACGGCCGCGGCGCTCGCGTGGCTGCGCGCCACCCTTGACGCAGAGCGTGGCGCGCGCGCTTCGCGCCGGCTGATCCTGGCCGATCCGGCGGTTTGCGAAGACTGGCGCCGCGCCATGGCGCGCACGGCTGCCGCCTTTGGCTTCGCGTGGCCCGCCTGGAGCAACAGTGTCGAGGCGGAGGTCGATCAGGCGTTCGGGAAGGCCGCGCCGACGAAGATGCAGGCCGTTTCCCCGGACCCGGAGGACAACGTCGCGCGATGGTGCGACCGCGCCTTTGCGGCGCTAGGCGCGCTCGCTCTCCAGCCGGACGCCGCCAAGCCGGCGGAGCGTTTGGATGAAACCCTGGCGCGAGCGGATCGGCTGGCCGCCCAGATCGCTCCGCTGGTGCGGGAAGAGGTCGCGGCTGTGGAGCGCGCTCACGCTGAGATCGATCGCCGCAATCAGAAGCGCATCGGCGTCTACCGTATTCAGGCCTACGAGGCCGCTGCGGCGCTCAATGCGGCTCGCGTCACGTCGCCGTCCCCGGATAGGCCGTCCCCTTACACGCCGACGCCGCCGGAACCGGCGCCAGTCCAGGAGCAGACTCCGGCCGAGACCTTTAGCGACGAGATGGGCGGCAACCACCGCACCGCCGAGTTGCAGGCTGAGGTGGATGCGCTGCGCGGCGCCCAGATGGACGCCGGGGCGCTCCTAACCGCGCGTGATCGCGACATTGAAGATCTCAAGCGCGCGCTCGCGGCGGAGCGCGGCGCGGCCGACGCGCTAGAGGACCTGGAAGCGCGCCACGCCGAAGCCAAAGCGGCCCTGGCGCGGGCCGAGGCCGATGCTGGCCGTTGGCGAGGCGCGGCCCATCGCCTGGCGGAAGAGGTCGGCGCCAAGGTCGCCGCCGCGCTGGATGCGGCGGCGCGCCGCGAGGCTGAGGCTTCGAGCGCCCTGGCGGCCGCGTTGGCCGACGCCCATGCGCTGACCGTCGAGCGGGCGAGCCTGTCTGGCCGTGTCGCGGGCCTCGAAGCGGCTCTGGAGATGCGCCGGACGGCCGCCGCCAGGGCTGCGGAGCAAGCTGACGCCGCCGCTGAGGCGATGCGCGAGCAACTGTCCGTCGCGGGACGGGAGATCGAGACCCTGCGCGCCGAAGCCGAAGCGCGCGAGGCGACGCTGCGCGCGTGGCGCGATCAAGGGTTCTGGCGGCGCCTGGTCGGCGCTGGACCGAAGGCGCCCCGAAAGTGATGAGCGTCGGCGCCGTCACTGAGATTCGGGGAGATGAAATCCGCGGGTGGCTCGTCGAACGCTACGCCGGCGCGGTGGTCGAAGCGGTCCTCGAAGGCGACGTCGTCGCGGCGCGGGCGACGGCCGAGCCCGCCAAAGCAGGCCGCGCCGCTTTCAGTCTGAGCCTGCCCGGACACCTCGCCGCCGCCCGGATGCGCTTCATCGAGGTTCGCCTCGAGAACGGCGAGACGCTCGACGGCTCGCCGGTGCTTTGGGATGGCGGCCTATTAGCCTCGGGCGAGGCTGTCGTGACGGTGGAAGGGATCGCGGGCCTCTTGGGGCCGTCGACGGTCACCGGGTGGGCGCGCGCCTCCGATGGGCGGCCCATTGAGATCGAGGTCCTGCGCAACGGCCGGGTCGCCGCCTCCGCGGTCGCAAATCGCATGCATGAAGGCGCCCCCAGCGGTCCGCCATGCGGCTTCAGCCTCGACGTCTCCGCACTGGCCGCGATCGGTGAGGCTGAACTGGTGGTCCGTGTCGTCGGTCAGACCGAGCCCCTGCCCGGCGGCGTCCTGCGCCTGTCGCCCCCAATTACGGGGCCGGAGCAGTTTCGCGGCTACCTCGACGCGGCCCAGTATGAGTTGCTGGGCAGCCTGCCGTTCGAGCACATGGCTGTGTCCGCCGAACCCATCGACCTGCGCCTGCTACGCTTCATTCGCCGGCTGAATCATGAACGGCTGCGGCTCGACCGCGAAGACGTCCTTGCGGGTGCGTTGATCGTGCTGCCCGGCGGCGGCGAGGGGTGTCTGGCGGAACGCGCCTGGGGGCTCCAGTCCCATCCCGGCGCCGGACGGGCGCTGGTCGGCGCCGATCCCGTCGCCGTCGTCGAAGCCGCCAGCGCGAGCGCCTATGTTGTTTTCGCCCGGCCGGACGACATTCCCCACCCTTCGATGCTGGCTGCGCTCGCCCGGCAGGAACGCTTCGCTGACGTCGTGGTCTGGGATCGTTTCATCGCCGATCACGCGCGCGCCGGCAGCCCAGGATGGACACTGCGCCGCGGCGCCTTCGATGTCCCGACCCTGCGGCAGGGGGCCATGACCGACACCGCCTTCGCTGTTCGCGGCGAGCATGTGGCCAAGGCGCCGCCGGAAGTGCTGGCGAGCCTCGCCGGCGGCGACCTGCATCCGCTCACCTTCTGGCTGGCCGGGCAGGACCTTGTATGGACGCGCCGTCCGGAGGCCCTGACCAGTGCGCTTGCGCCGGCCCCGGCTGTGTCGGCCGAGTCAGCCGCCCTTTGCCAAAATCTCCTGGTCGAAGCGGGTTCCGATGCTGTCGTGGCGCCCGCCCCGGTGGGTTCGCCGGCGCCGTTCCTCGTCCTGCCGCAACGCCGGGCGCGGGTGATCAGCCTGATCCTCACCAATGCGGCGCGCGCCGCCGATGCTGAACGCAGCCTGCGCTCGGCGGCGGGTCAGAGCGTCAGCGGTCGGATCGAGATCGTGATGGTCGATCGTTCGCCCATCGCGCCGGCGTTGCTGGACATGGCGCGCGGCCTGTTCGGCGTCGCCAATGTGAGGGTCGTCCAGGCGGCGGCGGGTGAGGAAGCCCGGAATTGGGCCGACCTGGTCAACGCCGCCGTCGCGGAATCGCGTGGCGACGGTCTGATGTTCTTCGATGCTGGCGTCCGCCTGGACGACCCGCTGACGCTGGAGCAGCTGGCGCTTTGGTGTCTCGAGCCTGGCGTGTGCGCGGTCGGATGCGCCATGCGCGATGCTGCAGGTCGAGTGTCCCATGGGCTGCGGCTGTCACAATCGCACGCCTTCGCCCCGCCTTTCGAGCTCGAGATGGACGACGCCTTCGCGGGCCTGGTCCGTAGCGTGCCCGCCGCCGCGGTCCGCTTGGCCGCCGTCTCACGTGCGGTCTTCGATCGCCTCGGCGGCCTGGACGCCGCGGGCTACGGTGATCGACTGGCCTGGGCGGACCTGATGGTCAGGGCCGCGGGCGAGCGTCTCGTGCACCTTCATCTCGGCCATCTGACAGCGACGGGCGAGGCGCGGGAAGATGCTGACGGCGCGGGCCAGGCCGCGATCCTGCGCGCGCGCATCATCCTGCAAAGCGCCGCCGCTGGGCGCGGCATGGTCCCGGGCCTGCTGCGCGAACGGGTCGCGCCGGCCGAGACGGGCGTGGCGGAGCTGACGATCGAGCCTGGCCTTCTCGCCCAGGCCAACGAGGTCGGCCTACGCGCCTACCGCGCTCGCGAGCGCGGCCGCGCCGCGATGCTGGAGCTCGTCGAAGAGTTTCAGGCCCTGTTGGTCGCGGAACCCGATCACCAGCGGCTCACGGAGTGGGCGGCGCGGGCTCGCGCCGCCGCCCTCGGCGCCTGACATGAACGTCTTCTGGAAACTGCCCGACCACTGGCGCGGCCTCGGGCTTGCCGAAAGGACGGCGCTCTACCCGGCGGTGCTGGCGCAGGCGGGGCGCAACATCCGGCTGACCACCAGCGCTGACCTCGACGCGAGCGCCGGCGCGGTTCTCGTGTTGATGGCCGAGGGCGCGCTGACCGACGTCGACCTTGGCCTGATCGAGACCTTTGCGGGCCGCGTCGCCGTCCAGCCGGTGGGCGGCCTCGGCGCCGGCGACCTGGAGCGTCTGGCCCGCCTTGGCGCGCCGCTTATCGTCGCGCGGGAGGATGCTTCGTTGGCCTCGCGCTATCCAGCGCCGCTGGGCCTCTCGGTGATCGCCGCCCGCGGATTGGGCGCGAGGCGAGCGGAGGACTTGCTCGTGCGCGGCGCGCTCGGCGCGGAAGTCGACGCGATCGATGACCAGGCGCCCAGCCCGGGGGCCTTGCTGGTGGTCGGTGACGCCGATGGGCTTGCGGTCGTCGCTCCCGCCTTGGCGCGCGCGCGCGCGCGCCACCACGTCACGATCGAACTCTTCATCAGCGATCCTGAGCGCGTGGACCTCGCCGATATCGGACTCGCTGGCTTGCGCCTTGGGCCCGAGGGGGTGCTTGGCCTAGCCGCTCTCGAAACGGCGTGCGGCGTCGCCATCGCCTATGGCCGGGCGCCGCTTGGCTCGGACCGACCCGCCATCTGGGCCCGTTCCGCCCTGATGGCCGCTGCGCCGTTCACGGCCAGCTCGCATCCCTCCCTTGACGGCCTCGCAAATCTTGGCGTGATCGGCGACTGGGATCGGGGCCTGGATCGGGCGCTGGCTGGCGGTCATGAAGCACGTGCGGCGGCGATCTCCGCGGCTAGTCTGCAGGCTGAGCGACAGTCGCCGGCGCGTGTCGCCCTGTCCTGGGGCGCGGCGCTCGATCGCGCCTTTTCGGGCGGCAGGTCAAGGCCCGTCACTATGCAACCGCCCCAGCTACTCGCCTTCTTCGACCTGGCGCAGGATCTCGACGTCATGGCCCCCGTTGTGGAGGCCCTTAAGGCGCGGGGCGCGCTCAGCCTGCGGATCGCGGTCTCCGATTGGTTGCGCGCAGAATCGCCCCGCACCTTCGCCCGACTTGGCGCCGCCGGCTTCGAGGTCGAGACGATCTCTCGGGAAGCGGCGATCCGGGGCGAAGCGCCGGGTCTGGATCAGTCGGCCGGCGTGCTGGTCGCCGCCGACGCCAGCGTCGAGGCGCACAGGGCGGGGCGAGGGCTGACCGATCGCGCTATCGCGGCCGGACTGCCGGCGTTCTCGCTGCAGCATGGCTTCGAGAATATCGGCCTCACCTATCGGCAGGGCGGCGCGGCTGTAGACTTCGGGGCCGATCGCGTCTTCACCTGGGGGCCAGCGGCGGCCTTGCCGAACTGGGTGACCGCACAGACCCGCTCGGCTGTACGACCGCTCGGCGATCCGAAATCACCGGCTCTGGCGGCTGGTCGCCTGGCCTGGCCTCACGGGCCGTGGACGGCGCGCGTCGCGGTCTTCGAGAACCTGCATTGGGAGCGCTACGATGACGCCTGGCGCGCGCGCGTGCTGACCGACATAGCCGCCGCCGCCGCCGCCGCCCCAGACACGCTTTTCCTGCTGAAGCCGCACCATGCCGGCCGCTGGCTGACCCGTCATCCGCTGTCGGCGCCCCGCGGCCGCAACATCCTGCTGATCGACCCGCGCGACCCTCAGTGGGAGCCCTACACCGCCCAAGCGCTTATGGCAGACGCCGATCGGGTGGCGACGACACCGTCGACGGTGGCGGTGGACGCCGCGCGGGCGGGCAGGCCCGTGGCCTTGTTCGGCTACGGCCTTGATCTCTCGGCCTACGCCCCGCTCCCGGTTCTTCAGTCAGCTGAAGACTTTCTTCGCTTCCTGGGGGCGCCGGAGGCGAAGTTGCTTCGGACCAATGAGGCCTTCCTCGCGCGCGCCTTCCTGCCGGGCCCCGCGGCGCACCGGATCGCTGCGGCTATTGAGACGCGGCTGGCCGAGCAACGGGCGAATGCGCCGGCGAGAAGGCCAATGTCATCGCTGAAGGAGTCTGTTAATTGAGCCGGGAAGGCGGCGCGGCTGCGGGGAGAGCGGGCGCGGTGATCGGGGGCTTGATGGCCGAGGCGAGAGGCGAGGATGACGCGGCGACGATCCGTCCACGGCCGGAAATCCGGCGTCTGACGCCGACTGCGGCCGAGTGCGTCGTCAGCGGCGCGCCAGCCGATTTCGCGGGCCCCATCGAGATTTGGCTCGATGGCGCGCCCTTGTCCTCAGACCAGATGTCTTTCGAACGGGTGGCCGCCGGCCGCGCCGCCAGCTTCATCCTGCGCACGCCGGGCCGCAGCCCTCTGGAATTGGCCCGTCATGGCGCCGTCGTTCGTGCGGCGGGCGTGGAGGCCGTGTTCCCGCCTTTGCAGGGATGGCTCGAGGCTAAGGGCGACGAATGCACGGTCGGGTTCGGCCCGGTCGTCGTGCTGCCCAACGGCTATGGACTGACGATCATCCTGCAGGATCCGGCAGGGCCGGAGATTGCGCGGCTGACCGCGGCGGTTCGGGACGGCGCGGCGCGCTTCAACCTGCCGCCGGGAGTCGCCGCAACAGACGTCGCCGCAGCCGTCTTGACGGCGGATGGCGTGGTCCTGGCCGAGAATCTGCGGGTTCGTCACACCGAAGGCGCGCGGTTGAGCGTCAACAGCGACTTCGCCCACTGGACCGCCGAGGGTCCCGCCGGCTGGACGCTGCTCGCCGCCGAGATCCGGCGCGGCGCCTACGCATTCGCGCCAGAGGTGCGGGATCGCCGCGGCCTCTCCGGCGCGACCCTGTCGGTGCGGGTCGACCATGAGGCTTTCACCCCAATCCTTGAGCAGCGGGTCGCCACGCCGCGCCGGGAAGGCGAGGCGGAGGCGCTGGCGCTCGGCCTGTTCGGCCGCGCCTCACGGCTGGTCGAGGTCGAACTCGCTCTGCTGGACGGCGAGACCGTCGTGGCGGCGACCCGTTCGGTCTGCGACGCCGACTGGGGTTTCCGGCAGGGCGTCGCGCCGCTCTCCGGCGCCGCGGGTCCGACCCTGACCTTCCGCGTCTCCGCTCGGGCGCTGACGGGCCAGCCCGGCTATCTTGAGTTAGCCGGCGTCGCCTGCGGCGACGATGGCGAGGGCCGGTTCGAGCAGATGATGTCGCGGGGCCTGGCGCCTGGGTTCAACCTGCTGGTGAATGGCGATTTGCAGCACTGGCCCAATGGCATCTCGGGCCGCGAAGCGCGCACCCATTTTGAAACCGCCGAAGGCTGGTGGTTCTACAAACACAAGACCGACGTCCCGGCGTATTTCGCCGCCGTTCCAGCGCCTGACCCCTCAGTCCGCGTCCCCGAATGGGGACTGTCGATCTCCGCGCCGGCCACCCCCGAGGGTTGTCGGCTGGAGATCAAGCTGCAGCCTGTTCGCCTGGAAGGTCGCTTCCAGGTCACCTTCACTGCGCGGGCTGGCGACGTCGGCGAATCGCCCGGCGACCACCACCTGCTGGATCGGCAATGGCTGCTCGTCGGCCAGGTCCTGCTGTTTCGGCGGACGCTGCGCCGCGTCGGTCAGGAGGTTCGCGAATTCGAGACGCCGGTGGTGGTGATCGCCCGCCAGGTTCTTCTTTCGCGTCAGTGGCGGACCCAGACCTTTGGCTTTGTCGTCGAGCCGGACATGCTCCACGTCGACGACAGCGAACATCTGTCCAGCGAATATTTCCTCGGCTTCGCCGTGCGTCAGTCGCTGGCCATGCAGATTCGAGGCGTGCGGTTGGAGAGCGCTGAGCGCGCGCCGGAAGCGCCGCCGCCGCCGGTCCAGCTCGAGGACAGTCGCATCCTCGCCCAGGTGGGGCTGATCCGCGGCGTTGAGGCCTGGTTGACGCCTGTCGCCTTGAAGGCCGAGCCCGAGACCGGCGCCATCGCCGCGGCGCGCATGCCGACGCCGCGTTGGACTTGGCCGGAGCTTAAGGGCAGCGTCGAAGTCGCCGTCTGCGTGCACAACGCCACCGAGGAGGTTCTCGCCTGCCTGGATTCGCTCGCGCGGCGCACGACGGTGCCGCACACCGTGCGGATCGTCGACGACGGCTCCGATGAGGACTGCCGCGTCCGCATCGAGGCCTTCATCGACGACAAGCCGTGGATGCGGCTGACCCGTAACCTTAAGAACCTGGGCTACACCGCCAGCGCCAATCGCGCGGTCCTGGGTTCATCCGCAGACTGGGTCGTGCTGCTGAACAGCGACACGCTGGTTAGCGACGGGTGGCTCAAAGGTCTGCTCGATGTCGCCGCGGCCGATCCGCGGATCGCGCTCGTCGGGCCAGTGTCCAATGCGGCGACCTATCAGTCGGTGCCGGAGCTCTACGACGGGGCGGGCCGCTGGATGGTCAATCGCCTGCCGCAGGGCTGGACCGTGCAGGACATGGCCGACGCGGTCCGGGACGTTTCTCTGCACGCCTTTCCCGACACGCCCCTCCTCAACGGGTTCTGCACTTTGATCCGCCGCAGCGTCTTCGAGGAGATCGGCGGCTTCGACGAGGCCGCCTTCCCCGAGGGCTACGGCGAGGAGAACGACATGTGCCTGCGCGCCGCCAAGGCTGGCTATCGTCTCTGCGTCGCCGACCACGTCTACGTCCACCACGTCAAATCCGCGAGCTTTGGCCAAGGTCGTCGCGCCGAACTGACGGCGGCCGGCGACCGCGCGCTTCGGGCCATGCACCCGGAGGTCGACTTCCGCGCCATCGGGAGGCAATTCCTGGAGACCCCCGCCATGGCGCAGCTGCGCGATGCGCTGCGCCGACGCTTGAAGGCGACCTCCTGATGCGCGTGCTCTTCGTTCTTCCCGGCGCCGGCGGCGGCGGCGGCGCGCACTCGGTGGTGCAGGAGGCCCATGGCCTGCATCGCCTGGGCGCGCAGGTTGGCATCTGCACGACGGCGGCGACCCTCGATCCGTTTCTGACGACCTATCCCGAAATGCTGGATGGTCCGGTGGCTCTGCATCCTTTTCAGAGCGCTGACGAGGTCGCCGACGCCGCTAGGGGCTATGACCTGACCGTCGCGACGACCTGGCGCTCGGCCCATCTTGTCGCCCAGGTTCAGGGTCGCTTGGGATCGGCCGCGCCGCGGGCGGGCTACTACATCCAGGACTACGAGCCCCTGTTCAACATTCCGCATACGCCGGAGTGGGACGAGTCGCGGGCCTCCTACACGGTGATCCCGGATGCCCAGTTGTTCGCCAAGACGCGCTTCCTGTGCGACATCGTCAGCGCCAACCACCACCGGCCCGTGGCCAAGGTCACGCCCAGCATCGACCACGACACCTACCATCCCGGCCCCCGCGGCGTTGAGGGTTCACGGGTGACAATCAGCGCGATGCTGCGGCCGTTGACGCCGCGCCGCGCGCCGCACCGCACCGCCCGAATTCTGGAAATGCTCGTTCAGGCTTTCCCGGATCAAGTCGAGGTTGTGGTGTTCGGCTGCGCCCAGTCGGATCTGGACGAGGCCGGCGTCCGCCTGTCGCCGTCGATCGACAATCGTGGCCCTTTGAGCCGCGCCGGCGTTGCAGAGGTGCTGCGCCAGTCGGACATGTTCCTGGACCTGTCGGACTTTCAGGCCTTCGGACGTACGGGGCTGGAGGGTATGGCCTGCGGATGTGTGCCGCTGGTGCCGCTGCTGGGTGGCTCGGACGAATATCTGCGCCATTGGATCAACGGCTTCCGCGTCGATACGCGCAGCGACGCGGAGATCATGGCGGCGGTCGCCGCCTACGTCGGCCTGCGCCCCTCGGCGCGCGAGCGGATGCGCCGCGCGGCCATCGCCACCGCGCTCGACTACACGATCGACAAGGCCGCCTATTCGGAATTCGAACTCTTCAGCGAGATCCTGGCTTGACCGTCCTGCGCATGTCGGTTGCGCAGCGCGGAAACTTCCAGCCCGCGCGGCGGACTTGACGATGGATTTATTCCGTCGATCCCGCGATGTTCGGCCGATGTCCGCCGACTCCGCCCTGTCGATCGCGCCGCCGGCGAACGCCGCCCTCGACCTGCCAGCGCTGCCTCAGGCTCAGCCGAACCGATTCCGGCGGCTGATGCTCAATTTCGGCCCGGACAAGTTGCGCGCCGCCGCCGCGGCGGGGCGTGGCGACCAGGCGCGCGATCGTCGGGACTGGCGCAGCGCGGCCTATGCCTATGCCGAGGCTCTGTCGATCAATCCGCAACTGACCCACATCTGGGTGCAGTTCGGCCACGCCCTGAAGGAGGCCGGTGATCCTGGCGCGGCGGAAGGCGCTTACCGCGTCGCCGCCGGGCAGGAGCCGACCAACGCCGACACCTATCTCAATCTGGGTCACGCGCTGAAGCTGCAGGGCCGTATGACCGACGCGGCGCTCGCCTACATGCGCGCCCTCGACATCGAGGGGTTGGCGCGGGACAGCACCCGCGAACTGGCGGGGCTGGTTCATCACGATCATCGCTTCTCGCTGGAGGCTCTGGCCGAGGCTCTGGGCGCCGGGCCCGCCGATGCGACGCCGGTCGTCCTGCACGTCACCCGCCTTGTCGAGGCGCTATTGACTGGCGCGCCCTCACCGGTGGACCTCGCCTGCATGGCCCTGGTCGTCGACGTGGTCGAAAGCAGCGAAGACGTGTTGCTGTGCGGCGGCCGCCATGCGTCCCCAGGCTTGCGTCGTTTGCCGGCCAGCCTGCTGGTCGAAGCTTTCCGCGCCGCCCTGGCCGGCCGCGCTGGCGAGCCGCCGGCGACCGACCTGCTGACCCTGCTCAACCTGCTCTCCGCTGCTGGGGCGCCGTGCGCCTTCGCCGACGGGGCGGTGATCGTCGATTTCGCTGGCCACGACACGGCCGGCGCATTTGATCTGGAGTTGCGGGCGCTGCGCCGGGCCCGGTCGATTCGCACCCTGGTCTACCTGCCGGCCGCCGCTGAGGTCGCCGGCGACGACGCGATCGGTCGCGAGCTCTTCGCCGCGATGCCGCAAACCCTTGCGGTCTTGGTGGATCATGAGGCCGACGCTGCGGCGATGCTGCGTTGGGCTGAGGCCCGCGACCTCAACCTGCGCCGCGAGGCGCTGTTCGTCCTCGGCGCGGATGGCGCGCGGCGGGCCGCCGCCATCGGCGAGATCGCCCGGCGATTCGCCGGCGGCGATGCGTCGCCGCCGAGCCTGCTGGTCCAGACGGACGTTTACTACGGCCTGGGTGTTGACCCCGAAGCCGAGACATCGGCGGCCGACGCCCTGGCGCGCTGCGGCGAGGGCTGGTGGTGGCCCGACCACTGGGGTTGCTGGACCCGGGCGGGCGGCGCCAGCCTGCTGATCGACCCGATCGTCGAGGCGGGCCCTCATGAATTGCTGATCGGCCTGCGCTCCTCGCTGGAGGGACCGTGCAACTTCACCATCGCCGTCGACGCGCTCGCATCCGACCAGGGCGTTCTGGCGGCGGCCCACACCGATTGGCGCGCCATTGAGGTGACCCTCGAAGGGGGGCCTGTCCGGCTGCAGATCACCTGCCCGGAAACGCACAACCAGGGCCCAGGGGGCGCCCAGGCCGCCATCGGCGTGATCGGCTTCGCCCTGCGCGCGCGTTCGCCTAAGGTCGCCGCGCAGGTGAATGGCGACGCCCCGACATAAATACGCAATGTACCGGCCTAAGAAGCGCTCAGGTCCGGCGCCGCTACGAACATCGAGAACAGGAACCCGCCCGTGAAGGTCAATATCGACGTCGATGAGAAGTACATCCATCGCTTTGACGGCTGGTTCGAAGCGGAATCGCAGATCGCTGACCTCGGCTGGACGATCGGCCGCAATCTTGAAGGCGCGGACGTTCAGATCGTGCAGAGCCAAGTGGTCACCGACCGCCGTTCGCCGCAGTCGATCGATTCGCCGACCATCATCTATGAGCGCAACGCCAGCGGCAGCATCCCGGCGAAGAACCGGCCCCTGCTGAAGAACCCGCACGTGATCGGCTACGCGAAGGAAACCGGCCTGCGCGACAAGGCGCTCTACAATGCGCCCACCCTCTTGGATCGCTATCACCACACGCTGCTGTCGGATGAGCCGGCGACACCGGTGCGCGTGGTGTTCAGCGAGGAGGAGCTCGATAAGATCGAGGTGATCCTGCAGATCTTCGCCCACAAGGACCGCTACACCCGCGTGCGCGGCCGCAAGACACCGAAGGTGCGCCATCGCACGGCGGACGTCTTCTTCTCCGGCGTCGTCAACTACGACGTCGATCTGATCACCAGGCACCGCGAGGACGCCTGCCGGATTCTCGCCGGCATGACCAAGCACAACGTCCTGCTGGGGATCGGCCGTTCGCTAGGGCCCGACACCTACGCCGCGGCGCTGGGCGACTCCAAGATCCTGGTCTCGCCCTATGGCTACGGCGAATATTCCTGGAAGGACTTCGAGGCGGTCTTCGCCGGCTGCGTCGTCATCAAGGCCGAGAGCGGCTTCGTCCAGACCCACGGCTTCGACATCTTCAAGCCTGGCGCCCACGTCGTCGCCTGCGCCCCGGACTTCAGCGACCTGGAGCAGGTGATCGACAAGGTCCTGTCCGACGTCAACGAGGCCGCCGTCTTCGCCGGCGCGGCCCGCGCCGGCCTTGAGGCCGCCGCAAACGAGCGCGAACAAAGAGCCCAGGACATCGTTGATTTCCTGAACCGCAGCATGGCCCGCATCAAGTAGGACGAGACGACCGACATGGCCCTTAGCCGCAGGACGCTTCTCGCAAGACTGGCCGTTCTCGGCGGCCTGGGCCCTGCCGGCCTCGCGGCGGCGCAAGGCGCCAAGCCGATCAACCTGGCCGATTACGGCGGCGGCCGCGGCGATCCAGTGGTCGACACGCAGGCCGTCCGCCGATGCATTGCCGACGCCGCCAAGGCCGGTGTCCCGTGGATCGTGCCTAAGGGAACCTGGGCGCTTAGCCCCGATCCCGCCGACGCGGGCAAGCCCTTCAGCTTCCACGGGCCGGAATTCCCGATCATCCCCTGCATCACGCTCGCAGGCCCGACCCACTGCATCGGCATGGGCGGTCGCTTCGTCATGTCGCTGCGCAAGGACTATCCCAAGCCGATCCCCAAGGGTGCGCGGATGGTCATGTTCGCCACGCGCCAGACGCTCACGCCGCTGGGGCAAGGGGTGCGCAACATCGTCTTCGAAAACGCGATCTTCGACTTCGACCAGCGCTTCAGCTCGACCGCGCAGAGTCCTTACGGCTTCGAGCTGAACGGCGTCGATGGCGTGAGCTTCCTGAAGTGCGCTTTCAAGAACTCCGCCCTGGAGGGCACGACCGGCCGGCGCGGCTGGGGCCTGAGCCTGCTGAACTGCCGCAACCTCAAGATCAACGGCAACCGCTTCACCGATATCGCCCAGGGCATGAACGCCCGCTACGTCACCGATATCGAGCTCAACGACAATGTCGGGCGCAACATGGCCGAGTTGTTCGACTTCGATGGCGTCGTTAGCCGCATGGTCAGTCGGCGCAACACCTTCATCGTGCGGCCGGATACTTCCGCGGAAATGTACGACCTGTCGTCGGCCCGCGATGTGATTATCTCCGACGTCCGCTGCGAGGGCGCGGCCGCGGTCATCTCGATCTACGACAAGCCGACAACGCCGCCGACCTATGCCGGGTACCACGTCGGCCGCAAGCCGCCGATCCCGCCAGACTACACGACGTCCGACAACATCCTCGTCGAGCGCCTGACTGCGAAAGATTGCTACGGCGGCATGGCCATCCGCGTCGGTATCGGTCGCCACCGCACCGGCACGCCGGGCTATGACACCACCGGCCGGCCTTCGCCGAAGCGCGTGGTCTTCCGCGACGTGACGCTCACCAACTCGGGCCCGATCCGCATCGACGAGGGCCAGGTCGCCTTCCAGAACCTGACCATGACCGGCGGGCCAAAGCCGAAGTTCAGCCGCGCCATGTTCATCGCCGAGAAGAACCGCACCACAGCGCAGATCGACCAGGACGCCACACTCGAGCTCACCCTCGACAATGTCCGCATTACGGGGGCGCCGACCGAGGCGATCCTCATCCGCCGCGCTCGCCTGTTAAGGCTGCGCAATGTCAGCGCCGACACCGCGCCGGGCGAAACCGTGCAGGGCTGGCGAGAGCATCCGTCAGGCCTGGTTTACGCCTTGCCGACGCCGGCTGGGGCGGCCAAGAAGTAACCGGGATGCTTCGCGGCCGGGATTGACGACGATGAACGTGGCTCTGGTGTTCTTTGGTCTGGCGCGCGTGATGCCCAGCACCGTCGCGTCAATCTACCAGAACGTCGTCGAACCTCTGCGCGCGGACGGCCATGCGATTCAGGGCTTCGCCGCCATGAACCTCGTCGAGGCGATCTGGAACCCGCGATCCGGCGAGTTCGGCGTCAAGCTTAACAGCGGCCCTTCGCTGGACCTGCCCTGCGATGTGTTCGCCTATCGCAAACAGAAGTCAGACCTGATCGAGCCCTACCTGACCTTCGCCAAGGCGCGGAAGGACATGTACGAGGACGACTTCAAGTCGGTCAGCAACATCCTCTACCAGCTGGTCAGCCTGCGGGCGGCCTGGAGCCTGCTGGAGGCTTCCGGAAAGACCTTTGATCGCTACGTCTTCCTGCGGCCTGACCTGCGGTGGCTCAATCCGCTGGTCCCGGCTGAACTCTTCCCAGTGATGGATGAGAAGTCCGCCGCCATCCCCGCCTGGCACGGCTACGGCGGCTTCAACGACCGCATCGCCGTCTGTGGCCACATCGCCGCCAAAGCCTACGGCGAGCGGGTCGACCTGGTGGAGGAATACACGCGCAAGGCGCCGCTCCACCCGGAGCGACTGGTGGCCTATGCGCTCAGCAAGGTTGAAGGCGAGATCTGCAACCTGCCGATCCGCGGCGTCCGCGTTCGCTCAGAGACCGAGGAGCGTCGGGAGAACTTCGAAAAGAGCGTTCTCGACCTTCGCGCCAGACCTGAACCCTTCGCCTTCCACCGTCGGGAGGGCGTGACCTTCCCGGCGCGGGCAATGGCCGTTCCCTAAGTCCGCGTCAGCTGGGCGCGGACACCGTTGAATTTGTCCGCCCTTGCCGGGAAACGCGCGGCGCCGGCCTCGCAAAGCTCCAGGACATCCTGGTCGAGATTCTTGCCCATCAAGGCCCCGATCAGCCGCAGGGTGGGGCCCTCAGCCTGCAGGAAGACGTCGCGGAACTCGCGCACCGCGCTGGCGGCGTGTTTGCGGTCGGCGTCCTTCACGCAATCGGCCAGCAGGTTCAGGGACTCGCGATCCGCCACACCGGCGCGAACCAGGGCGGATGCGCGCTTTAGCGCGCCGGCCGCATCCCCGGCCTGATGTAAGGCTGCGGCGTGCAGGCGGTCATGGGTCGCCTTGGCGTCAGAGTCTGTCGGCTTCCAGCGTTCAAGGATCGGGACGGCGTCGAGCGCGCGGCCATCGGCCATCAGGCTCTCGGCGCGTTGCTGCAGAAGGCGCTCATGCTCCAGGCGCATCGCCGAGGGCGGCGCGGTCATCAGGAGGTCCACCGCGCGGGCGCCGAACCGGTCCGCCAGTTTGACCTTGCCGTTCCGAGCGAGCGCGCGGGACGCGCCGGCGTAGATCAGCGGCGAGGTTCGGCGGCCGGCGCGCAGCAGGGCCTTGAACCGCGTCTCGCTCAGGGCGCCGGTCAGGGCCTCCAGAGTCGCCGTCTGCAGAACCCCGGCCTCCAACAGCACACGGGAGACAGCGTGTTCGGCGAAGGCCGCGCGCATGTGGCGAACGGGACGCAGCGCCGCGATCATGTCCACGTGGCGCTGGTCGGTCTCGAAGCCGGGATCGGAGAAGACATAGATCTCGCCGGGACCCACGCGATCGTCAAACCGATCCTCGGCGAAGGACAGGCCGCGGGTGTCCTTGAGCCATCGATCATCCCAGCCGGTCTTCGCCGGATCGACGGAGAACTGCGGCGTATCGACCACGCTGCGCACAGCCTTCAGCCGGCCAGACGCGATCAGCGCCCCATAGCCACCCATGCTGGAACCGTAGGTGACGATCGATTGATAGCCCTGCCGTTCCGCGACATTGGCGACAATATCGAGGGCGGGTTCGAGCTCCTCAGTCTGCCACCAGTGGTTCTGCTTGGCGATGAAATGGACGCAGGCCACGCCGTTCTTGCGGAAGAATTCCTGGGCCGCACCGGAACGGGCGGGCGGCGCCGGCTCGCGGCCACTGAAGGTGACAACCAGAACGTCCTTGCGATCCGCTCCCAACAGCGTCGCACTCAGATGGGCCCCGTCGATCAGGATCATGCTGTTCCGGTAAGCCAGCCGCGAGGGCCGTGCAACAAGGTTAGGCGATCGGCCGACTTTGCTCAGAAGAAGTCTTTGATCTGGGCGCGCCGTCCTCAATAATGCTTGGACAAGACCGCGACTGGCGGCGCGCGGTGAGAGGAAGACGAGATGGCCCTGATTGAGGGCGCCGATCTTAGGGTCACGATTTCCGATGTTGGCGCCAGGGATATCCTGGTCGTCACCTTCACGGGGCGTGATCACAAGCCGCCGGCCGCGGCGGGCGCAGGGCAGGGCTTCTTCGAGAAGAACGGCCTGTCGGCCGTGCATTTCATCAGCAAAGCTAACCATTGGTGGCAGACGCCGGAATTCGCCCCGGCGCTAAAGCTCGCGCGTCTCTATGCCCAGCAGCAGGGCTTCAAGGAGATCGTCACCTACGGTTCCAGCATGGGTGGCTATGCGGCCTTGCTGGCGACGGGCGCCCTGAAGGCTGACCGCGCCGTGGTCTCGGTGCCGCAATTCTCTGTCGATCCCGCCAAGGTTCCCTGGGAGGATCGCTGGATCAAGGATCAGCGGCGCATCACGTACCTGAACGACGATATGCCGGCGATGATCGGCGAAACTGAAGTCATCGTCTTCTCTGACCCGCTTTACGAGCCGGACCAAAACCACGTGGACCTGATCGCCGCCTGTCGGCCGCTGAAACAGATCCGGGTGGCCTTCGCCGAACATGACGTGTCGCGCATTCTTGCGGAGACCGATCTTCTGAGCAGCGCGACGCTCGCCGCCATTCGCGGAACGATCGATCAGCGCGATTTCGTCCGCACGATGCGGGCGGCCCGCAAGGCCTCGCCGCTGCTCTATGGCGGAGCGAGCCGCTTGGCCGATCGCCGTGGCAAGCTCGCCGCGGGCCGGATCCTGGGCGAGCGCGCCATGCGTATGATGGCCGGCCTGCCCGCCACGCAGATCCGCGCTGAACATGAGCGGCTGGTCCAGAACTGGGTCGGCATATTGGTGGAGGCGGGCGATCACGCCGGCGCGCTCGCCGCGCTGAAAACCTGGGCCAGCCTCGGTCAGCGCGAGGATTTCATCCTGCGCCGCTTTCGCGCCCGCAGCCTCGAGGCGCTGGGTCACGGCGACCGCGCGCTGGCTGAAGCCGTCTTGTCGCTACGGGAGCGCCCTAGTGAACGGCCCACCCTGACCATGGTGGCCAACTGGCTGCGGGCCTATGGCGATGCTGAGACCGGCCAAGCGATTTTCGCCGAGTTCAAGACGTCTTACCTCCAGTCCGACTCCATGGCCCAGCGTTTGGTCAAGGCTCTGCTCGCCCGCGGGTTGGCGGCTGAAGCCAAAGAAATGCAGGCGCTCGCGACCGAGCGTTTCGGCGCAAAGGCGGCGGCTTAAAGCGGTAGGTTCACGCCCTTTTCGCCCGCCAGGTCGCGGATGAACTGCCAGGCCACCCGGCCTGACCGGCCGCCGCGGCGTTGGGCCCATTGCAGGGCGCGGCGGTCGAGGTCGTCGACGTCCAGCTTGTAGCGCTCCGCGTAGCCGCGCACGGCGGCCAGGTACGTCGGCTGGTCCATCGGCGGAAAGCCGATCCACAGGCCGAATCGGTCGGAGACGCTGACCTCCTCCTCGGCGTCCTCAGCGGTGGCGATCAGGCCGCGGGCCTCGGAATTGTCCCGGGGCATCAGATGGCGTCGGTTCGAGGTAGCGACGAACAGCACATTGGCCGGCGGACCCGAGACGCCGCCTTCCAGGGCCGACTTCAACGCCTTGGCCGCGGCGGCGCCTTCCTCAAATGAGAGGTCGTCGCACAGGACCACGAAGCGCTCTTCGCGATTGCGCAAGGTGTCGAACAGGGCCGGCAGCGCGGCGACCTCGTCACGATCCACCTCCACCAGCTTCAGTGCGGCGCGGCTTTCGGCGACGGCCATGAAGGCGGCCTTGGTGATCGAACTCTTACCCGCGCCGCGCACACCCCACAGCAGGACGTGGTTGGCCGCCAGGCCGTCGGCGAACCGCGTCAGGTTGCGGACGAACTCGCCTTTCTGGCGCTCGATGCCCACCAGGCTGTCCAGATGCAGGGGATAGTCCGGCGCGGCGTGGAAGCCGTTTGTCGCCGGGTCGTGGCGGAACAGCTTGGCGGCGTCGAAGCTCGGCGGCGGCGGCGGCGCAGGCGCCAGGCGGTCCAGCGCATCGGCGATCCGTTCCAGGAGGGACTTGAGGTCCTTTTTCATGGAGCCGTGGCTTAGACTCCCCACTGGCAAATGCAAAGCCGCTGCTTCCATTGCAAAAGGGCGGGCCAGCGCATAGCTTCCGCCGACTTTCGGACGGGCCCTTTCGCCCGCGCCGCCCTGACCTTCCGGAGAGGCCATGTTCGCCACCCCCGCCTTCGCTCAGACCGCCGCCGCCGGACAACCGGGAGGTATGGACATGATCATGCAGTTCCTGCCGCTGATCGGCCTGGTCGTTTTGTTCTACTTCCTGATGATCCGCCCGCAGCAGAAGCGCGCCCGTGAGCACGCTGCGGCGCTCGCGGCCATCAAACGCGGCGACACCGTCGTCCTGCCCTCGGGGGTGATCGGCAAGGTGGTCCGCGTCGAGGACAAGGAAATCGGCGTCGAAATCGCCACCGGCGTCACCGTAAAGGCTGTCAAAGGCATGGTCGCCGAAGTGCGGACCCGCGGCGAACCTGCGCCGGCGAACGACCCGAAGAACTAGGTCGCTTCCGTCATGATGAACCTTTCGCGCTGGAAGGTCGTCCTCGTCGCCCTTTCGGTGGTCTTCGGCATCCTCTTCACCCTGCCGAACCTGCTGCCCGAGCAGACCCGCAACGCCCTTCCGGCGTTCATGCCGAAGCAGACGCTGAACCTCGGGCTCGACCTACAGGGCGGCTCTTACCTGTTGCTCGAGGTCGACACCTCGGCGCTGCAGGTTGAGCGGCTGACCAACGCGATCGAGGACGTGCGCACGACGCTGCGCGAAGAATCCGTGCCGTTCACCGGCCTGGGGGTCGCGGGCAGCGAGATCACCGTTCGGATCAGCAATCCGGCGGACGTGTCGAAGGCCCAGACGGCGCTGAATAATGCGCTCGGCGGCGTGGCCCAGCCAGGCGCCATGGGCGGCGCGCCGGCGCGCGACGTCAATATTCGCACCGCGCCCGACCAGCGGCTGGTCCTGGCCTTCAGTCAGACCGCCATTGACGCCGCCGGCGCTCGCGCCGTCGAGCAGTCGATCGAGATCATCCGTCGCCGGATCGACCAGCTGGGCACCCGCGAGCCGACCATCATCCGCCAGGGCAAGAACCGCGTCGTCGTCCAGGCGCCGGGCGAAAGCGATCCTGAGCGCTTGAAGTCGATCATCGGTCAGACCGCCAAGCTGACTTTCCAGATGGTCGACGAGACCGTCACCCCGCAGGACATCGCCGCCGGCCGCATTCCGCCGGGCTCCGAGCTCCTGCCCAGCGAGGACGGCTATACGGCCGCCTACGTTGTCGCCAAGCGTTCGCTGGTCACCGGCGAAATGCTAACAGACGCGCGCTCGGCCTTCGACCAGCAGAGCGGCCTCCCGCTGGTGACCTTCCGATTCAACGCCCAGGGCGCGCGCCGTTTCGGCGACGCCACCAGCCAGAATCTCGGCAAGAAGTTCGCCATCGTTCTCGACCGCAAGGTCATCTCCGCCCCGGTGATCCAGAGCGCGATCACCGGCGGCTCCGGCCAGATCACCGGCAATTTCACCACCGAGTCGGCCAACGATCTCGCCGTGCTGCTCCGCGCCGGCGCGCTGCCCGCGCCGCTGAAGGTTGAAGAGCAGAAGACCGTCGGGGCCGAGCTGGGTGCCGATGCGGTCAAGGCCGGGACCTTGTCCACCGCCGTTGGCTTTGTCGCCATCCTCCTCTTCATGTTGCTGTCCTACGGCTTCCTGTTCGGCGGCATCTCGGTGATCGCCCTGGCGATCAACGGCCTCCTGATCATCGCGACGATGAGCCTCACTCAGGCGACCCTGACCCTTCCGGGCATCGCCGGCCTGATCCTGACGCTCGCCGTGGCCGTCGACGCCAACGTGCTGATCTATGAGCGCATGCGCGACGAGCTCCGGTCCGGGCGCAGCGTCATCGCCTCCATGGACGCCGGCTTTTCGCGCGCCATGGGCACCATCATCGACGCCAACGTCACGACCATCCTGGCGGCCCTCATCATGTTCCAGTTCGGTGCCGGTCCCGTGAAGGGCTTCGCCTGGACCCTGTCGATCGGCGTCCTCACCTCGGTGTTCAGCGCCGTCCTCGTCACCCAGGTGCTTCTGGCATGGTGGTTCCGCACCGCCCGCCCGAAGACCCTGCCGATCGTCTGAGCGAGAAGTCCCATGTGGCCCCTGATCAAGCTCCTGCCGCAGAAGACGAACTTCCGCTTCGTCGCCTTCTCGCGCCTCGCCGCCGTCATCTCGCTGCTCGCGGTGATCGGCTCGCTTGCGATGGTGCTCTATCCCCTGAAGCCGCCCTGCGGCGGCCTGAACTGCGGCATCGACTTCCAGGGTGGCACCGTCCTGGAGTTCTCGACGGCGCCCAAGCCGGTTGACCTCGGCGCGGTGCGGGAATCTGTCGAGACGCTCAATCTCGGCGATGTGCAGGTCCAGGCCTTCGGCTCGGACACCACCGCCATGGCGCGGTTCCAGACGCCCCCCGGAGCCTCGCCCTCGGCCACGGTGGACAAGGTCAAGGCGGAGCTGACTCGCGCCCTGGGCGACGTGACCTTCGCCCGCGCCGACGTGGTCGGCCCCAAGGTTTCAGGCGAACTTTTCACCAGTGGGATCATGGCTCTGGGTCTCGCGATCCTGCTGATGCTCTTCTACATCTGGTTCCGGTTCGAGCTGCAGTTCGGCCTGGGCGCGGTGATCGGCCTGTTCCACGACGTGATCCTGACCTTCGGCCTGATCGCGCTCTTCAACTTCGAGTTCAGCCTGACCACTGTGGCCGCGATCCTGACGATCATCGGCTATTCGATGAACGACACGGTCGTGGTGTTCGACCGCCTCCGTGAAAACCTGCGCAAATACAAGCGCCTGCCGTTGCGCGAGGTCATCGACCTGTCGATCAACGAGACCCTGTCGCGCACCGTCATCACCGGCCTCACGGCCATCCTGGCGCTGGGCGGCCTGGCGATCTTCGGCGGGCCGAGCCTTTTTGGCATGTCGCTGATCCTGATGTTCGGCATCATCATCGGCACCTATTCGTCGATCTACGTCGCGGCTCCGGTCATCCTGTTGTGGGGCGTCAAGCGCGGCGACGAGGATGTCGAGGTCGTGCCCCGCGCGCGGGCGTAAGGAGCCATCGTGGCCCGCGACGCACCGTCGGTGGATGCCTATGGGTCAGGCGGCTTCCGCCTGTCAGGCGCGCGCCACGAGGGCTCGGTCCTGATTGTCCAGGACGCCGTCTGGGCCTGGCCGGTGACCAGTCTGGCTGAAGTCACGCCTGCCGCCATCGCCTCGGTCATCTCGGCAGGGGCCTCGGAAGTCGAATTTCTCCTGCTTGGCGTTGGCGCGCGTAACGCCCAGCCTTCGCGTGAAACCCGCGATGCGCTGCGCGCCGCAGGCATCGGCCTGGAGTTCATGGACACGCCCGCCGCGGCTAAGCTCTACAACGTCCTCACCGCTGAAGGCCGACGGTTGGCCTGCGCCCTGATCGCCCTCCCTTAAGCGCCGCCGTTGCGGGCCGCGCAAATGGCCCTATACCTAGGTCAGGGATTGGAAACTCATAAGGGGCGCGAAAGATGGCCGGACTTCTCTCGAACTTCCGCAATACGATGATCGTGTCGTTCCTGCTCGCGATGGTGATCGTGGTCGGATACGCGATGCACCATGGCGGCGCCGACAGGCTTTTCTTCGAAGCCGTCTTCCGCTGGCTGCACGTCTTCTTCGGCATCCTGTGGATCGGGCTGCTCTACTACTTCAACTTTGTGCAGATCCGGAAGATGCCGGAAATCCCGGCTGAGTTGCGGCCGGCCGTGTCCAAGTTCATCGCGCCTGAGGCGCTGTTCTGGTTCCGCTGGGCGGCGCTCGCCACCTGGGTGATGGGGGTTATCCTGGCGATCGACCGTGGCTACCTGCTGCAGGCCTTCACGCTCGGCGCCCTGGACGGCTTCCAGGTCCCGCAACACAGCTTCATCGGCCTGGGCATGTGGCTGGCGACGATCATGTTCATGAACGTCTGGATGTTCATCTGGCCTGCCCAGAAGATCGCGCTGGGCATTGTCGACGGCACGGCCGAGGAAAAGGCCGCCGCCGGGCGAAAGGCCATGCTGTTCTCGCGCACCAACACCCTGTTGTCGCTGCCGATGTTGGCCACTATGGCGATGAACCAGACCATCTTCGGCTGAGTTCAAGCCGTCTGGTAGCTTAGGGAAGGCCCACCAGCCGGCGGGCCTTCCGCCTTTGGAGCTTTGCGATGTCGCCGGGGGACGACCTGGACAGCCTGGTCAGCCGTGTCGATCCTGATCGCTGGCTTTCGGCGCGGTTCGTGTCGGACGCGGCCCTACGCACCGACCTGATCGGCCTCTACGCCTTCGACTACGAACTGGCCCGCGCCCCTCGAACCGCCAGCAACGCCCTGGTCGCCGAGGTTCGCCTCACCTGGTGGAGCGAGGCCGCCGACGAGGTCTTCGCCGGCAAGGCGCCGCGCAACCACCCTGGCGTCCTCGGACTCTCGCGGCTGGCCGAGCGCGGCCTGACCCGCGCCGATGTCGAACCTCTGGTCGACGCCCGCTATCGCGAACTCGACCCCACGCCGATGACGGAAGCCGAGGCCCTGGCCTGGGCGAGGGACACCGGCGGCGGCTGCGCGCGGCTTGCGGTGCGGCTGCTGGATCCGACGTGCGACTTCGATGCGGCCCAGGCGATCGGGGCGGCGTGGTCGCTGTCGTGGCGCGCCGCCGAACAGGCGGACCTTTCAGATCTCGCGGCCCGAGAACAGCGCGCCGCGCGCAGGCTGGCGCGTCGGCTCAGCGCCAAGGCGTTCCCGGCCGTCGCCCACGCTGTCCTGGGCGCTCGCCGCAAGGGCGAAGGCGATTTCGCGCGGAAGGCGCGTGTGACCTGGGCGGTAGCCGTGGGTCGGATCTAGACGCCGCGGGCGTCGATCCAGCCGTCCAACTCAACTAGGGCGCGTTCGCCGACCGCTAGCTTCTTGGCGCGGGTCTTGTCCTTGGCGCCCAACCGGCGGCCGTCCTCGGCCCGCTTGGCGACTCCTTCGGTGAGCGGCGCGATCAGGCCGTAGTTGATGTTCATCGGCTGGAACGAGCCTTTGCCACCATCCAGGTGACCGCCGGTGATGTGGCCGATCAAGGCGCCGAGCGCCGTGGTCGCCGGCGGCGGCGCCAGAGGCTCGCCGGCGAGCTCCGCGGCGGCGAAGCGGCCGGCCAGCAGGCCGATGGCGGCGCTCTCGACATAGCCTTCGACGCCCGTCACCTGTCCTGCGAACCGCAACCGCGGATCAGCCTTCAGGCGTAGCTGGCCGTCGAGAAGGCGAGGGCTGTTCAGGAAGGTGTTGCGGTGCAGGCCGCCCAGCCGGGCGAAGACGGCGTTCTCCAGGCCGGGGATCATGCGGAAGACCTCCGCCTGGGCGCCGTGCTTCAGCTTGGTCTGGAAGCCGACGATATTCCACAGCGTGCCAAGCGCATTATCCTGGCGGAGCTGGACGATAGCGTAGGCCTTGACCAGGGGATCGCGAGGATTGGTCAGGCCGACGGGCTTCATCGGTCCATGCCGCAAGGTCTCTCGGCCGCGCTCGGCCATCACCTCAATGGGCAGACAGCCGTCGAAATAGGGCACGTTCTCCCAGTCGCGGAACTCGGCTTTGGGACCCGCCAACAGGGCGTCGATGAAGGCTTCGTACTGGGCCTTGTCCATCGGGCAGTTGATGTAGGCCGCTGCGTCGCCGCCAGGCCCCTCTTTGTCATAGCGCGACTGGCGCCAGGCCACGTCCATGTTGATGGACTCGAGGTGGACGATGGGGGCGATCGCGTCGAAGAACGACAATTGGTCCTCGCCGGTCAGGGCCAGGATCGCGGAGGTCAGCGCCGGCGAGGTCAGGGGGCCAGTCGCCACCACCACGTTTGTCCAGTCCGCCGGCGGCAAGTCGGCCAGCTCCTCGCGGAGGATGCTGATGTTGGGGTGACCTTCGATCCTTGCGGTCACGGCGGCGGAAAACCCGTCGCGATCAACCGCCAGAGCGCCACCGGCCGGCACCTGGTGGGCGTCAGCGCAGGCCATGATCAGCGACCCCATCCGGCGCATCTCGGCGTGCAGCAGACCCACCGCATTGCCCGTCCAGTCATCGGAGCGGAACGAATTCGAACAGACCAGCTCGGCCAGGCCGTCCGTATGATGCGCATCGGTGCGGCGCACCGGCCGCATTTCGTGCAGGATCACCTGCGCGCCGGCCTCCGCCGCCTGCCAGGCCGCCTCGGAGCCGGCCAGACCGGCGCCGATCACATGAATAGGTGTGTTCTTCATGCGGCTAAGTAGCAACGATCGCCAAGGATCGCGAGCCGGGCCTTGCGCACATGGGGATGGCGCCCACTTGTGACGTCACGTGTAGGGCGGCGCGACTCAGGGGATTGAGTCGCGCGCCGATGGGGTTGCGATGACTAGGTTTTCGGCGAGCGACGCGGCGCTGGAGGGCTTCCGGCTCACCCGCGAACGCCCGGGCACAGTTCTGGCCTGGGCGGGAGTCTATTGCGCCGGAATCCTGCTGATTGGCGCCGTGATGCTGGGACTGGTCGGCCCCGACCTGATCAAGCTCACCAAGGACGGCGGCCTCAATGATCCCGACAAGGCCGCCGAGGTGCTGGTCCACTCGGCGCCGGCCTTCATCGCCCTGCTGATCATGGCCGTGGCCCTGATGTCGATCCTGACGGCAGGCATCTATCGCATCATCCTGCGACCGCAGGAGAAGGGCTTCGTCCACCTGCGCCTGGGCATGGATGAACTGCGGCTCGTGCTGGTCAACCTCGTGCTGTTTTCCGTCGGCGTCGTCTGCGTCGTCGCCGCGCTCACCCTGGCGCGGCTCGCCGCCGCGGCGGGACCGGCGGTTGAGGCTCTGGTCGTCGTTCTGGTCATGTCGTTCGCGGGCTGGGTGGGCGTTCGCCTGTCCATGGCCACGCCCATGACCTTCGTTTTGCAGCGCGTCAGCCTCAAGGACGCCTGGCTCCTGTCGCGCGGCGCCTTCTGGCCGCTGCTCGGCATGATGGTCCTGGCGGTTATCTTCTACGTCATGGTCTGGATCCTGATCACCATCATGGGCACCGCCTTCGTCGCCGCCGCTGGCGGCCAGGACGCCATGGCCGATCCGACTCATCTGTCGCCCCTGGCGGTGGGCGCCATGCTGGTCAGTTTCCTGCTCCAGCTGATCCTCTCGGTCCTGCAGGTGGTGATGATCTACGCCCCGTTCGCTGTGGCCTATGAGCAGCTGCACGGCGATCTGTCCGTCGATCCCCTGCGTCGCACGCGGAGGGCTCAGCAGACCCCATGAGCGCAACGCTCGACGCGGAGCCCCATTCACGGCCGCCGTCGAGCCTTTCGCCGGGGGATGTCGCCGTCGCCGGATTCAATGTGATCGCCCGCGATTGGCGGCTGGTGGTCGGATGGTCGTTGTTCAACCTGCTCGCCCTGTTCATCGGCGCCGTTTTCCTCGTGATCGTCCTGCTGGTGAGCCTGGGCGTCATGGGCGCGGCGCGGTTCGAGGCCTTTGGGCCGCCGGCGGGCGTCGTCATCCTGTCGATTGGCGGCGTCGCGGTTCAAGTGATGGTGGTGTCCGCCCTTTGGCGCCGCATGCTGCGCTCGGGCCCGCCGGAGTTTCTCTACCTCCGCCTGGGTCCTGATGAGCTACGTCTGTTCGCCGTGGCCCTAATCGGCGTCGCCGTGGGCGCCGGGCCCTTCGTTGTTGCCGCGATCCTGGGCGGGATCGTCGCCTCGCTGAGCGGTTGGCTGATGCTCGCCGCCGCACCCCTGTCCCTCTGGCTTTTGACCCGCATCAGCGTCATCGGCCCGCAAACCTTCGTCGATCGCAGGGTTGATCCCGGCGCGGCCTGGCGGCTCACGCGCGGCCACGCCCCGCGGCTGTTTGGAACCCTCGTGCTCGTGGCCTTCCTCGCGGCCATGACCGAGGTGGCCCTCGGCGTAGCGATCACCGTGGGCGCCGGCGCCATTGGCGGCTTCCAGGACCTCTTCCAGGCCGGAGCGGACGCCTTCGCCGCCCATCCGGTGCGTTACCTGGTGGCGATGGCGCTCAACCTCGCCGCCTCGCCGTTCCTGCTGACCCTGGTCTACGCCCCCTGGGCGGCCGCCTACCAGGCGCTCAAGGACTAGGCCAGCTTGCGGCGGCGCGCCTTGCGCCGCGTCTCGTGCCGCTCGAGCAACTCGGCCAGATAGCGGCCGGTCCAGCTGCGCGGGTTGGCCGCCACCTGTTCCGGGGTGCCGAAGGCTACGATCTCGCCGCCGCCGTCGCCGCCCTCAGGGCCGAAGTCCAACAGCCAGTCTGCTGTCTTCACCACGTCCAGATTGTGCTCGATGACAACCACGGTGTTGCCCTGGTCGACCAGTTCGTGGAGCACTTCGAGAAGCTGCTTCACGTCTTCGAAGTGGAGGCCGGTCGTCGGCTCATCCAGAATGTAGAGGGTCTTGCCCGTCGCCCGGCGCGACAGCTCCTTCGAAAGCTTGACCCGCTGGGCCTCGCCGCCGGAGAGCGTCGTCGCCTGCTGGCCGACCTTCACATAGCCCAGGCCCACGCGCTTCAGCGTATCCATCTTCTCGCGGATCGGCGGCACCGCCTTGAAGAACTCTGCGGCTTCCTCAACGGTCATGTCGAGGACATCGGCGATGGTCTTGCCCTTGAACACCACGTCCAGGGTTTCGCGGTTGTAGCGCTTGCCGTGGCAGACATCGCAGGTGACGTAGACGTCGGGCAGGAAGTGCATCTCGATCTTGATCAGCCCGTCGCCCTGGCAGGCCTCGCAGCGGCCGCCCTTGACGTTGAAGCTGAACCGCCCGGGCCCGTAGCCGCGGGCCTTGGACTCCGGCAGCCCCGCGAACCAGTCGCGAATCGGCTGGAAGGCGCCGGTGTAGGTGGCCGGGTTCGACCGCGGGGTCCGTCCGATCGGCGACTGGTCGATGTCGATGACCTTGTCGAACTGCTCCAGCCCCTCGATCCGATCATGCGGGGCCGGCGCGTCGGAGGCGTTGTGCAGCCGGCGCGCGGCGGCCTTGTAGAGAGTCTCGATGGTGAAGGTCGACTTGCCGCCGCCGCTCACCCCGGTGATGCAGGTGAAGGTGCCGAGCGGGATCTCCCCGGTGACGCCCTTCAGATTGTTGCCCGTGGCGCCGGAGACCCGCAGCACGCGCTTCTTGGAGATCGGCCGGCGCTCCAGCGGCACCTCGATCTCCCGCGCGCCCGACAGATACTGGCCGGTGATGCTCTTCGGGTTCGCCATGATGTCGGCCGGCTTGCCCTCGGCGATCACGCTGCCGCCATGGACGCCGGCGGCCGGACCCATGTCGATGACGTGGTCGGCGGTCAGGATCGCCTCTTCGTCGTGCTCGACGACCAGGACCGAATTGCCGAGGTCCCGCAGGCCCTTCAGGCTGGTCAGCAGGCGGGTGTTGTCGCGCTGATGCAGGCCGATCGACGGCTCATCCAGCACATAGAGCACGCCGGTGAGCCCTGAGCCGATCTGGCTGGCCAAGCGGATGCGCTGGCTCTCGCCGCCCGAGAGGGTGCCCGAATTGCGCGACATGTTCAGATAGTCGAGGCCGACGTTCACCAGGAACCGCAGCCGGTCGGTGATCTCCTTCAGAATCCGCCGGGCGATCTCCATCTGTTTGTCCGTGAGCTTGCCGTCCAGAGCCTCGAACCATTCCTGGGCGTGGCGGATGGACAGCCGGCTGACCTGGCCGATGTGGTTGCCGTCGATCTTCACCGCCAGGGCTTCCGGCTTCAGGCGATAGCCCTCGCAGGCTGTGCACGGCGTCTCCGACTGATAGCGCCCAAGCTCCTCGCGCACCCACGCGCTGTCGGTCTCGCGCCATCGGCGCTCCAGGTTCGGCAGCACGCCTTCGAAGGTCTTGGAGACCTCGTACTTGCGGGCGTTGTCGTCATAGATGAAGCGGATCTTGTCCGTGCCCGAGCCGTACAGCACCACCTGTCGCGCCTGCTCCGGCAGCCTGTGGAACGGCGCATCCATCGGGAAGCCGTAGTGTTGCGACAAGGCTTGCAGCGTCTGGGTGTAGAGCGGCGAGGGGCCGCGCGACCAGGGCGCGATCGCCCCCTGGTGCAGGGTCTTGTCCTTGTCCGGCACGACGCGGTCGACGTCGAAGGCCAGCTTCGCCCCCAGGCCGTCGCACACCGGGCAGGCGCCGTAGGGATTGTTGAACGAGAACAGCCGGGGCTCGATCTCGCTGATGGTGAAGCCGGAGACCGGACAGGCGAACTTCTCTGAGAAGATCAGCCGGCGCGGCTCCTCCTCGGTGGGGTCCTTGTCGGCCCATTCGGCCACGGCGATGCCGTCCGCCAGCTTCAGCGCCGTCTCCAGGCTGTCTGCGTAGCGGCTCTCCAGCCCGGCCTTGGCGACCAGCCGGTCCACGACGATGTCGATGTCGTGCTTGAACTTCTTGTCGAGGGTCGGCGCATCCTCGATCGGATAGAATTCGCCGTTGATCTTCAGCCGCTGGAAGCCGGCCTTCTGCCACTCGGCGATCTCTTTGCGGTACTCGCCCTTGCGGCCGCGGATCACCGGCGCCAGCAGATAGAGGCGCGTGCCCTCGTCGATGGCCGCCAGCTTGTCGACCATCTGGCTGATGGTCTGGCTCTCGATCGGCAGGCCCGTGGCCGGCGAATAGGGGACGCCCACCCGCGCCCAAAGCAGGCGCATATAGTCGTGGATCTCGGTCACGGTGCCGACTGTCGAGCGCGGATTGCGACTGGTCGTCTTCTGCTCGATGGAGATCGCCGGCGACAGACCCTCGATCAGGTCCACATCTGGCTTGCTCATCAGCTCCAGGAACTGCCGCGCATAGGCCGAGAGGCTCTCCACATAGCGGCGCTGGCCCTCGGCGTAGATGGTGTCGAAGGCGAGCGAGCTCTTACCCGACCCGGACAGCCCGGTCAGCACCACAAGCTCGCCGCGCGGAATGTCCACGCTTACGTCTTTCAGATTGTGCTCACGCGCCCCGCGGACGCGGATCATGTTCTGCTGGTCGGCCATATTGTCCCGGAAACCAAGAGGGCCAGGGAAAGGTCCCGGCGCCCGCCCAATGTAGGCGTCGAGACTCGGAGATTACACCGGAACGTAGCGGGAACAATCCCTTCGCCGATCAGGTCTCCCGGTCGGCCTGCTCGGCCTCTTCCTTGCGCATCGCTTCAGGCAACCACACGCGCAGCGCCAGGAACATGAAGGCCAGTGCGGTGACGCCGGCCGCCGTGGTCACGCTGACAACGCCCGAGATCGGCCACGGGGCGACGCTGTGGAAGTAGTAGGCGTGTAGGGGGATCGCCCCGGCCGCGGTCATCGCAATGGCGGCGAGGGGTTTGGTTTTCCATCCGGGCAGGGCCAGGCACAGCAAGGCGACGATGAAACAGGCGACGGCGACCAGGCCGAGTGCGATGGCGCCGGAGCTGATCACGCCTTCTCCACGAAGCTGTCGATGACCTTCTTCTCGCCTGCCTTCTCGAAGTCGACGGTCAGTTTGTTGCCTTCGACGCCGGCGACGCGGCCATAGCCGAACTTCACATGGAAAACCCTGTCGCCGCGCGCAAAATCGCTGGCGGCCGACTTTTCCGAGACCGCCACAAGTCGGCCTTCGCCCTCGATCACCGCCTGGCGGCCAGGATGGCTGCCGCGATAGCCGTTGGCCTGGGCGCGCCGCCAGCCGGGGGAGGAGTAGCCAGAGCCGAAGCCCGGCTCTTCGTCCCAGCGGCTGCCGTGTTGCTGCATGCCGGGCCCGCCGCCGTAATAGCCGGTCTCGGACGCGGCCTCGACGTGGGCGATGGGCAGTTCGTCGACGAACCGGCTGGGCAGCTGGCTGGTCCAGCGGCCGTAGACCTGGCGGTTGGCGGCGAAGGAGATTCGCGCCTCTTCCCGCGCCCGCGTGATGCCGACGTAGGCGAGGCGTCGCTCTTCCTCGAGGCCCTTTTCGCCCTTCTCGTCCACCGAACGCTGCGACGGGAAGACCCCTTCTTCCCAACCGGGAAGGAAGACCAGTGGGAATTCCAGCCCCTTGGCCTGGTGCAGGGTCATGATCTGCACGCGGTCGCCGCCAGCGGCTTGCTCCAGGTCCATCACCAAGGCGATGTGTTCAAGATAGGCGGCGAGCGTTTCATATCCCGCCATCGACTGGACCAGCTCCTTGAGGTTCTCCAGCCGGCCTTGCGCCTGCGGGCTCTTGTCAAGCTTGAGCGCTTCGACGTAGCCGCTTTCTTCCAGCACGGTCTCCATCAGGCGAGGGTGCGCGACGTCAGCCGCCTGGCCACGCCAGCGGTCGATGTCGCGGACGAAGTTGGCGAGACTGGTCCGCGTACGAGAGGGGAGTTCGTCAGTCAGGATGATCCGCCGCGCGGCGGTCATGCCGGTGATCCCCTGCATCCGCGCCATCTGCAGCAGCCGCTGGACCGTGGTGTCGCCCAGGCCGCGCTTGGGCGTGTTGACGATCCGCTCGAAAGCCAGGTCGTCGTCCTCCGAGCTGATCAGCCTGAGGTAGGCGATGGCGTCGCGGATCTCCGCCCGCTCGAAGAACCGAGGCCCGCCAATCACGACGTAGGGAATTTGCAGTAGGATGAAACGCTCTTCGAAGGCCCGCATCTGGTGCGAGGCTCGCACCAGGATCGCGACGTCGGCATAGGCCCGCGGGTCCTTGTCGGTTCCGCCTCTCTTCGCGCGCTCGATCTCCTCTGCGATCAGCCGGCTCTCGGCCTCGCCGTCCCAGACCCCGCGGACGACGACCTTCTCGCCGCCCTCCGCCTCGGTCCAGAGCGTCTTGCCCAGCCGAGATTTGTTGGTGGCGATCAACCCCGCCGCGGCGCCCAGGATGTGGCTTGTCGAGCGGTAGTTGCGCTCCAGCCGGACGACCTTGGCCCCAGGGAAATCCCGTTCGAACCGCAGGATGTTGTCCACCTCGGCGCCGCGCCAGCCGTAGATCGACTGGTCGTCGTCGCCGACGCAGCAGACATTGCGGCGGGCCTGGGCCAGCAGCCGCAGCCACAGATACTGGGCGACGTTGGTGTCCTGGTATTCGTCCACCAGGATGTAGCGGAAGCGGTCGTGGAACTCCGCCAGCACGTCCGGATGGCCGGTGAATATCTCGATGTTGTGCAGCAGCAGGTCGCCGAAATCGCAGGCGTTCAACAGCCGCAAGCGCTCCTGATAGAGCCGGTACAGCGCCTGGCCCCGGCCGTTGGCGAAGAGCGCGCTTTCGCCCGGCGTCACCTTCTCCGGAGTCCAGCCGCGATTCTTCCATTGGTCGATCAAACCCGCGAGCGCCTTGGCCGGCCAGCGCTTGGAATCAACGTTCTCGGCCTCCAGCACCTGCTTGAGCAGCCGCTCCTGATCGTCTGTGTCGAGGATGGTGTAGTTCGATTTCAGGCCCACAAGCTCGGCGTGCCGGCGCAGGATCTGGGCCGCCACCGAGTGGAAGGTGCCCAGCCAGCGCAGGCCCTCGGCCTGGCCGCCGATGATGTGGGTGATCCGCTCGCGCATCTCGCGCGCGGCCTTGTTGGTGAAGGTGACGACCAGCAGCTCCCATGGCCGCGCCCGGCCCGTCGCCAGGATGTGCGCCAGCCGTGTGGTCAGTACGCGGGTCTTGCCGGTGCCGGCGCCCGCCAGCACCAGAACCGGCCCGTCGACAGCCTCTACGGCTTCGCGTTGCTCAGGGTTCAGGCCCGCGAGATAGTCAGCCGGCCGCGGATCGGCCCTGGCGAGGTCGCTGATGCGCGGCGTGGGGGAGGGGAAAGCGTCGGATTCGGACATTGCAGGATGTCTAACATGGGGCGTCGGCCAAGCCAGCCAAGTGTTCGCCCTGCGTTCCAGTTCCGGAACCGCCGCAGCCCGCCTTCCGTTCCTGTGCCGAGACGAGAGGAGGCCGCCATGAAGAGCGCCCGCAAGTCATCCGATCGCGCCAACCCTTGGTACGGAGTCGTGGCCTTCGTCCTGGTCGCTGCGGTTTGCTTCATGGGATGGTCGCTGGTGTCGCGCAGCCAGAGGGCCGTGGATGGCGCTGTCCTCGCCCTTAATTCGGCGCGGACGCCGGACTTTCCCTTGCCGGTCCTGCCGGGTTCGCCGCCGACGATCCCGGAGACTCCGATACCGACGCCGCGCTAGGCCTGGAACTGCTCGGCGGTGACGCGTTCTTCCAGGCTGCGGGTAGCGTCAAAGAGCATCGTCATGACGATCTCCCGATCCTCGGCGATGACCACGTCCAGCGCGTCGCGCACTTCGAAGTTATCGGCCACGGCGCTGACCGGGCGCTTGTCGCCCTCCAGCACCTCAAAGCGCACCTGGGCCTTGTGATTCAGCAGCGCCCCGCGCCAACGGCGCGGACGAAACGCGCTGATCGGCGTCAACGCCAGGACGCGCGCGTCCAGCGGAATGATCGGGCCATGGGCCGACAGGTTGTAGGCGGTGGACCCCGCCGGGGTCGCCACCAGAGCGCCGTCGCACTGCATCTCCGACAACCGCACCCGGCCGTCGACGGTGATACGCAGCTTGGCCGTCTGCCGGGTCTGGCGCAGCAACGAGACCTCGTTGAACGCCAAGGCCTCGTGACGCTGACCGCTGGCGTCGACCGCCGTCATGCGCAAGGGGTGTATCTGCGCCTGCTCAGCGCAGGCGATCCGTTCGGGCAGCCCTTCCTCGACATACTCGTTCATCAGGAAGCCGACCGAGCCGCGGTTCATGCCGTAGATGGGAACTCCCATGCCAAGGAACCGGTGGATCGTCTCCAGCATGAAACCATCGCCGCCCAGGGCGACGATCGCCTGGGCGTCTGCCGGGTCGGCGTCGCCGTACCGTCGCGCCAAGGAGGCGCGCGCTTCCATGGCCTCCGGCCGTTCGCTGGCGACGAAGGCGAGATTGGCCGGGGGTGATGAACTGGGGGTCGAACGCTCGGACATGCGACGGCCAATGGCCGCGATCCGACCGGCCTTGTCAAACGAGTCGACTGCTGTACCGAAGGTTCAACGACAGGGAGGATATGCATGGGCGAGCCGCTGATCCTGGCGCTGGACCAGGGCACGACGAGCACACGCGCCATCCTGTTCGACTTGACCGGCCAGCCGGTCGCCAACGCCGGCCAGCCCCTCCGCCAGAGCTACCCTGCCGACGGCTGGGTCGAGCACGACGCCGACGAGATTTTCGACGCCGCCGTGACATCGATGCGCGAATGCATCGGCGGGTCCGGCCGTGAAATCGCCGATGTGGCGGCCATCGGCGTGACCAATCAGCGAGAGACCGTGGTGGTGTGGGAACGCCAGAGCGGTCGGCCGATTCATCCCGCCATCGTCTGGCAGGACCGGCGCACCGCCGCCGTCTGCGAGCGCCTGGCGGCGGAGGGAGCTGAGGCGGAGGTGGCGGCGACCACCGGCCTGCTTCTGGATCCCTACTTTTCCGCCACCAAGATCGCCTGGCTTCTGGACCACATTGACGGCGCGCGCGCACGCGCCGAGGCCGGCGAGTTGCTGGCCGGCACCATCGACACCTGGTTGATCTGGCGTTTGACCGGCGGCCGCGTCCACGCCACCGACGCGACGAACGCCTCGCGCACGCTCCTGTTCGACATCACCGCCCAGGTTTGGTCGCCGGCGATGCTGAAGCTGTTCAACGTGCCGGCCGCTCTCTTGCCGGAGGTGCGCGACTGCGCCGCCGATTTCGGCGAGACGGACACAGAGTGGTTGGGCCGGTCCATTCCGATTCGCGGCGTGGCCGGCGATCAGCAATCGGCGCTCATGGCCCAGGGGTGCATCCGTCCTGGCGAGATGAAGGCCACCTACGGCACCGGCTGCTTCTTGTTGGTCAACACCGGCAAGGACGCTGCTCTGTCCCGTTCACGTCTGCTGACGACCGTCGCCGCGCGTATCGGCGGCGACGTGACCTATGCGTTGGAAGGGTCGATCTTCGTCGCCGGCGCGGCGATTCAATGGTTAGGTGAGGAGCTTGGCGTGCCGGGCGGCCCGCAAGGCGCGGAGGCCCTGGCCAGGCGCGCCCGCACGAACCACGGGGTCATCGTCGCGCCGGCCTTCACGGGCCTGGGCGCGCCTTGGTGGGATCCGGGCGCCCGCGGCGCGATCGTCGGTCTCACGCGCGATTCCGGGCTGCCGGAAATCTGCGAGGCGGCCTTCGATTCCTGTGCGTTGCAGACCCGCGATCTTGTCGAGGCGATGCGGGCTGATGCGCCTGGCGCGTTCCATCGCGGCGCTGAACTGCGGATTGACGGCGGAATGTCGCGTAGCGCCTGGTTCTCCCAGCGTCTCGCGGACCTGACGGGCGTTGGTGTCCAGCGTGCGACCTACCAGGAGGCTACCGCGCTTGGCGCCGCGCTTTTCGCCGGCCTGGGTGTCGGCCTCTACGCCGATGTAGAGGCCGCTGCGGCGGCGCACTTGAAGACGGAGGGCTTCAAGCCCTTGATGGATAGCCACGACCGCGAAGGTCGTTACGCCCGATGGTTAGACACCATTGAGCGGTTGCGTTCCGCCGGCTGAGCGGGCGGCGAGCATCGCGGTCGCCTGTTTCAACTTCGCAACACGACGCCATCGTTCTGTTACGGCGGCAGGTGTATGCCCACCATCCCCGTACTGACCCGCAATCGCCCCGGCCAAGCCGCTGATGGAGCCCGCCAGCTTGTTGAAACGCCATTTCTTCCTTGTCGGCGCAGTGGCGGTTTTGGTCCTGATGATCGTGGTCGGCGCCTTAAGGCTTATGGGCGGAACAGGTTCGCCGGGACAAGGCGGCGGACAGGCTGAACAGCGGCGGCCGGGCGGCGGCGCGGGCCCAGGCGGCGAGGGTCCGGGCGGCGGAAGACGCGGCCCGGGCGGCGGCGCGATTGTTTCCGCGGCCGCTGTGCAATCCAAAGTGTTCACCGATACGCTCGATGTCATCGGCGTAGCCAAGGGGCGACAGTCCGTGACCTTGTCCGCGGCGACGACCCAGCTGGTCGATCGGGTGCGCTTCCGCGACGGCCAGTCCGTGCCGCGCGGCGCCGTGCTGGTTGAACTGCGCGCCACCGAACAGAACGCGGCCATCGTGCAGGCGCGCGCGCGCCTCGTGCAGGCCGAACGCGCCTATGAACGTTACCGCAAGCTGGGTCAGCAGGGCTGGGCGTCCCAGGCCATGGTCGATCAATTCCAGGCCAACTACCTGTCGGCCCGCGCTGACGTCGAGGCGGCCCAGGCCCGCGAGAACGACCGTATCATCCGCGCTCCCTTCGCCGGCGTTGTCGGACTGTCGGACATCGCGCCCGGCGCCTTGGTCAATCCTGGCGCGGCCATCGTCACCCTCGACGATGTGTCGGCGATCCGCGTCGACTTCCAGATTCCCGAAGGCTTCATCAACAATCTTCGTCAAGGCCAGGCGATCACTGCGTTCGCCGACGCCTATCCGAACCAGCCGATCCCCGGCCGCATCGCCACGATCGACACACGGATCGACGAGCGGACCCGCGCCGTCACCGCCCGTGCGGAATTTCCCAACGGCGACCGTCGCCTGAAGCCGGGCATGATGATCCGCGTCCAGGTCGTCCGCGGTCAGCGCAACAGCCTGGCCATCCCGGAGTCGGCGCTGCAGATCTCCGGCGAATCCACCTTCGCCTTCGTGATTGTCAAACAGGGCGAGCGCACGCTGACCGACCAGCGCCCCGTGGTGACAGGCCTTCGTCAGGACAACATGGTCGAGATCCGTGAGGGCCTCGACGCCGGCGATCGCGTGGTCGCCGACGGCCTCAACAAAATCCAGCCCGGCCAGCCGGTTAAGGTCGGTCCCTCGCGGCCAGCCCCGCCGCCGCCGCCAGGCTTGCGGCTGTGACCCTCTCCGACCTTTCCGTCCGGCGGCCGGTGTTCGCGGCGGTGGCCGCGATCATCCTTTGCGTCATCGGCGCGGCGGCCTTCATGGTCCTGCCCGTCCGCGAACTGCCCAACATCGACCCGCCCAGCGTCTCGGTGAGCACGACGTACCGCGGCGCCTCGGCCGAGGTTGTCGAAGAGCGGATCACTGAGGTGATCGAGCGCCAGGTCTCCGGCATCCAGGGCATCGACCGGGTCAACTCCTCGTCGCGCGACGGGACCTCGCGGATCAACGTCGCCTTCACCCTCGACCGCAATCTGGACGAGGCGGCCAACGACGTCCGCGACGCCGTCAGCCGTGTCACCTCGCGTCTGCCGATCGAGGCCGATCCGCCGCAGATCGCCAAGGCCGACGCAGACGCCCAGCCGATCATGATCCTGCAGCTGAGCTCCACGACGCTGAACCGGCTGCAGCTGACGGATTACGCCAACCGCTACTTGGTGGAGCGTCTGTCGACGGTGCCGGGCGTCGCCCAGGTCAATGTCGCCGGCGCGTTGAACTACGCCATGCGCGTCTGGCTCGACCCGGAGGCCATGGCCGCGCGCGGGGTCACCGTCCAGGACGTGCAGACCGCGCTGACGACGCAGAATCTGGAGCTTCCCGCCGGTTCCCTCGAAGCGAAGGACAAGGACTTCACGGTCCGCGTCGCGCGCGGCTACTCGCGTCCTGACCAGTTCGCGCTCATGCCGATCGCGCTACCGAACCGCGTCAACACCCAGGTCTCGGCGGCCCTCGGCACGGCCGGTGCAGGGGCCGCGGCGGGGGCGCTGCCGCAGGTGCAGTCCTCGACGAACAACGCCGACTACATCGTCCGTCTCGGCGATATCGCCCGGATCGAGGAAGGCGCCGACGAGCCGCGCCGCCTGTTCCGCGCCAACGGCATGAACCAGGTCGGTCTGGCGATCCAACGGCAGTCGCAGGCCAACGACCTGCAGATCGCCACCGATGTGAACAACACGGTCGCCGAAATCATCCCGACCCTGCCCAAGGGCATGAAGCTGGTCGCCGGCGTCGACAACACCGAGTTCACACGAGAGGCGTTGCACGAGGTGTGGATCACCATGGGCATTTCGCTTGGCCTCGTGGCCCTGGTGAACATCCTGTTCCTCGGATCCTGGCGCGCGGCGCTGATACCGACGATCGTCGCGCCGATCTGTATCCTGTCGACCTTTATTGTCCTGGCGACCCTTGGGTTCTCGCTTAACCTCCTGACCCTCTTGGCCTTGGTCCTGGCGATCGGCCTTGTCGTCGACGACGCGATCGTGGTCGTCGAGAACATCCAGCGCCGTATCGACGACGGAGAGCCGCCCCTGCTCGGCGCTGAGCGTGGCGCGCGCCAGGTGTTCTTCGCCGTCGTCGCCACGACCGCGGTGCTGATGGCGGTCTTCGCGCCGCTGATGTTCATGCCGGGCTATATCGGCCGCCTGTTCGTCGAGCTGGCGGTTGCGGTCGCCGGGGCGGTGTTCTTCTCGGCGCTCATGGCGCTCAGCCTGTCGCCCATGCTGGCCTCCAAGTTGCTGCGTCCGGCCACCGGCGGCGGGTGGCTCGCACGCAACGTCGACAGGGCCGTGGACGCGGTCCGGCGGTCCTATGAGCGGTCATTGCAGGACATGCTGGGCCACCGCGCGACGGCGGTGATCACCAGCCTCCTGGTGGTGGCCCTGATGGGCTGCGCGGGCCTGATCTACATGAAGCTGCCCAAGGAGTTGGTGCCGCTCGAAGACCGTGGGCGCGTCGACTTCAACTTCCAGGCGCCCGAAGGATCGGGCTTCGACTACACAACCCGTGCGGTGCTCGAGGTCGAGCGTCGCGCCAAGGCGCTCTACGACAAGGGCGAGATCAGCCGTTACTTCTTCTCACAGCCGAGCTTCGGGCAGAACCAGTTCAACACCGGCGGCGGCAACGTGGAACTGCCGCATGACAGCAAGGTGAAATCGCAGGAACTGGCCGCGCAGCTGAACCGCGACTTCGCCGACATCACCAGCGCTCGAGTCATCGCCAGCGTGCGGCCCAGCATTCAACGCGGCGGCGGGCCGGGCGGCGGGGCCAACCTCGACCTGATCGTGCTCGGCAATGAATATCCGCAGATCGAAGCCAAGATCAAACCGCTGCTTGCGGCGGCGGAGGACAATCCCGGCATGGCGCGGGCGCGCCTGGCCTACGAACCGACCAGCCCGCGGGTTCTGGTGTCGATGGACCGCGATAAGGCCGCCGCGCTCGGCGTCTCGGCCAACGCCGTGGGCCAGGCCCTGCAGACCCTGTTCGGCTCGGCCCAGGTGACGACCTACATCAAGAACGGCCAGGAATACGATGTCATCCTGCAGACCGATCGCGCTGAACGGCAGTCGGAGGGTGACCTAAAACGCGTCTATGTCCGGTCGGCCTCTGGCATCGCCGTACCCCTGTCGTCGCTGGTGACCACCCAGGTGACGGGCGACACGGCCAACCGTCCGCGGGTCGATCGGATGCGGTCGATCACGCTCTCCGTGCAACTGAATCCGGGCTATTCTGTCGGTGAGGCGGTCGATTTCTTCAAGGCCGAGATCGCCAAGCAGCCAACTTCGGTCAGCTTCAAATGGGGCGGGCTGGCGCGCGACTTCCTCGAGGGTTCAGGCTCGGTTGGCGTGGCCTTCGGCGTCGCGCTTCTTCTGGTGTTCCTGGTGCTCGCCGCCCAATTCGAAAGCTGGATCCACCCGGCGGTGATCATGCTGACTGTGCCGGTGGCGGCGCTTGGCGGCCTGTTCGGTCTGCTGCTCGCCGGCTCCACAATGAACACCTACAGCCAGATCGGATTGATCATTCTCGTAGGGGTCGCCGCCAAGAATGGCATTCTGATCGTCGAATTCGCCAACCAGTTGCGCGACGAGGGCCGCTCGATCCGCGAGGCGGTCATCGAGAGCGCCACCCTTCGGCTGCGCCCGATCGTCATGACATCGATCTCGGCTGCGGCCGGGGCCATTCCGCTGATTCTCTGGGGCGGCGCCGGCGGTGAAAGCCGCAAGACCATCGGCGTCACGATCTTCTTCGGGGCGATTTTCGCGACCCTCGTGACTCTCTTCATCGTGCCGGTGTTCTACAATCTCCTGGCGCGCTTCACGAAGTCGCCGGAGGCTAACGCCCGGCAGCTTGAGGCCTATGAGCGTGACGAGCGCTACATCGAAGGTCATCCGGCGGAGTAGGCCCGATGGCCCTGGAGCTTCGACCCAACTGCGAGTGCTGCGATGTCGACCTGCCGCCGGCGGCGACCAACGCGCGCATCTGCACCTATGAATGCACTTTCTGCGCCACGTGCGTCGAAGAGGTGCTTTTCAATGTCTGCCCCAACTGCGGCGGCGGCTTTACGCCGCGGCCGATCCGCCCGGCGGGACCATGGCGCCCTGGCCTCTCGGTAAGCGAACGGCCGCCCTCGACCAAGCGCGTGGGTTTGAGCTACGAACGAGACGCCATTGCTGAATTCTCGGCCCGTTTGCGAGAGATTCCCCCGGAAGACCGCTAGGGCGCGTAGCCGGTCTCGACCTTCAGATAAGCGATCAGATCGACGCGATCCTTCTCGTCGCGCAGGCCCGCAAAGCTCATCTTCGTGCCTGGCATGAAGCCCCGAGGATCAGCCAGCCACTTGTCCAGGTGTTCGGCGTCCCAGGTGAAGCCCGCGGCCTTCACCACCTGCGAGTAGTTGAAATCCGGATGCGTCCCGGCCTTACGACCGAACACGCCGTAGAGGTTCGGACCGGTCATGTTCGCGCCGCCCGGCGCGATCGTGTGGCAGGACCGGCAGAGCGCGAAGCGCATCTCGCCGTTCTTCAGATCGCCGGTGTTGTAGGGCGCGGGCAGGGCGGCCAGCAGGGCCTGCTTTTCCGCGGGCGTCGCCTCCGGCGGCGGGGGCGCAGCGGCCTCTCCTGGCGGCTTCGGGCCGCAGGCGGTCAGGAGGCTCAAACCCACGATCAGAGCGGTGGCGCGCATGCCTAGCGGCGGAACCGGTCGGCGGACACGGTCGCGCCGATCACCCGGCACTTCGGGCATTTGACGCCCACCAGATCGGAGCCCGGGCCGGTGAGAAATTCGCTCGATTCCCCGTTGGGTCCGGCGTGGACGACGATCGACTTTGGCTTGATCGTCAGGACCGTCCAGCCGCAGCTGGTGCAACTCACGATCTCGTCTTCCATCACCTGAACTCCTGTGCGCCTGAGAACCGGCCTACGCCACCGGCTGAGAACGCGCAACGGCGGCGGCGTTGGCGTCCTTCAGGCGCTGGGCGAGCGCTCGTGATCCGACGTAGCCCATGGTCGCGGCCAAGGCGAGACAGCCGGCGCCGAAGAAGAACGGCGCCCAGATGCCGATATGCGAGAAGGCGAGGCCGCCCAGCATCGGCGTGAAGATCCGCGCCACAGCGCTGGAGGCGTTGTTCGCGCCGAGCTGCCCCTCCAGCGCCGCCCGCGAGACCATCGTCGTATTGGCCGGCTGGCCGACATTGTAGGTGACGACGAACAGCAGAACGATCGCCGACGAAACGAGCGCTGACAGCGGCAGCACCTGCGACAGCATCAGAAGCGCCGTGATCGACAGGCTGGCGATGACGGTGCGCGATTCCCCCAGGCGGCGCGCGGTCAGCCCCGAAAACAGCGCTTGGCTGCCTGCGGTGGCGATCCCCGTGCCGGCGAGCAGGACGCCGATCTCCTGCGGACCCCAGCCGAACCGGGCATGGGCCCAAAGCCCATAGCTCGCCCAGATCATCGACCAGCCGCCGAACGAGAACAGGGTCGTGCCCAGCAGGGGTCTCAATACGGCGTCCCCCATCGCCTGGCGGAGCGCGCTGATCGGGCCGGGACGGTGCGGGGACGCGCCATCGCCCTTGCGCAGGCTTTCTCGGATGATGATCGTCGCGCTGAGCGCTGAGACGACGCAGAGGCCCGCGGCGGCCAGCAGGGGCGGGCGGAAGCCCACGGCGCCCAGTTCGGGCCTCGCCAGCAGGCCGCCGATCACCGGACCGACGATGAAGCCCAGGCCCAGGGCCGAACCGACGAGGCCGAGCCGTCCGGCGACCCGGTCTTTGGGTGACACGTCCACGACATAGCCCTGCACGGTAGAGATATTGCCGGCGAAAAAGCCCGTCAGCGCCCGGGCTCCGAGCGCCGCCCAGATGTTCGGTGCGAAGGCCAGCGCGACATAGCCGATGGAGGAGGCCAGGATCGTGCCGATCAGCACGGGCTTGCGGCCCAGCCGATCCGACAGTCGGCCCCAGGTCAGTTCGCCGAAAAACTGTCCGCAGGCGAAGAGCGAGAACATCGCCGTCACCTGCAGAGGGCTCGCGCCGAACACCGTGGCGTAGAAGGGCTGCAGCGGCACGACGATGCCAAAGCCGATCAGGCTCATGAAGACGATGCCCAGCAAAACCGGCACGGCCAGGGGATTGTCCGGCCGCTCGGCCGCCAAGGATGACATACGAACAACTCTCCCCCGCACCCGCGCTCAGCCTGCGGAGCGTCTTCGCCAGTCTAGGCCGCGCCGGCGGCGGCATGAGCCAAGAAAAACTGAACGCTGCGCCAGGGCGCGTCGCTATCGAAGGATCATCACCGTCGAGCCCAGGGCGGCGCCGGCGATCAGAAGCGACGAAGCTGAGAATCTAAGGCCGCAACCTCTGCCCTCTTCCTCGCAGAACGCACCTGACAGGCGCTGAACCGTGGCGAGCGTGGACCGGACGGTCGTGGGCCTGGAAGTCTCACTCATTCATTGCGCCTTACCTCGCGGTCGACCGGCACAGTCTAGCTGCGATAGGCGCGTTACGGCTCGCTGCGTCGGCCAGATGCGGCGACAACTGCAGCCAAGCTTGGGAACATGGGAGGCGATGGTGCCGGTTGCAGGAATCGAACCCGCGACCTTCGGTTTACAAAACCGCTGCTCTACCAGCTGAGCTAAACCGGCGCTTTGAATTGATTGAACAATTCTGGCGGTGACGTGCAGCCTTTTACAGCCGCCCAGATCTTTTACAAATCCGGGTCACCGTCTGTTCTTCCTTAGCCGCTCCAACATCCCTTCCGCAACCGCCTCGGCCGTGACGTAGGAGGCGAGAGTTTCGGTCTTCACCTTGTCCCAGCCCATGATGGTCGCGACGTCGGGAATGGGCAGACCGGCGCGGATGAAGTTGGTCGCTGCGGTACCTCTCAGGTCGTGGAAGCGCAGGCCCTTGATCTTCCGCTCTCGCTTCTCCCGCTGCATCGCCGTCTGAAGCCCTGAGTGCGTCCAGGGCTCGCCCGTCGAGCTGGTGAGGACGGTTCCGACGTCCTTGCGGCCGATGGCGTCCAGCAGGGCCCGCAGCTTCGGCGTGATCGGCACAATAGCCACGCGCTTCCCACGGCTCTTGCCCGTTGGCAGAGCGATGGCGTCCTTGCCGACGTGCTGCCAGGCGACGCGCACCAGATCGGAGCCCCGGAAGCCGGTGAATATCGCCAGCAGCACTGCTGTGCGGAATGGCGCCGGCGAGCCGCGCAGAAGCTTGATCAGATCCGCTTTCGTCCAGACGACCTCTGCCCGATTGGCGTGGTAGAGGCGTGGCCACTCCTCGATCGGGTTGGACCTGATCTCGTCGTTGTCCTTCGCCCACTTCAGCACCTTCGCCAGCGCTTCCATGCGCGTGTCTGCGGTCTTCGGCGTCGATGCATAGCGCCCGCGCCAGTCGAGCAAGACCTTACGGGCGCCGTCAGCGGCCAGGGCGGCCAGTTCAAGTTCGCCCAGGTCGGTTCGCACGACATCAAGAGCGGTGCGAAGGTCGCCGACAGTCCGCGGCGATAGCTTGGCCAGGTGCGCCGGTAACTCGTGGCCTTCGGGCGGCGACAGGAACTTGGTGATCAGCCCGTCGAGGAACGCGCCAGAAGGCGCGGGCTTCACGGCGGCCTTGTAGGCGATAGCCGCCTCGGCGGCCTGGGCTTCAACCTCGCGCAGGAGGGCCGCCGTGGTCTTGGCGACCGCCTTCAGGATGCGAGGGCCGCCGCGCCAAGCATACCAATATTCTCCGACCCGCCCGCCAGCGAGGGTGATCTTGACCCTATGGACGCCGGGGAGCATGGCGCTGGCCTTCAAGGAACCGGGCAAGGGCTTCGTCCGCGGGCGTGGGGTTTTCGTTGGCCGGCAACTGAGCCGTCACGCCCTGCATCTCGTCAAGCCAAGCGTCCAGGGCGATCCGGTCCCAACGCACGCGACCTCCCAACATCACGCGGCCGGCCGCCACCTTCCGCGCGCTCGTAAGCGGCAGAGAGAGGTATTCGGCTAGGGCGCGGTCAGTCAGGAGGCGGGCCGTCATTTTCGGACGCCCCGTGCAGCGTTGACGATCTCGACTGCGAACCAGCCGGCATCCTCAATCGGAATGCCGCACCGACTCACGAGGAATGCGGCGACGGCGTTGATATGCTCGCGTGAACCGAAGCGCGCGCTCATCTCTCGTCGCCCTGGCTGAGAGCGGCGTCGATCGACAGACGCCACAGATCGCCGCCGGTCCACTCGTCTACCTCTAGGACAGCCTCGGTCGGCTCGCGCATCGCCTTGATGGCGGCGCGGGCCACAGGCACATAGGCTCGCCAACGCTTCTCGTGCCCAGGCTTGATGGCGACTGTCAGCATCACGCCGTCAACGATCCGCCAATCGCTATCGGGATCGTGGCCCGAAGCGATGCATAGCGCCCTCGCGACGCGCTCTATGATAGTCTGCGCGTGGGTCATTGGTCGGGCATCCCCTTGAGCGCGCGCGACTCGGCCGGCGTGACCATCTTGCCGTTCATCGCCCCGAAACTCAGGGCTCCGTGCTCGGCGCGTATCGTGCCGTCGATGAAAAGCTCGCCGCCTTCGGCCATGAACCGCGAAACGTGCTCGGGGTTGGCGGCCAGGAACGACACGATCAGCCCAGCGACATCGGCGCCTGGGACGCCCGCCTGCGAAGCCACGCCGGCCGCCACCTCAGCGATGCGCCGGATAACCAAGCGTTCAGTCATGCTCTCGCTCTCTCCGGTCATTCCGGGCCTCCGGGCTGGTGGGTGGCGTCATCGTCGTCATCGAAGCTTTCCACGCCCCATTGCAGGACGTGGAGGTGTTTCTGAAGGTCGCCCTCGGCGGACGTTTCGCGCCAGGGATCGGACCCCAAATCTTCAACCTGGGTGGCGTCGAAGCGCCCATGAACGCCGATACCGTCGCCCTCGCTCAGCCAGTTGTGGTCGAAGGACAGGCGCAGCGCGTTGAACATGGCGGCCAGCCATGGATAGGGCGGTCGCCAAGCCGTTTCAAAGCGGAGCGTCAGGCTATCTTCGGTGCGCTCGACGGGCCGATGACTGTAGGCGTTCCACTTGGTGCCCCAATGGTCCCGAGCCCAGGCGAGATGGGTGCGTCCGAACGCCTTTTCGTGTCGGTCGCTGACGCTGCCCCACCACATGTTCAGCGGCGCGGGTACCAGGGCGTTGAAATCGACCTTATCGCCTTCGCCACACGCGGCTCGTAGGATGCGCTCCTGATCGTCCTCGGCGACGTCTCGGAAGATCAGTTCGTTGACGACGTGATTAGGCATCCCCGCCCTCCGCGTCATCAGGCCGGGAGGTGTCGAAGGCGGCGAGGGCTTGGCGCGCGACAACCCGCATAAAGTCCCGTTCGCCATTTGAGCCCCAGCTTGCTCCGTAAGAAACAGGCGAGCCATTCGGCCAGGTTTTTCCGGTGTCAGGAAATTCACCGAACCAGCGCTCAATTTTGATCAGAGCTTCCGCCAGCCGGTCGGCGCGGGCTTTCTCGGCTTCGGCCCAGGCGCGCGAGCCGGCGTAGTTCTCGGCTAGCGTCGCCAGAATTTGAGCGTGCGGGATCGTTGCATTATGGCCCGGTGCATCTTCGCCGCCGCAGATCGCAAGCCGTAGTTCCGCGTTCTCTTGCTCCAGGGCCTCGCGGTCGGCGAGGGCGTTGGCCGCGTGGTCAAGATCGTCTGCCGTGACATATCCGTTCGACGCGCCGACGTCGTGCCTGCGCTGCCAGTCGGCCGACCGCCTCAGCCGCTCAATAAGTTTAACCTCGGTGATCTTGGGGGAGGTGGTCATGGGCGGGGGCTCGTTACACGCGTGACAGGCGCGCTGGGCGCGGGCGGATGGCCGAAGTCACGCGGCTCAGTGACGGGCACGTCTCGCGAGGCGCACCATCCACATTCGCCCTCGTGCCACGTCGCCATTTTTGGGATGCGCGATCCGAATTGCTCGCCGCACGGGCTGCAAATCCATTCGGGATAGGTCATCCTTCCCCTCCATCATGGGAGGCGAGGGCGGCCCACTCCTCCGCTTCGTCCGCAGCATCGCTGTCGCGGCAAAGCTGATCGCCACGCTCCCTGAACGCCTCCGCGATGGTGTCTAATTGGTCTTGATGCGGGATGCCGTTAATCACGTCCACGAAGCCATCGGGCATTCGATTGGCGACCGCGTCGAAGGCGTTGATCAGCTTGGCTAGGTCTTCGCCGAACTGCTCAATGGCTTCGGCGGCTTGGCGAGGTGTCAGCTTACCGGCCACGCTCGCCTCCATCGTTGAGGACGGGAGCGATCTGCTCGCACCGATGAACGTAGCCGCTGACAAACGCACAGCCGCACGGCCAGCACTGAGCCGCCCGCACGCGTCTCAAAGGCGGGCGCGCAAACATCTCTGCAAAGTCGCCACCATCGAGCAGGTCATCTCGGGTATAAAAATCATGCATCGCGTCGCCCGCATGATCGCTGTCTTCGCCAAAGAGCCTGTAGGACATCACTTCCCCCCTTCGTGGTCGCGTTCCGCGCCAACAGGGGCGTCAGGAAGTGGAAGCCAGAACTCGTAGTCGTCCCACGCCCAGCCGGCCTCGCACTCGTACTGGACCTCGCCGGTCTCATCGTCCGCGTAGATGACGTGGGTGTCGTGGTGTGAGAACTCGCCGGCCTTGAAGACGCGCACCGTCGCGAGGATCGCCGTCCCGTCCTTCGGCGCTTCCGACATAGGCCGCCAAGCCGTCGCCCCCTTCAGCGCGGCGATCTCGGCGTCTTTGGCGCGGAGGGCGGCGCTAGCGCGGCGCATGACGTTGACGCAGTAGAGGTCCAATTCGTCGAGCCGCACGTCGCCTTCAAGATGCTCGATTTCGGGCGTGCCGGCCGGGATATCGTCGGCCAGCCATTCAGCCGCCTCGTCAAGTTGCGCGGCCACAGCTGCCGTGTTCGCGGGGGTGAAGGCTGGGGGCATGAGTGCTACGGCGCAGCGCGCGAGCGTGAACGCCGCCTCTGCCGACTCTCGGTTGCGCGCACTGTCAGCCTCACCGTAGATCGCAAGGTCGGCGTGGGTAGCGCCCAACTCACGCAGGATGCGCACCACTTCGGCCCGCGAAACAACGTCGTTTCGACACTGCTCAACCGGGTGTCGCTCTTGGGCGACACGGGCCGGCAACTCCGGGATGCCCAACATTTCTTCTCGCATAGGGGTGGTGTCGCCCATGTCAGGCTCCTTGGGGGTCATGCTGCGGCCTTTCGGGCGTGAGCCGTTTCGTTGACGTGCGACAGGAGCTGACGGCCCAGGAACTCGGTGTAGGCAGGCGGGATCGCCTCGCAGAGTTCGTTGCCGGACATCCAGTCGATGCCCATGGCTTCAGGGCCGACATAGGTGCCGACGTCGCCGGTGATCGAAACGTGCCAGCCCTCGGCCCAGCGCTGCTTCCGCTGCTTCGTGGCGGTGAGCGCGACGTGCTTCGGATGCGGCGGAGCGACGAGATCCAGGTGGCTCTCGAACCGCCGGTGACGATAGGTCCGAAGGCCGAACATCCCGCCGCACAGGACGACCGAGCGCGCCTTGTCGAGCGGCGCCGTCATCACGTTCTCCATGATCCACGGAAGGCCGCTTTCGATCAGCAGAGCACGCGTCGCGTCGATGTGGTCGGGGTAGGTCTTGTGCGGCGACAGCGCGGCCAGGGGTGAATGCTTCTGGCAAGGCGGGCTGGCATGAGCCGCGTCGAAGGTGCGGAGGAACCGCACGTCCATCCGCGTCGCATCCGCCTGGATGAACGGGAACGGGTAGTTCGGCTGCGGCACGATATCGACGCCGACCACGTCAAAGCCCGCCTTGTGGTAGCCCATGGCTGCGCCGCCAGCGCAGCAGAAGAGGTCGATAAGCCGCGGTTTCATTGGCCCCCACGGCGAATGGGACAGTTCCGCCGAAGCGCGAAAAGCCCGAGGGCGACGCTCGCTTCACCTATGACGGCGGAGGCCAGCTCACCCTCGTCCTCGCCAACGCTGACATGGACGACGTCATCACCATCGCGTGGACTGCTGCCTATGCTCGCCACGTCAATTACGGCGCCAGGGGCAGGGCAGGGACCAAGTTTCGAGACCTAGCCGCTCAACGATGGCCTGAAGCCGTCAGGGCGGCTGAGGCGCAATTAGGAGGGGGCGGTGATGGCAAGCGGCGCTGATACCTTCCTCGCCCTTACCGACTACGTCCTGACGCTCTCGATCGGCTCGCCGACGCTGGACGTTGTCATGCCGGAGCCTGGAGAGACATTCGTTCCCGTAGACGACGAGCCCTATCTTGAGGTCGCCGACTTTCCGAACGCACCTCTCGCGCAAGGTCTCAAGGCAGGTCGCCTTGACCAAGGCCTCATGCAGATCACGGCGGTCTGGCCAAAGAACCGAGGCCTCGTCGACGCTAAGCGGGCGGCTGACCAGATCATCGCTGCGTTTCCCCAAGGCAAACGTCTGGGCGCCGTCAAGATTAACCGGGCCTCGTGGCAGGCCGCACCAATCATCGGGGCCGCCGACGTGCGCGTGCCCGTGACTATCAGCTGGACCGTCTCGGCCACCTGACCCGCCCTAACAGCCGAGCTGGGCACGGCTTCGTTCATAATCCGAAAGGAGCCACCAGATGGCCTACAGCACGGGCGCAGGCGCCCAGGTTTTTTATAGCGCTACACCCAACTCCACCGTCTCAACCGTTTCCGCTTATGCGGCGCTCACCTGGACTGAGCTCACGGGCGTCGAGTCCATCGGCGAGTTCGGCGACCAAGTTCAAGCGGTGACCGCCACGCTGCTCGCCGAAGCCCGCGTCCGCAAGGCGGCCGGCATCGCTGACGCTGGCGACCTGACCATCACCGTTCTCCAAGATCCGCTGTCGGCCAGCCAAAACGCGGTGCGCGCGATGGTCGGAAACAATTTCAGCTATCCGATCAAAGTCCTGCTCGCAGATGGTGCGGACGCCAACGACACCGACAGCATTTTTTACTTCCGAGTGAAGTGGATGTCGGCGCGCCTGAACCCCGGCGATGGCAACTCGAACATCCGCCGCAACTTTGTCGGCGCTATCGACTCCGCGATCGTGGAAGTCCCGAGCGTCGTGGTCGCCTAAGCGGCGTCGCACCGCCGAACAAAAGTCTCTCCCTCAACTCATGGTCGGGTCGCACCCGACTGCTTTTTAGGAAGCAAGCCCCATGGACGAATACGCTGACACTCACGCCCCGCAGGTCGCGGCCCCGAAGCCGCCAACCAAGGTCTACTTGCCCGATGAGGCGAGCCCTCTTGAGCTGCGCGGCATCGACGGCGCTCAACTCTTCAACAGCGATAAGTCGCCGATGGTGATCTACCTGCTGGGCGAAGATAGCGACATAGCCGTCGCCACCCGAAACTCGCAGACGAACCGCCGGATTCAGGCCGGACAGCGCGTGAAGATCACCGCTGAAGGCATGCACACGGACAATGCCAGCTACCTCGCCAAGCTGACGACAGGCTGGAAGATGGAGTTGGGCAGCGACACCGCAGAGTTCTCCCAACAGGCCGCCGCGGCGCTCTACTCGGATCCCAAAATGTCCTTCGTCCGCGAGCAGGTCGTCGCGTTTATCGAGGACCGCTCAAATTTTTTGAAGGGCTAGCCGACAGCCTGATCGGTTACGCCGAGGTCGTGTTCCGCAACTCGAACATCAAGCGTGAACGCGACCACCACCCTCTCCCCGATCCCCCGATCCAACTCGGGCCGATCTTGGAGTGGTACGGCAGGCTAAACCGCCGGCGTCAGTCCGGCATGACTGTAAACCCGCTCACTTTCCAGGAGATCGAGGCCTTCGAGCGGAAGGCTCTGATCACCCTGACCGCCTGGCAGACACGCTTGATCGAGCGGATCGACGACACCTTCCTAGCCGTCGTCGGGGAGGAGAGGGCGGCCCGGTCTAAGCCGGAAGCCCAGTCCTCTCAGGTGCCAGTCGAGAATACAAAAGGCATGCGCTCGCTTTTCCGCGGCATGGCCGAACGGCTCAATCCCACCAGGGCGAAGGAGGCGCAGTGACACAGCGTTGCTATGCCGACTTGAGTCCAGGCAGGATCGCGCCATGGAGCGACCGAGCCGAAAAAAGATTCGCGAAGGCGTCCCCTGGGCGATCGCTGGCGTTGGCGCGATCTTCACAACGGGCTTTTTCGGTCCCTGGCTTACTAGGCTGGCTGATCAACTCGGCCTTCTTAAAGACCCTCGCGGCCAAGTGGCGGCAGTCGTGAATTTCGTTCTGAGCGTGATCACCGCGGATTGGTTCCTGTGGTCGTCAGCCCTTGCGACCGCTCTGGTTACGGGATTTGGCGCGGGGGTTTGGCTCGATACGTGGCTAAAGAGGAAAGAGGCCAAAGACGAAGCGCTAGAACAGGGCGTCGCGCAGATCATCAATGTGGCCGCGAAGCGTGCGCGCGACCTCGATGTGACAGTCTCGGTGCAACATGAGACGCTCAGCGCTCCGCTACCCAAGGCTGTCGTGGATAGGATGTTCGGTCCCTCCGATTTTCTGCTGGTCCAGGACGGCGAAAAGGTCGCACGGGCACATGTCGAGGCGAGGTCATTCGTTCGCAACCTGGCCGACGCCCGACCCCGAGGGCAGGCCACTGCTCAGAAACAATCGAGAGCGCTACTCACAGTGAAGAACCTGAGCGACACTGACCTGCCGGTGTGTTCGCTGTTTGTTGACTGGATTGAGTCCGAGGGCCGGGTCATTGGCGTGCGTCGCTATATCGGCCCTGTTCCGGCGCGAAGCATCAGCGCCGACAGCCTCGGCTACTGGATCGTCGCCTACCGGAACTACAATTCTTCGCCGCTTCTGCCGTACGTTCTCAACCTGGCGCCATCAGACAACGCGCTGCGATCGTCTGATCCTGTGTACCTGGAAGACGGACGGATCCACAAAATCCACGTCCGCCTTCAGAGCGACAGCAACGTCGAAACTCGCGCCACCCTGGTCATGGCGATCCGCGAGTATGAGGAGTTCGACGCGCGGATCGAGGGGCAAGCGTCCTTCCTCCTGCCACCTAGCGCGTCGCCTCAGTCCTGATAGCCTCCCAACGTCAAAGGGAGGGGTGGGTATGAGAACGACAGGGTGGTTGTTGGCCGGGTTCGGCGCGCTGACGATGATTTGGGGGTTCTTCTACGACGCGAGCGTGCCGTCGAGTGACGGCTTCGGAAGCATTGTGAACATCGGGCTCACTACGGTGAAGCAGATGATCTTTCAGGCCGGATCAGTGGCCTTCTTGGCAGGCATCGTTTTGATCGGCGCCAATGCCATCGTCGAGGCTGTCGGAGCGATCGGCAGCACCAAGCCCGCCAAGCCCGCCAAGCCCGCCATTGGCGAAGGGCAAGTCTGATGGAACGGCAAGAGCTGCGAGGCGAGATCAACCGCGTGCTGGTGATCGTGTTCTTTGTGGTCGTGGCGGCTATCGCCGTGGTGGCGATTGGGGTGTCGATGCGGAAGGCGGAGGCCGAGCAGGAGGCGCGTCAGGAACGCGCTCGAGTGCTAGATGCGGAGCTAGAGCGTTTTCGGCCTTACCTCGACGCTGAGCGCAAGAAGTGACGTCAGTCGGCCTTCGAATCCACTGTGCTTAGGCCGATCTCGACAAGGTTGCGAATAGCGGCGGCACGGGGCGCAGCCATTGTTTCGGCAAACGCATCAATGCGTTGCGTCAAATCGGGGGGTGAACGAAAGCCTAGCATAGGGTCCTTCCCGGTAGCGGGTCGGCCTCTCTTTTTAGGCTCATCCTTTTTGTTTGACGCGGTCATGATTTAGGACTATCCCTAAATGACGGACCGGGCAAGCGTTGACGCGCTGGCACCGGTCCTAACCCGAAACGATCCTACGGAGATCGAGACATGGCTACCTCGCGTAGTAGCACGCCCCGGCGTGCCCATAATCCGATCCCCGCCGCACTCGCGGCGCTCAACGATCTGAAGGTCGCTGCCGATATGCAGCGGGCTCTGCTGCGAGCCCCGACGCATCCCTCGGTTCGCCCGCAAGGCGACCATTGATGAAGCGGAGGCCATCTAATGCCCGCCGCAGCCCGGAAGATGAAGCCCGAGGAGTTGGTCGGCGCGGCGGTCATCGCGGCGCTTGAGGACGCCAACGGCGACATGAATAAGGCCGCTGACATGCTGCAGATCGCAGTTGATCAGAGTCCGACGCTCCGAAGCGCCTTGCTTGAACCGTGGGTCGCCCAGGCCTGCCGCGAGGCGATCAGGAGACACCTTCAAGACGTCCGGCGCGAGGTCTGGACGGGAACGAAGAGCCACACTGCCGGCGCGTCAAAGCCGGAGGTCATGGCGGAACAGAGAGCCCGCGTCGTCCAGTTGGCCGCCGGAACATTGCTAATGTTCCCGCTACCGGGCGGCCGTCGTCTCGGCGAAGCGACCCGCGAAGAAGTGGGCGCCGCGGCGGAGTTCTACTCACGCCAGTCGGCGGATATGGGGACCAAGGCCCGCTGGCTTCGGCTCATTGGGCAAAGCCTACCGGACGGCAAGCGCGTCTCGGACGTACTGTCGGACCGGCGGCTGGAGGAATTGCAGCTGGAGGCGACACATGCCTCTGACTGAGATTGGCGGCCATCATCCTCGCGCCCCTCAGGGCCGTACAATGCATGTCGCCAACGCGAGCGGATCGACCATTCTTGACGTGGGCCCCAATGCACCACTGTCGGCCGCTCGCGAACAATCCCCGCAAGGGGGCGAGATTGACCTTGCCGGCAGTGCCCATCAGGGCCGTAGGAGGCCTGTCAATCTCGCAAAGATCCCCAGCGATGGGGGCGAGGCTGACCACGGTAGACGTGTCGGAGACGACCAGAGATCAACTGTTGGCCTCGCACAAATCCCCGCCGAAAGCGGGGGCCGGATCGACCATGGCTGCCCTGTCCGATTGGACCAATGCGGCAACGTCGATCCGGCGAACATCCTCGGCGACGAGGTAGGCGGGATCGGCCATCGACCAGTTGTCGGCAGCGACCAATGCAGAAGTGTCGATCCCGCCGTAATCGCCGAAATCCGGGAGCAATGGAGGCGTCGGCAAGCCTGGCACCGGGCCGAGAAGTCGCTCACGCTGCAAGCGAAAGCCCTGTGCCGAAGGCTGGCAGAAGGCGGGGACAAGGGCGAAGCGGACGTCATTTATAAAGCCGCCTATGGCAAGGGCAGCCACCCTATGGCCGAGATCGCCTTTGCTGCGACCTTCCCTCTGGTCGAGGCCCGTGACGGTGTTGAGAAGCACCGAAAGGCCGTGGAGAAGCGCCTAGCCAAGCTGGCCGCCCAGCTTCCGGTCGCTGAGTTTGTCCTCGGCGTCAGAGGGGTCGGTATCGCCTCCCTTGCAGCCATCGTCGGTGAGGCCGGTGACCTGTCGAACTATTCGACGGTTGCCAAGCTCTGGAAAAGGATGGGCCTCGCGGTGATGCTTGATGGGCGCCAGCGCAGGGTCAGCGGAGAAGCCGCTCTGGCGCACGGCTACAGCCCGGCGAGACGCTCTGTGGTGTGGAACGTGGGCGCCTGCATCGTGAAGGCCGGTGGGCCGCTGAAGACGGTTTACGACGCCCGCAAGGTGTACGAGCTTGAGAGAGTTGAGACGAAGGGCCACGCCCACAACCGAGCGCAGCGCTACGTCGAAAAAAGATTCGTCCGCGATCTTTGGGTCGCGTGGCGAAGGGCGGGGAGTGACCAAGGTTCAGCTGACGCCCATATCAGATGCGTTGCCCCCGCCAACTAACTCGGGGAGGAGCGGTCGCGAGGCCGCTCCTCATTCCTCTTACGCTGGCTCAAGCTCGCCAATTAAAGCGGCCGCTGGAATGTGCCACTCTCGAGCAAGAAGGCGGATTTGATCGAGTGTCAGCTCACGCTTCCCACTGAGTATTTCAGACGCACGCGATCGGGAATTTAGGAGCGCAGACAGGTCGGCTTGGGTCCGATCGTTCTGCTCCATCATGAACTTGAGGACTTCAAGCGGAGACGCCTTGGCGATGGGCCACCGGCCCTCTTCATAGTGTTCGATCAGGAGGGCGAGGGCGTCCAGGCGAGCGCCTTCCTCCGACGCGGGATCTGGATCCGCCTCGAATAGGGGTCGAAGTTCACGCAGGGCCGCTTCGTGTTCTTCGTCGGTGCGGATGGCCCGCACAGCGCTGAAGTCAAACATTGAGCACCTCTAGAGTTGCGAAACGTCGATTGCATCGTACGCGGCGTGGGTTCCGACGAACAACACCCACACCCGCTTCGACCGGAAGCCCACCAGACCAACGATCCGATATTTGTTGCCACCAACATCGAAAACGACCTTTGCGTCTCCGACCCAATCGGCAGTGTTAAACGTCGCCTTAATCTCGGCGAAGCTCGACCACTCCACGGCAGAAGCCGCAGTATGCCATGCGATCATGGCCGACGTAGCAGACTGGCGCTCCTTCGGAGGGAGTGTGTCGCAGAACTCGATCAAAGTTTTCCGCGCGATGATCCTCATCCGTCTTTGATATCGCGTTCCCAACGGTGGAACAAGCGGAATGTTCCATTATTTGGAACGCATCACTTGAATTAGGGAGGCGAGCATGTCGGACGCGGCAGATCTCATCATGCGCGCCAGTGTGCAGGGCGGCCGGGAAGCGGTCGTGACGCTGGATCAGATCTCGGCGAGTGCGGTCAAAGCTGAGCGAGCCGAGCGTGAACTCGGCTCGGCCACGAGTCAGATGGCGCAGCAAATCAAGCAAGCTGAGGCTGCTATGCGCGGCGAATACGCGGTGACGCGCCAACTTGCGGCGGCCCAACAGGCGGCGGCGGCGGCGGTCGCGTCCACCGCGTCCACCGCCACAACGCAGATGGTGGTCATGGGGAAGGCGCACGCCGCCGCGGCTGCTGGCGCTAAGATACAATCGCACGAGGCCATGAACCTATCGCGCCAACTCAGCGACGTGGCGGTCATGGGGGCGATGGGGTCAAACGCCATGGCGATCCTAATTACCCAGGGCCCGCAGATCGCTGACGTCTTCCAGACCATGGCCGCGCGCGGTGTCACCGTCCGATCCGCCCTGATGGGCATTGTCCAGTCTGTCGGACCTTTGGCGGCTCTAACAGCGGGCTTCTACGCGCTCAGGTCCGCCTTCCAGGAGGGTAGAAAGTCCTCGGAAGAATCGCGCGCAGCTATGGAGCGGTATTCCAGCGCAATGGCTGCTGCTGAGGAGGCCAGCGGCGCAGCCGTGGACGTGGCAATGAAGGCGCTGCTCGACGGTGCGACCTACGTTGACGACACCCAGAAAAAGCTCGTCGAGAGCATGCTGGCCGCGGGCAAGGGCTTTGATGCGGTTACGGAGGCACTTGCCGCCTACGCCCAGGCCAACGCGATCCCGAAGGCCCTTGCTGACGCCATCCTCGCGCTGAAGGACCCCGACGCCTACGCGATGTCGCAACTGAAGACGGCCCAGGGTCTGCGCCGCGATGAGGTCAACACGGCCTTCGGCGCTGGCTATCTGACGGCCGACCAGTTGTCGAAGATCAACGACCAACTGAAGGAGCTTGAGGCCCTGGAGGTCGCCGACCTCATGAAGAGCAAGATCTCGGAAGCCGCCAGCGGCCTGACCGACGCCTACAACCGCGAAGCCTCAGCGATCCAGACCACGATCGATCGTTTCCGCGAACTGGCCTCTTCGCTGCGCCAGTACGGCGCTGGGCTTAGCATGGCGGGGCTTCCCGAGGCGGCTCAAGCGGCCTCCAGCCGTGCCGCCTTCACCGCCCTCCAGGCCCGCATCCGACGGGGCGATATTGGCGCGCTGGATCAGGTGCAGACGGTCGGCAATTCGTACCTTCAGACTTCGCTCTCTCAGGCCACGGACGCGTTGAGTTACGCCCGCGACCGCGCTCAGGTGCGCCGCTTGGCCGACGATGCGGCGACCCTGGCCGAGAGCGAACTGTCGATCGCTGAGCAGCAACTCAAGGTGTTGAAATCGCAATACGATGTCCTGGTGAGCATCGACGGCGGCCTCCAGTCCTTCGGCTCTGCGGTCCTCAGCTACATGGAGGCGATCAGCCCGACGTCGAACGACAACGGGACCGACACGAACACCCTCCTGGCCGAGCAGAACGCACTGCTGGTTGAGCTGCTAGCGGCACAGAACAAGGGCAACCTCGCCCAGGTCGGCACGATGCAGAACACGGCCAAGTCCGCGACGGTGCTTGTCGGCGCGGCGATGGGTGAACAGCCCCTCACGACGGCGGCGGCTTAAGATGCGCGTCGTCGTTCCAGTTCCGATCACCGACAACGGCGCGGGCGTCTTCGAACGCTCGACCACGGCGACCTATTTCGACGGCTCGCTGGTCATGCACCTGGCCGCCATCGACGAGCCGCGGTTCAATCGAGAGCCCGGAACCGGCGTCACCGCCCTGCTGCTGGAAACGGCGGCGACCAACCTCATCGGCTATTCCGAACGGGTCGATCAGTGGACCGCCTCAGGCGCCACAGTGACGACGAACACCGCATCGGCGCCGGACGCGAACAACACCGCCGATAAACTGGTCGAGAGCGCCACCACGGCCCCGCATTACACGGACGGCCCGACGTTCACGATCTCCGCAGGCCAGCCCTTCAGCATTCAGCTATTCCTCGCACAAGCAGGGCGCACCTATGCCCGCGTCGAGATCCGCAACGTCAACGGGACCACGTCCTCCGTCGCGCAGACCTTCCTGCTGAGTTCTGGTCTCTTGCCCGGCGCCACGGTGAGCGTCGGCGGGGCATCGGTCGGCACGATCAAGCGCCCCCTGGTCGCGAGCGGCTTCCAACGCATCAGTTTTGAGAACGTCCTGCTGGCGTCCGACGTCACGCAGGTTCAGGTCCGGGTCTATATCCAGAGTTTCACCGACTTCACCGACGCCGACACCAACTCGACGACGGTCAGCTATCTGGGCGACGGCACGAACGGGATCCTGATCTGGGGCCTGGACGCCAAGGCCGGGGCGACGCTCTCCTCCTACATCCCGACCGCCACGTCTTCGACGGTGACCAGGGCCGCCGACACCTATGGAAACATGATGGTGTCGAACGTCGCTGAGAGTGAGCCAGTCTATAGCGCCGTCACATCCTATGCTCTGGGTTACATCGTCCGAGGAAACACGACCGACAACCAGCACGAACGCTTCGAATCCCTGGCTGCGAGCAACAGCGGCCACGCCCTGACCGACCTGGACTACTGGTTCCCGCTCGGGGCGACCAACCGCTGGGCGCCGTTCGACCTGTTCCGCTCGACGGGCGCCACGGCGGCCTCGCCCATGTACTACGCCATCACGCCCTTTACAGCTGTGGACGTGGCGGCGTTCTCCAACGTCATCGCTGATCGCTACACCCTTGAGGTCAAGGATGAGACGGGCGCCGTGGTGCTCACTGAAAGCGGTGAACTGGACAGCGGTTCGCCCCGCTCACGGGCGGCGTTCGATCTGCCCGAAGTAGACGACTGCACGATCACACTGACCCTGGAGCGCGACGACGGCGACGTAACCCTCGGCTCCTTCGACGTCGGCGTCGCCTACGACCTTGGCGAGACGCTGGAAGGCGCGGAAGACGACGCGACGAACTACTCCAAGCTGGAGCGCGACGAGTTCGGCACCCTATTGATCGTCCCCCGGCGCAGCATCCCGCGCATATCCGCCACGTCGTTCTGCACCCCCGAACAGGTGGCCCCGGCTCGCGTCGCGCGCTCGCTCCTGAATGCCGCGGTTGGGCTGTGGTTCGGCATCGAAGATTCCAGCCACGTCTACTTCGACTCGATGTTCCTGCGCGGCATCTATCGCCGCTTTTCCATCCGCTTGGCCGTCACCACGGCCATGATCGACCTGGAGATTGAGGAGGTCTGACCTCCCGGCCCGCGGCCTAGCCGCACCCCTGCACATCGCTGACCTGAACACCCCGGAGGGCTGATGTCTGCCGTCGATAGCTCACCGCTGCCTTCAATCCGGACCGGCTCCCAATGGGTGCTCGAGGTGTCGTTCTTCGCCGACGCTGCGGAGACTGACCCGCGCCTGTTCGCAGACGAGGACACCTTCGCCCTGGTCATGGCGCCCATGGGCTTCCACCAGCCGGAAGCCGAGCGCGTCTACACCGTGGCCGGTACGCACCTGACGAACGTGGTGCAGGTGGATATCGCGGGCAACGTGACCGAGGCCTACGCGCCCGGCTCCTACGCCGTCGATCTGCTGCGAACGACCGACCCGGATAACTACGAGACGCTATACTCGGCCAAGCTGACCATGAAGCGCGGGCTGCTGCTCGTGTCTGAGCTTGGGGGCGGCGTCGAGCTTCCTGACGGCGGATCGTCTGGCGCTCGCATCGTTGCAGGCGTGAAGATCAAGGTCGTCACCGGCTACACGGGCGGGGCGGCGATCGCGGCTCAGCAGGCCCTCACAGCCGCCGCCCTCGCCAATCTGCGGGCAGGGGAGGCGGGTGACGCTGCGGAAGCCGCTAACACGGCGGCGCTGTACGCGACCAACCAGGGCGATGCCGCTGCTAACGTCGTCTCTGGCGCCGGCGCGATCCTGGCGGCTGTGCCTATCGCTCAGGCGGCCGAAGCTGGCGCCCTGGGCGCCCGAGACGCGGCGCGCGCTGCGGCGTCCAAGCTGAAGGCGATGGAGTCCAAGGACTTCGTCTTTGGGATTAGAGACACGATCGGGGCGATTGCCTTCGGGATCACGAAAGCCGGACAGGCAGTGGTCCGCTCGCTCAAGTTTAGCCTACCCGCGTGGGAATGGGCGATATTTCCCTTCGTCAAGGACAAGAACGGCTACGTCGCCTTGGGCTTCGACCGTGCGGGTCACGCCGTCTTCACGGCGGCGCAATCGTCCATTGATTGGATCGTGACCGGCGTTAAGGCGCAGATCGCCGCGTTGATTGCTTCCGATCCAGTGCAGGCGGTCGCTGAGCAGTACGACACTGCGTTCGGGATAAAGGACTCGGCCGAGCGGATCGCATTTCGGCTTCTGCGAAGCGGCGTCACCGAAGTTCAGCGTCTCGACGCCAAAGTGGTCGAGCCCGCAACGCTCGCCGTAATCCGCGACGCCCTGGCCATTCCCGAAACGGTTCTGGGTCGGGGCGAGCCGGCCGATGTACCTCTCGCACTCGGCTTGGAGCGGGTGATGATGGTCGATCGCCTGGGCTCAACTGGCGTTCGGTTCATGGCGGAGGTCGATGGCGACCTTCAGGTCTTCCAGACGCGCCGCGACGTTGACGACCCTGGCTCGATCATCGCCGAGGCGACCGGGCCTATTCAGGTCATCATTTCACTGGGGGACAGCAAGGAGGCCGGCGGCTCGGGATCGGCTCTGGGCGACCCTGTTGAGAGCTTGACGCCGCCCTATCCTTACCAGGCGCTGATGCTGGAGTACCCGGCAATCAGGGCGACGCCTGGCACCTTTGTTTTCGACAGCGGGCAAGCGAACGACATCGTGCCGGCACACGAGGAGGCCACGCCGGGTGAGACGCAGGGAACGGGCGCGCTGCGCTACCTGATCGATCAGGAAGTCGCCGCCGGCGAATACAAGATCACGCGGGCATACTATTCCTCTGGCGCATCCGGCTCGACAACCGGCCAGCAATTGGAAGGCGGCCAACTCTACGCGAACGCCATGGCGTGGCTGGCCAAGTTTACGGATCTGGCCGCGAAGTACGGTCGGGAAGTCGAGTGCGACTTCTTCTTCAAGATGGGCACTAACGATCAGACGCAGCGCAATGCCGCCTACATGGTGTCAACCATGGGCACGCTCTGCACGTCGCTGGCGACAGACATTCCAGCGATCACCGGGCAGGCTCGCGCGCCGCGCTTCATCGTCAGTCAAACGGAGACACCGGGCAACAACCGCACTGGCTCCGGCGGCGGTGTCGCCATCGGTGAAATCCCGCGCGGTCAGTTGGACCTCGCGGAAAGCCGTTCCGACGTGTTCGTGGCGGTCTGCCCATACTGGTTCAAAGATGAGTGCGGCTATTCCGATGGAGGCACAATCGGCGGCCTGCACAACCGCAATGCCGGCTATCGCCTGGATGGCGAGCACATCGGCGAGGTGATCCGCGTCCTTGAGGGCGGCGGGACCTGGAAGGGCTTTCGCCCATCGGCTGTCACCCGATCTGGCGCCGTCATCGACATCGAGTTCTTCGCCGACAACCTCGTTGGCCCGTTGGTGCTGGACACCACGTGGCTCCCTGACGGCGGCAACTATGGGTTCGCGGTCTATGACCAAGCGGGCGTCGAGCTGACGATCAACAGCGTGGCAATTGTACCCGGCGAACTGAAGGCTCGGATCACCCTGTCTGCCGACCCTGGCGCGGCTGTCGATGTCGCTTACTGCTACAAGGTCGGGGCGGGTGCGACCGGCCGAGCCGGCACCTGGGGTAATTTGCGCGACAGCGCTGCGATCCACACGAACGCCATCGCTGGCGGAACGCGCCCGCATTGGGCGCTCCCATTCTTCAAACGCACTGCCAGCTAGGGAGCCTGATCATGGCCGGCGCTACCTTTATCACCCTCGACACCGCCTTCACTGACACGTCTCTTCTTCGGCGACTTGGCGCGTCCCTACTCCATCATCATCACGTCCACGGCCGCCGCGGTCGCGACCATCATCGTCGCCCTCAGGGTCAACGACGGAAACGACGGGGCCTTCTTCATGGGCACGGTCTACGGCGGGGTGGCGGCGCTCTACATCGGCAAGGCCGTCGAGGTCTTCAAGACGAACAAGGCCGCCGCGGGCGTCGAGATCGCCAAGGCGCAGACCCCGGCCAGCTAGGTCGCTCCACCCAAGGACATCGCTATGACCTACGTTCTAGGCGCGGCCTCGCGGTCGCGGCTTGCTGGCGTTCACCCGGACCTTGTCCGTGTCGTCGAGCGAGCCATCACGCTCACGTCCGTCGACTTCAAGGTCATCGAGGGCGTGCGCTCTGACGAGCAGGCCTACATCAACTGGGGGAAGGGTCGGACACAGGGAGAGTTGGTCGCGATCGGCGTCGCCGGGAAATACGCCCAGCCAGCCGCCGCGAAGGTGACGTGGCTCCGCAACCCGCTCAGCACGAAACACCGCGTCCAGGGCGACGGCTATGGCCATGCCGTGGATCTGCTGCCGGCGCCCTACGACTGGAAAGCCCTGCCACCGTTCGATGCTGTGGCGAAGGCCATGCTCGCCGCTGCGGTCGTCGAGAAGGTTGGCATCCGATGGGGAGCCGACTGGGACGGTGACGGCAAGCCCCGAGAGAAGGGGGAGACTGACAGTCCTCACTTCGAACTCGCGCCGGGTTGGGCCAAGCTATGATCGCCTTCATCGTCCGCTACTGGCGACCGCTGGCCGGCGCCCTGGTCCTACTGGCCGTCGTGTCCGCGGTCTACCTGAAGGGCCGATCCGACGCCGCCGCGTCCTGGCGCCCACGGCTTCAAGCCGCCCAACTCGACCTGTCCCGCTGCAAGGACAGCCGCCTCGACCTGGAAGCCTCCATTGCCGCCCAGAACGCCGCCCTGGCCGAGAAGTCGCAACAGGACGCCCAACGTCTCGCCGACGCCGCCAAGGCGCTCTCAGCAGCCTCCAAGGGGCGCGCCAGCGTCGAGGCGAGGGCGAACCGGCTGCTCACCACCCCTACCGGCGGAACCGACGCCTGCGCCCGCGCTGTGGCCGCGCGTGAGGCTGTGCTGAAGGAGTTGAAGTGATGCGCTCGTCAAATCTCGTCAAATCCTGCCTGATATTGACGGTTTTCGCCGGCGCCGGGTGCGCTACTGCACCCGAGCCCGTCGTCCGCACGGTCGAGGTCAAGGTCCCGGTTTCGCGGTCCTGCATCCCGACGACCCTGCGCCAGGAGCCGACGTTCCCCGACACTGACGCGGCGCTGCGCGCGACCGCTGGCCCGGATGATCTGATCAAGCTGCTCGCCGCCGGCCGGCTGCTACGAGATCAGTGGTTGGCTGAGGTCAGGCCAGTTTTGCGCGGCTGTCGATAGGTTGCCCAAGGATGGCGCCGGCGATCAGACCAGGATCAGCCGCATACCACCCGCTTGTGTTGACGCAATTCAGCTCCAACATCCGCCAGCCGCTTGGCGTCAGGGCTATGTCCATGACAATCGTCGGCAGGGGCAGACAGGCTGAGAGGGCTACAGCTGCGTCGATGGCGCAGTTGTCGCTTGGGGCAACGTCCATACGCCCGTCCTTTCGATATCGCGAGGCGGTGATCAGCTGACCGCGAACGAACCACGCGCGGTGTTCTTCTGAGATTTCACTGATCGGCATTACGAAGCACTCAATGTCGGGCGACAGCCTTAATTCGCCCCATGAAGTTTGATCGTAGATGCCGCCGTTGAATGCTTTCGCCTCCTCATTCGGCCTTATCGCGGCCGGCAGAAGTGCGGGCACTTCACGGGCTAGAGCGGTGCGACCATCAACACCGACATAAGCTGCGCCGAATCGATCCACCCAGCGCGCCGCCACAAACGCACCGGGCGTCCAATGTACAAAGCTGGCTAGGGCGGTGTTTCGCGCCGCGCGAACGAACGCGGTTGAACCGTAGATAAATACGCTTTGCGCCGGCGCGATCTGGCCTAGCGCTTCCTGGGTTCGATCATTCCAAGAGAGGTCGATTACTTCGATGCCGTGAGCGTGCGCCCACATGGCGAGGGGCGCGGTCAAGCGATCGATAAGGTTGTTCTGAAGAACAATCATCTCGCCGGAATCTTACCACCTGACCGCCCCTCAGCAAGGCTTGCCGCTGACGCCGTGAGGTGCGATTCTCAGGGTCCGCTTCGAACCTACGAACCATGGCCAGAGCCCGTCGTCTCCCTAACCGGAGGCGGCGGGTTTTCGTCATTTAGTCCTCAGCCATTTCGGCAGTCGTTTCGTAGACCGGCGACTGCGGCTCCTCCACTTTGCGAGGGAAGAGCATCGTCGGCATCTGCCAGATCGTGCCGCATTGGAAGCACTTCACGTTTGACGCGAAGAAGCCGTCAACGTGCGGCTCAGCTCCGCAATCACAGTAGAAGTCCATGCACACATCGGTGCCCTTCCACTGAATGAAGGCCTGAGTGCCTTCGTGTTCAGAGGTCAGATCGAACCACTTGTCATCAGGGCTGGTCATGGTGAGATTCTAGCATCGCTTTGGCACCCGTCTACCGATCCATCCCATCATCGACATACGGCGCCAGCTTCCCGGCGGCGATCAGCGCGTCGCGCATCACCATCTGGACGAACGAATCGAAGTCCCGCGGAGCATCCGGAACCTCAGCCTGCAACGCCAGAAGCGCCGCCTTCACGTCCGCCGGCCACTGACGGTCAGGTATGCGCGCGATTCCCACGGCTACCGCGCGGGCTTGCTCCCTGGTCAGGCCCTCCGAGTGGTTCTTGTTCGGATCCCAAGGTCGCTGATGGTGGACGTGGACAACCGGGAAGCCGTCTGCCGTCTCGACCCGGAAGATGTAGTTCGGCTCGTCGGGCTTCACCGACCACGGCGCGGTCAGGCGATCAGGCATCGTCAGCCTTCGGAAGCGGCACGGCCTCGCGTCTGCGCTCGATCATCTCGCGCTCGTAGAACGTCACCTCATCGCTGCCAGGCCTTAGGTAGCCGTAGAGCGTGCGGGGAGGGATGGGTTCGGGAGGGTTGTCGTTGTCGGCGGTCATGAGAACGAAAAAAGAACACAGGGCCGGTCGGAGTCAACCCGTTGGACCGCCCTTGAACGATCCGTGCACAAGAAGCGGCTCACCGTGGAGCGCCGCCTGGATGGCCTTCAGCCGAATTTCCTCGTCGCGGTTAAGCCGCTTCGCGATGTCCGCAGCCAGTTGCATTGAGATTGGGCCGACGAAAGCGCCGCTTGTCGTTCGGCGATAAACGTACTGCCCGTTGGCAACGACTGGAAAGTCCTCGGGGGCGAGCGGGTCGCTTAGGCCTGGCATGTTCGGACGCTCCTCAAAGGTTAGACACTAGCACAGTCGGCTTCTCGGCGCGCTGGAAGGCGGTTAGACAGCGCATCTGTTTGATCTTCCTCAGATGCGTTCGTCCCCTAGGGACTGCCACGCGATCTCCCAAAAATTGGCCGATTCATCGTCGGCGCGCGACGGTTCGCCGCGTCGTCGCCCTGATTGTAAGCGTTGACGGGAAACACGTTTTGCGAACGTTGTTATAGTTCCACGTCTGGGTGTAATGTCGCAGCAGGCCGCGGGGGGCGATGGCTGTGTACGAAGTTGAGCAAGGAGAGCCTGCGCCGGTGCGCATTACCGGGCGCGTGAAATGGTTCGATGCCGGCAAAGGCTATGGCTTCATCGTGCCCGATGATCCCGATCAGACTGACACGAAAGACGTCTTGCTGCATGTGACCAGCCTGCGGCCGCTGGGGCGTGAGGAGGCCGCTGAGGGCGCCCTGGTCATCTGTGATGTGATCCGCCGGGCCAAGGGGTGGCAGGTGGCTGAGATCCACGATCTCGACGATACTGACACCGCGCCGCTGGAGCGCCCGGTCCGCGAGGACGGCATGGACCGGACCGCAGGCCCCGCCCGTCGCGGGGCCGTGCTCGTCGGCGGTTCGCCAGAACGCGCGAGGGTGAAGTGGTTCAACCGGACCAAGGGCTATGGCTTCGTCGTCCGCGACACCGAGCCGGGAGACATCTTCATCCACATCGAGACTTTGCGGCGTGCCGGTATGGAGGATCTGCAGCCGGGAGACGACGTCATGGTCCGTTTCGCGACGGGGCCGAAGGGTCTTGTTGTGGCCGAGATCGAGTCGCCTCTAGGCTGACTTTCGTCTCTGCTGGAGTCCCCATGGGTCTGAATCTGTCTTTGCGCGCCGCCGGCGCTGCGATCGCGCTTTTGCTGGCGTTCGCGGGCGGTCCCTCAATGGCTGAGCCGGCCCGGTGCGTCGCGGGACAAGCTGAAATCCGGCCTCTCCAGCAGCTCACGATCGAGACGCCCCACGGCGCAAAGGCCTTCAAGGTCGAGCTGGCGGCGACAGGCCGGCAGCGGGAGATCGGCCTGATGTGCCGGATGAGCCTCGGCCCGGATCGCGGCATGCTCTTCGACTTCCGGAAGCCCCAGGCGGTGGCGTTCTGGATGCGCAACACCCTAATCCCGCTCGACATCCTCTACATCCGGCCCGACGGTCGCATCCTGTCGATCGCCCGCAATGCGCGGCCGCTCGATGAGAGCCTGATCCCCAGCGGCGGCGCCATCCTGGGCGTTCTGGAACTGCGCGGCGGTCGCGCCGCAGAGTTGGGCCTGCTGCCGGGAGACCGTGTGCGACACCCAATGTTCGATCGTCGCTGACGGGCGCCACCTCTGCGCAACCTTGAGCGCATGAGTGGGTTTCTTCTCTGACACGAGAGGGAGTTCCGAATGACCGGCAAGACCAACGAAGACCAGGAAAAGCGGGCTTTCAGCCATGGGTCCAGCAGCTCCACGGCCGACATGGCGGTCGAGGGTAAGCCGAAACCTGAGGATCGCCACATCGATGCGCCCGCCGCCCGACGCGTGCCGCCTCTGAAAGACGGCGAAAAGCATGATCACATGGCCGAGAAGCAGGTGGATGGCGAAGACCGCCAGGAAGCGCTCCTCGATGAAGCCATCGAAGAGACCTATCCTGGCAGCGATCCTATCAGTCCAAAGCACATCACCTGATCGCTTCCGGCTTCACAGAATGAGAGGCGCGCTGGCTAACAGCCGGCGCGCCTTTTCGATTTAGGACGTCAGCGCGGCGTAGGCTTCCTGGGCGTCCATCCATTCAGCTTCGGCTGATTCCAGGGCCGCCTGCGCCGCCTGGCGCTTCTTCCCTAGCTCGGCGGCCTTGGCGAACGCGTCCGGTCGAGCCAGCGCTAGGTCCACCTCGTTGAGCGCTGCGGTGGCCTTGGCGAGCGCGGTCTCGGCCGCCTCCGCGCGTCGCCGGGCGGTTCCGGTCGGCGCCTTGGCTCGGGCCGCGGGCGTCGGGGGCGCTGGCGGCGCAACGACGATTTCAGCATGGACCTGAGTGGGCGCGCGGGCGGCGATACGAGCGCGGTCGAGGACCAGTTTGGCGTAGTCGTCCATATCGCCGTCGAAGGGTTCGATTCCACCGTCGGCCGCCAGCCACAGGCGGTCGGCGACCAGCTGCGTGAGAGACCGGTCGTGGCTGATCAGAATGACCGCGCCCTCATAATCGTTGAGCGCATCCAGCAGGGCGCGACGGCTGTCGATGTCCAGGTGGTTCGTCGGTTCGTCGAGGATCAACAGGTGGGGTGCTTCCATCGCCACCATGTTCAGCAGAAGACGCGCGCGCTCGCCGCCGGACAGGCTGGCGACGGTCGTCTCGACCTTCTCGTAGCTGAAGCCGAACTGGGACAACTTCGAACGGCGCGCGGCCTCGGACGCTTCCGGCATGGCGCGGCGGATAATGCTGAGTGGCGTGTCCTTGGGGTCCATCGCCTCGATCTGATGTTGGTGGAACCAGCCAACCTTCATCCGAGGGCTGCGATGCATATCACCGTCGCGCAGGGTCAGCGCGCCGGCCACCAGCTTGGCGAAGGTCGACTTGCCAGCCCCGTTGACGCCCAGCAGGCCGATGCGGTCGTCGATGTCGAGGCGCAGGTTCATGCGCTTCAGGATCGGCGGCGCGTCGTCGTAGCCGACCGTGCCGTTCTCGATCCGAAGCAACGGCGGCGCCAGGGGCCGCTCGGGCGAGGGCAAGGTGAAGGGCGCGACGCGTTCCTGGACCATCGCTTCCGTGGTCGGCAGCTTGGCGATCATCTTCATGCGTGACTGGGCCTGGGTCGCCTTGGAGGCCTTGGCGCCGAATCGGTCGACGAACGACTGCATGTGGGCGCGCTTCGCCTCGATCTTGATGCGCGTGGCCTCGGTCAGGCGCATCTTCTCAGTGCGCAGCCGCTCGAAGTCGTCGTAGCCGCCGGTATAGAGCTCCAATTTGCCGTCCGCGAGATGCAGAATGTGGTCGACGGAGCTGTTCAGCAGTTCGCGGTCGTGGCTGATGACCATCGCCGAGTGTGGATACTTGCGTAGCCGCGCCTCAAGCCACAGGGCGCCTTCCAGGTCGAGGTAGTTGGTCGGCTCGTCGAGCAGCAGCATGTCAGGTTCTGCGAACAGCGCGGCCGCCAGGGCCACGCGCATGCGCCAGCCCCCGGAGAACTCAGCCATGGGGCGGGTGAGATCCTCAGTGCTGAAGCCCAGGCCGGCGAGGATTTCTGCAGCCCGGGAGGGCGCGCGATCGGCGTCGATGTCGATAAGACGTGTGTAGATGTCGCCGAGATCTTCCGGCTCGGCCGTTTCCAGGCGCGCCAACAGATCGGCGCGCTCCAGATCGGCGGCCAGCACGGTCTCCAGCAGGGGCGTCGGCGTCGCCGGATGCTCCTGGTCCACCGACCCAAGACGCGCGCGCCGAGGGAGGCTGATCTCGCCGGATCCCAGGACCAGTTGGCCCAGGATCAGCTTGAAGAGGGTGGATTTGCCGACGCCGTTGCGGCCGACCAACCCGACCTTGGCGTCCTTCGGCAGGTTTACGCTGGCGCCGTCGAAGAACCGACGACCCCACGAGTCGAACACGAGATCCTTGATCTTCAGCATGATGCGGCGAGCCGGGGGAACGAGCGAAAAGCGATCGGAGAGGGCGCGGTCCATATCAGAGGCCAGCCCGTGCGTCATGTGCTGCGCTGCGAAAGCGGCGGGGATGGCTTGGCGTGGAGGGCGGGCGCCGCTATAGAGCGCGCGCTTGGCGCGCCAGCGCCGACCCCCACATCATTTCGAAGAAGACGACATATCCAATGACCGAACGCACCTTCTCGATCATCAAGCCGGACGCGACCCGTCGGAACCTGACCGGCAAGGTCAACACGGTGATCGAAGACGCGGGCCTGCGCATCGTTGCTCAGCGCCGCATTAGGATGAGCCAGGCCCAGGCCGAGAAGTTCTACGAAGTCCACAAGGAGCGTCCGTTCTTCGGCGAACTTGTGGAGTTCATGATGTCGGCGCCGGTCGTCGTGCAGGTGCTGGAAGGCGACAACGCCGTGGCCCGCTATCGCGAAGTCATGGGCGCCACCAACCCGGCCAACGCCGCCGACGGCACGATCCGCAAGCTCTATGCCGAAAGCGTCGGCGAGAACTCGGTCCACGGCTCTGACAGCCTTGAGAACGCCGAACTCGAAATCGCGCAATTCTTCACCGCCGACGACATCGTCGGCTGACCGCAACCTTGGCGGCCGTCGTCGGGTTTCCCATATGACGGCCGCACCCTGCGACTGACTTCAAAAAAAGAGACGTATGAGACCAGACAAAATCGGCGGCTTCAGTGAACGCCTGGAAAGCCAGGCGGAAGCCCGCAAAGCCCTGCTCGCGAAATTCAAGCCCAAGCCCGCAGTCGTCGCCGAGGTCCTCGAGACCCGCGCCGAGCGTAAGGCTCGTGAACTGGAAGCCGTTCGCGCCGCCCGCGCTGCGGAAAAGGAAGCGGCTCGTGTCGCGGCTGAACAGAAGGCCGAGGCAGATCGGCTGGCGTTCGAGAACGACGAACAGGCCCAACTCGACCTCAAGCGCGAAGAGCGCAAGGAGCGCAAGGCGGCCGCCAAGGCCGAAGCGCGCGCCAAGCGCGAAGCCAAGTCAGCCCAGCGCCGCAGCTGACCGGGTTAGGGGGCGGCTTCTTCGCCGCCGCTGAGGCGGCTCAAGACATCGCCGTAATATCCCTGGACGAGAAGCTCCACGGCTTCTCCGCGAGCTTCCGCGTCGAAGGTCAGTTTTCTGGCTAGTTCGATCGCTGCGGATCGGCTTATGCCGGAGCTCAGCGGTTCGCCTGCTTCAAACACGGTCCAGTCGCCATCTTTCATGGCTACGGCGTAGCGGATCATCGAATAGCCTCCACCTGCTCGCGCTTTAGCGCGTGAGCAAGGCGGAACGTTCCAACGGCTAAGCCTGGTCGTGATATGGCGACGCCGCGAGGAGTTTTTGATGCACCCGCTTACTTTGCAGACCATGCGTGCGGTCGGTTTCGCGATTGCTCTCGCCATACCCGCGGCCGCTGCGGCGCAGGCGGCGGATTCTGGCAGGCTCGCCGTAGCCGAGCAGATTAGTCGCACCATGTTACGGCAACTGGATATGAACAAGGTGATCGGCTCTCAGATGTCGGCCGGCCTTCCCCCCGCTTTGCTCGCCGCTCGTCCAGAATGGGAGCCAATGCTCCGCGATGCGTTCAGCGAACAGATGAAGCGGGACGAGCCTTATCTGGCGCGCCTTATGGCCGTTGAGATCGTCCGCGACGTGACGTCTGAGGAACTGGCCGCCGGCCAGCAGTTGTTGACCGATCCCGACGTGCTGGCGATGTTCAAGGCCGTCGCCTCAGGTGAGCCGCCGGCCGCGTTTCGCCCGTCAAGGGAAACGATGCGCTTGTTATCGACGCCAGCGGCGCAATCCTTCGGGCGCAAGATGCAGCGCATGGCCGATGGGCTGCAGAAGAACAGCAACGAAATAGCCGCCAGTCTCTTGCCCGGCGTGTTCCAGCGTTTCGCTGACCGGGCCGAGGCCGCTGAGACGCAACGCCGCCTTGCAGCGGGCCTGCCGGCGCCCCTAGCGGACTGACGCCGGCTTTGGTGGGTTCGGACCCAACTCCATGATCAGCTTGGTCAGCAGGTATAGCCGTGGCGTGACGCTCCCAAGCTCAATATATTCTTCTTCCGAGTGGAACTTGCCGCCCACCGGGCCCAGGCCGTCGATCGCTGGGACGCCCGCCTCATAGGCCAGCGCCGATTCCGAGGCCCCGCCGTTGCCGCCGGCGCCCAGCGTCATGCCGATCCCGGCGTAGATCGCCTTGGCGCGTTCGGCGAGCGCGGCGGTGTCGGGGTTGTCAGCCAAGGGTGGGAAGGCGGCCAGCTGGCGAATCGTCACCTTGGTGTCGGGCACCGCCGTGATCTTGGCGTTCTCGTTCAGCTTGTCCTCGACGCTTTGCAGCTGGGCCTTGGTGCGGCCCCGCGCATTGAGACCTGCGGACGCGTCCTCCGGGATGATGTTAACGCGGCTGCCGGCGTTCAAAATCGTCAGGTTCACCGTCAACTGGTCGCCGGTCTTCGGAAAGCCTTCAGCGCCTTCCAACTGGTGCAGAAGTTCGGTCGCCGCGTTGCGGCCGTCCTGCGGCGCGACGCCGGCGTGCGCCGGCCGGCCCTTCACGTCGATGAAGTAGGTGGCGGAACCCTTGCGCCAGACCGTGATCAGGTCCGGCGGATCGCCCGGCTCAAGATTCAGTTCGACGTCGGCGTCCTTAAGCAACTGGTCGATCAGCTTACGCGTCCCCGGCGATCCGCGCTCCTCGCTGCTCTCGATCAGCAGGGTGATCTGGGCATAGTTGGTAAAGCCCAGATCCCTGAGAATCTTCAGGGCGTAGATCGCCTCGATCACGCCCCCCTTCTCGTCGCCCACCCCAGGGCCATAGGCGCGGGCCGCATCGGTGCGATAGGGCCGCTTCGCCGCAGCGCCGACCTCGAAGACGGTGTCGAGGTGGCCGATCATCAGAATGCGGCCCTTGCCCGTCCCCTTGAGGGTGGCGACCACATTGTCAGCCAATCCCTCCGCCTCGGCCTTCTCGGTGCGAACCGTCATGCCGAGGGCTTCGAGTTCGGGGCGCAGGAGCGCGATCACCTTGGCGCCGCCGTCGACGTCGCCTGTGCCGGAATCGATGTTCACCGCCTTTTCCAGCAGGGCGAGCTGGCCGGTCCGCGCCTGTTGGGCGGCGCTCCACACCCTGGCGTCACGGCGCGGCGGCGACGCAGCGATCGCAGCGCTGGCGACAAGCACCAAGGCCAAGCTGGAAGCTATGAGTCCACGGCCCGTCATTTCGGCGCCCTCCGTTGTTGGGTGCGAGGATGGCCGAGGTTGCAGCAGGATCAAGCCCTCATCGGCGGCGCTTCCCTTGCGCAGGCCCTGACGGCGCGCGATATCAGTCAGGTGTTCGGGCGCGCTTCGCCCGACCAAGAGACTTCTGGAAGGGCTATCCCCAAATGCGTGACCCCGTGACCACCGCGCTCGGCCTGGTGCCGATGGTTGTCGAACAGACGAGCCGCGGCGAGCGCGCCTACGATATCTTCTCGCGCCTGCTGAAGGACCGGATCATCTTCCTGGCCGGTCCGGTTGAGGACGGCATGGCGGCGCTGATCTGCGCCCAGCTGCTGCACCTTGAGGCTGAGAACCCCAAGAAAGAGATCCAGATGTACATCAACTCGCCTGGCGGCGTGGTGACCTCTGGCCTCGCGATCTACGACACCATGCAATACATCAAGAGCCCGGTGATTACGCTCTGCCTCGGCATGGCGGCCTCCATGGGCTCGTTCCTGCTGATGGCCGGCGAGAAGGGCCAGCGGATCGCCCTGCCGAACTCGCGCATCATGGTGCACCAGCCGTCGGGCGGCTACTCGGGCAAGGCCTCCGATATCGAACGACACGCCGAAGACATCCTCAAGACCAAGCGCCGCCTGAACGAGATCTACGCCAAGCACACCGGGCAACCGATTGAAGTCGTGGAAGAAACGCTAGACCGAGACCACTTCATGAGCGCGGAAGAGGCCAAGGCATGGGGTCTCGTCGATCACGTCTGGGAGAAGCGCGACACCGACGACTAGGGCCTGGAGCGGCAGGTCAGTCTAAGGCCGGCCGTTGAACACCCTGAAGCCGGCGACTTCGGTGGCGACCGCCAGCATGGCGCGGTCACCGTCGGTGTCGCCGTAGGCGGCGCGGATCTCGACGTCAGGCCCGAAGGCGGCGCGCAGCCGCTTCACCTTTTCTTCGCCCCGGCAGTTGGGTGTGGCGAAGGCCCCAGTCGCCCGATCGTCAGCGTCGTAGGCCATCTCTGTCGAGATCAGGTGATCGGCCCCCAGCCCGCGGGCGAAAGGCGCCACGACGAACCCCGGCGAAGCCGTGACGATCACCAGGCGCACCGGTTGCTCGCGCCAGCGCCGCCAGGCCAGTGCGGCGTCGGGCCGAATGAAGGCTCCGGAGACTTCAGCCGCGAAGCGCGAAGCCTCGGCTTCCAGCTGGCTGCGCCTGGCGCCCTTCAAGAACTCCGCCGTGGCTCGGGCCTTGATCCGGCCACGGTCTTTATTGACCACATAGCCTAGCGCCGCAGGGGCGAGTCGCGTCATGCCCAGGGCGTAACGCGCGGGGCCAGCCCGCCAGCGAAGGAAGGCCGTGAAGCTGTCGCTGACTGTGATGGTCCCGTCGAAGTCGAAGGCGACGATGGGTCTTCCATCGCCGGCGCCTTCCGCGGGATCGACCTGGTCTTGCGGCATCCGGGCGGGTTTCCCATCTGGTCGTGCGGCGTTGCGCACTTTGCGGCGTCAAAATTGGCGCAGGCGAAGCGCCAAATGTCGCTGGAGCCAGCGAAAGCTTGTGATCCGAGCCCGGATCGGGGAATGTCAAGACTTGGGAAATCCGCAGCGCATAGGTTGCGCGCTTCGGGAACGCCCGCTGGCGACGACGGTTCGATATACCGGGGTTCGATATCCGGGTTTCCGGCTACTGACCACCGCCGCTGAGAGAGTGAGAGCACACCATGACTAAGGCCGCCAGCGGAGACTCTAAGAGCACTCTCTACTGCTCGTTCTGCGGCAAAAGCCAGCACGAGGTCCGCAAGCTGATCGCGGGACCGACCGTGTTCATCTGCGATGAATGCGTCGAGCTGTGCATGGATATCATCCGCGAGGAGCACAAGATCTCCTTCGTGAAGTCCAAGGACGGGGTGCCGACTCCAAAGGAGATCCGCGAAGTCCTGGATGACTATGTGATCGGTCAGGACCACGCCAAGAAGGTCCTCTCGGTCGCGGTGCACAACCACTACAAGCGCCTGAACCACGCGGCCAAGAACAACGACGTCGAGCTTGGCAAGGCCAATATCCTGCTGATCGGCCCGACCGGCACCGGGAAGACCCTGCTGGCGCAGACGCTGGCGCGCATTATCGACGTGCCCTTCACTGTGGCTGACGCGACAACCCTGACCGAAGCCGGCTATGTCGGCGAAGACGTCGAGAACATTATCCTGAAGCTACTGCAGGCGGCCGACTACAACGTCGAGCGCGCCCAGCGCGGCATCGTCTATATCGACGAAGTCGACAAGATCAGCCGCAAGTCCGACAACCCCTCGATCACCCGCGACGTCTCGGGCGAGGGCGTGCAGCAGGCCTTGCTGAAGATCATGGAGGGCACCGTCGCCTCCGTGCCGCCGCAGGGCGGGCGCAAGCATCCCCAACAGGAGTTCCTGCAGGTCGACACCACCAACATCCTGTTCATCTGCGGCGGCGCCTTCGCGGGCCTCGAGAAGATCATCTCGGCGCGCGGGCAGGGCACTTCGATCGGCTTTGGCGCCAAGGTTTCCGATCCCGACGACCGCCGCACTGGCCAGATTTTCCGCCAGGTGGAACCGGATGACCTGCTGCGCTTCGGCCTGATCCCGGAGTTCGTTGGCCGCCTGCCGGTGCTGGCGACCCTGGACGACCTCGACGAAAAGGCCCTGGTGAAGATCCTCACCGAGCCGAAGAACGCCTTTGTGAAGCAGTATGCCCGTCTCTTCGACATGGAGAACGTCGGCCTTACCTTCACCGACGACGCCCTGAACGCCGTGGCCCGCAAGGCGATCCAGCGCAAGACGGGCGCCCGTGGTCTGCGCTCGATCCTGGAGAGCATCCTGCTCGACACGATGTACGAGTTGCCGACCTACGACGGCGTCGAGGAAGTGGTGGTCAACCAGGAGGTCGTCGAAGGACGGGCTCAGCCGCTGATCATTTACGCCGAACGCCGCGACAAGGGCGGCGCTGCGTAGGAGCAGCGTTGAGCAGGTCGTCTGTTCAGGTTCACTGAGCAAACACGCGGTTTGGAGAGATCGGTTTGCTCATTGCGATCCTCTTGGCGGCGGCGCTGCAGTCAGCGCCTGACGTGGTAAGCGCGAAGCAGGCTGCCCCTGCGCCAAGTTGGCTCAGAAAGCCGTCAGCTGATGATGTCCAGCGGTTTTACCCGCGGGCCGCAGCGAAGCTGAATCAGGCGGGGCGAGCCAGAGTAGGTTGTGCTGTCGCCGCTAAGGGCATGCTCGCCAACTGTAAGGTCCTGTCTGAGGATCCTGAGGGCGCTGGTTTCGGAGACGCCGCGCTCAAGCTCGCAGGCTTATTCCAGATGCAGGAGTTTTACGGAGGCAACCCGACCAAGGGGGGCGCAGTGACTATTCCAATTCGCTTCCAGATCGGGGACCTGCCCTCCCTTGTACGGACCCCAGTTGCACGTCTCACTCGCGCGGATGGGCTGAGTGGACGGGTCACGGTTCGCTGCCGGGTCGCAATGTCGACGCCGAAGCCTGAATTTGAAGCCTGCGCCGTCGTCGATTCCACGTCAGCGGCCCTCAACGCCGCAGCTCTGGACTATGTGAGAACGCTGCCGCTGCCTTCAGGCACGGCTGGCGGATTGAACGTCGCCGTGCCGGTTGTCTTTGGCGGCGCCTAGGCAAGAACTCGCCCCGGCCAAGCGCGCCCCGCCGTGCCATTGGTGACTTTTCCACGACAGTGCGGGCACTGGTGCACGGTTCTCGCTTTTGCTCAGCTTGAACAACGTCGAGAAGCAGCCACATAAGTGAGCGAAAGGCCGTCCCAATACCAACGGCCAGACCGTCCGACTGAGGCGCATCGCCTCTAGTGACCACGGTCTCGGGGTCGATGCCTCTCGGGGGTCGATCAGGAGTAGAGGCATCATGTCTGAGAATAAGATTCTGCCGATCCTGCCGCTGCGGGACATCGTTGTGTTTCCGCACCAACCGGTGCCGCTCTTTGTGGGCCGTGAAAAATCCGTGCGTGCGCTTGAAGAAGCGATGCGCGACGACGGCAAGGAAATCCTTCTGGCGACCCAGAAGGAGAAGGACGACGACGATCCCAAGCCCAAGGCGATCTACGACGTCGGTGTTGTCGCCACCGTCCTGCAGCTGCTGAAGCTGCCTGACGGCACGGTGAAGGTGCTGGTCGAGGGGCGTTCGCGCGCCCAGATCGTCCGATTCACCGACCAGGCCGATTACTATGAGGCCGAGATCACCGACGTCGAGGAAGACGGCGCGGGTACGCCCGAGGCCGACGCCCTGTCGCGCGCGGTCATCGAGCAGTTCGACAACTATGTGAAGCTGAACAAGAAGGTGCCGCCGGAAGCCCTGGCGGCGATCCCGCAGATTGAGGCCGCCGGCGAACTGGCCGACCGTATCGCCAGCCACCTGTCGGTGAAGATCGCCGAGAAGCAGCAGCTGCTGGAAGTCTTCAACGTCGTGAAGCGCCTGGAGAAGGTCTACGCCCTGATGGAGGGCGAGATCAGCGTCATGCAGACGGAGAAGAAGATCCGTTCGCGCGTGAAGCGCCAGATGGAGAAGACCCAGCGCGAATATTATCTGAACGAGCAGATGAAGGCGATCCAGCGCGAGCTGGGCGAGCAGGACGACCAGCGCGATGAGCTGATGGAGCTGGAAAAGCGCATCAAGCGCACCAAGCTCTCCAAGGAAGCACGCGTGAAGGCCCAGTCCGAGCTGAAGAAGCTGCGGAACATGAGCCCGATGTCGGCGGAATCGACGGTGGTGCGCAACTACCTCGACTGGCTGCTGTCGATCCCGTGGGGCGCCGCAAAGATCAAGCCGATCGACCTGGAGAAGGCCGAGGCGATCCTCGATGAGGATCACTACGGCCTGGAGAAGGTGAAGGAACGCATCCTCGAGTACTTGGCCGTGCAGTCGCGCGTCGGGTCGCTGAAGGGTCCGATCCTGTGCCTCGTCGGCCCGCCCGGCGTCGGCAAGACCTCGCTTGGCCGTTCGATCGCCAAGGCCACGGCCCGCGAATTCGTGCGAGTGTCCCTTGGCGGCGTGCGCGACGAGGCCGAGATCCGCGGCCACCGCCGCACCTACATCGGCTCGATGCCCGGCAAGATCATCCAGTCGATGAAGAAGGCCAAGTCGACCAACGCCTTCTTCCTGCTGGATGAGATCGACAAGATGGGTTCCGACTACCGGGGCGACCCGTCGTCGGCCCTGCTTGAGGTGCTGGACCCGGCGCAGAACTCGACCTTCGCCGATCACTATCTGGAGGTCGACTACGACCTGTCGCCGGTGATGTTCGTCACCACGGCCAACAGCCTGAACATGCCCCAGCCGCTGCTGGACCGCATGGAGATCATCCGCATCCCCGGCTACACCGAGGATGAGAAGGTGGAGATCGCCAAGCGCCATGTCCTGCCGAAGCTGACCAAGGATCATGGGCTGACGGCCGAAGAGTTCATCGTCCCGGACAAGGCGATCCACGACCTGATCCGCTACTACACCCGTGAAGCGGGCGTGCGGTCGCTGGAGCGGGAGCTGGGCAATCTGGCGCGCAAGACCGTTCGCGATCTGACGCGCGAGAAGGTCACGTCGATCACCATCGACGAGGCGCGCCTGGCCAAGTACGCCGGTGTGAAGAAGTACCGCTATGGCGAGACGGACACGGAAGACCAGGTCGGGATCATCACCGGGCTGGCCTACACCGAGTTCGGCGGCGACATCCTGACGATCGAGGCCGTGAAGATGCCAGGCAAGGGACGCATGTCCATCACCGGCAACCTCAAGGACGTGATGAAGGAAAGCATCGCGGCGGCGAACAGCTATGTCCGCAGCCGCGCGACGAAGTTCGGCATCGAGCCGCCGGCCTTCGAGCGGACCGACGTGCACATCCACGTGCCGGATGGCGCGACGCCCAAGGACGGTCCGTCCGCCGGCGCGGCCATGGCCACGGCCATCGTCTCCGTGCTGACCGGCATTCCGATCCGCGCCGATCTCGCCATGACCGGCGAAGTCACCCTGCGCGGGCGGGTGACGGCGATCGGCGGCCTGAAGGAGAAGCTGCTCTCGGCGCTGCGCTCAGGGGTCAAGACGGTGCTGATCCCGGCTGAGAACGAGAAGGACCTGGCTGACGTGCCGGACACGGTGAAGAACGGCCTGGAAATCATCCCTGTCTCCACCATGGACGAGGTTCTGGCCAAGGCCCTGGTTCGTATGCCGGAGCCCATCGAGTGGACCGAGCCGACCCCGCCGGTGGTGACGCCGCCCGACGACTCGGAGTCGGTGATAACGCATTAGGGTCGGACCACTCGGTCGATATGGCGTGGCGCGGAGCGAGACCTCCGCGCCACTGTCATTTGACGTGTCGGCTCAGGCAGGGATAATCCCCGCCGCCGAAGGGTCGAGAACCCCCTCGCGAAGTCTTGGCGTACAACGAAAACAGTCGGGAAACGCATATGACGCGGGCGGAATTGACAGCGGCGGTGGCCGACCAAGCGGGCCTCACCAGGGTCCAGGCCAAGGCGGCGGTCGACGCCATGCTGCAATCCATGTGCGAGGCGCTGAAGACCGGAGACGAGGTTCGGCTGGTCGGCTTCGGCAGTTTCAGCCCAGTCAAGCGTCCCGCTGGCGTCGCGCGTAACCCGCGCACCGGCGAAACGGTCAAACGCGCCGCCACGGTCACTTGCAAGTTCAAGTCGGGAGATGCGCTGAAGGCTTTGCTCAACGGCCAGTAGCGTCATGCCCGCGTGTGAGATACGAGGCGGGCGAGGGCGGCTAGCTCAGTTGGTTAGAGCATCTCGTTTACACCGAGAGGGTCGGGGGTTCGAATCCCTCGCCGCCCACCACTCTGCTTCACCCATGGGGTCTCGCAGGATTGGGATCGACGCCTAGAGGCGAAGCAGGATGCTCTACCGAACCCTCGGCCGTACGGGCTTCACTGTCTCTGAGATCGGCTTCGGTTGCGCGAGTTATTGGGGCAAGCCGCGGTTTTCGGAACGCAGGGCCATCGGCCTGGTCCATCAGGCGTTAGATCTCGGCGTCACCGTCTTCGACACCGGCGCGAGCTATTCAGCAGGAGAGGCGGAGCCGCGGCTGGGGCGGGCGTTGAAAGGCCGGGATGCTTCGTCGCTTGTCATCTCAACCAAGGCCGGCACTTTTCACGCAGGGCGAGGGCGGATCGGCCGGGACTTCACGCCCGCAGGCGTAGTGCGCAGCGCCGAGGCGTCCCTGGCCAACCTCGGGTTGGATGCACTGCCGGTCCTGCAACTGCATGGCCCTGCGCGCAGCGACCTCACCGCCGAGCTGCTGGCGGCCCTCGCCGGGCTGAAGGCAAGGGGCCTGGTGCGGTCCCTGGGTCTCAATAGTTTCGACCCGGTCGTGCTCGAGCACGCCATCGGCCTGGGCGTCTTCGACGTCATGATGGTCGATTACAATGTCTTGCGGCCGGAGCGCGCGCCGCTCATCGCGCGCGCCGTGAAAGCTGGCCTCGGCGTCTTGGCCGGCATGCCGCTGGCGATGGGCCACACCGGCCTGAAGGTCGCGAGGATCGGCGACCTGCAGGACGTATGGTACGCCGCGCGCGGGCTTGTGCGCCACCGGCGCGAGGTGAAGGCCGGCGTGGCGTTCAGCTTTCTGCATCGGCGGTCTGACATAACCGGCTCGCAGGCCGCGCTGGCCTATGTCCTGGGCGATCCGAACGTCGCTTCCGCGGTGATCGGCACGACGCGCCCGGCGCACTTGGCGGAAAATGTGCAGGCGTCGGGCGTGGCTCTGCCCGCGGACCTCCACGCGCAGATTGTGCGCACGCAGGCGGCCGTGGCCTGAGCGGATAAGCGGGTTCGCGCGTTATGGCGCGGCAGTCTGGAGGACCACCCATGCGCCATGCCTATCTGATCGCCCTGGCGGGTCTGGCCGCTTGTGAGCAGCCGACGGCCGCGCCCAAGGCGGCGGCGCCCGCCGCGACCGTGGCGAAAGCGGGGCCTGCGACCATCTACGGCTGCCTCGACGGCAAGACGCTGCGGGCGGCCTATCCGGACAGCGACACGGCGGTCCTAATGGTGGAGGGGCGGAAGTTGACCTTGAAGGTCGCCCGCTCGGGCAGCGGCGCGCGTTATGTGGGCGAGGGTGTCCAGTGGTGGACTAAGGGCATGACCGAGGGGACCCTGAGCGTCTTGAAGGCCGGCGAGGATGTCGCCGACGCCGAGGGCGTCTATTGCTCGACGACGCCGCTCCCTGCCGTTGAGCCTCCCGCGCCGGGTGCGCCGGGCGGATTGCCCGATGATCGCACGCCCATCTCGGAAGCGCCGTTCACCCCGACCAGCGCGCAAGGCGCGGCCAACGTCGTGCAGACCTATTACGCCCACATTGGCGAGAAGGATTACGCCGCGGCCTGGAAGCTGTGGCGCGGCGGCGGCGCGGCCTCGAACCAGACCCAGGCGGAGTTCGCCCAGGGATTCGCCCGCTATGCGGCCTACAACGCCCAGGTCGGCGCGCCCGGCCTGACGGACGGCGCGGCCGGCAGCCTCTACATTGAGGTCCCCGTCGTGATCTACGGTCGCATGATGAACGGCGCGGAACTGCACCAGTCCGGCAAGGTCATCCTGAAGCGGATCAATGACGTGCCGGGTTCGACGGCGCAGGAAAGGCTCTGGGGAATCAGCCAAATCGAGCTGAAGCCGTAAGGCGGCGCGTTCTTTATGGGGGAGATCCGCGCCCCTTCTCTCCAGGAGAAGTGGCGCGAATGACGGGACTTGAACCCGCGACCTCCGGCGTGACAGGCCGGCGCTCTAACCAACTGAGCTACATCCGCGTGCTGCGAGGCGCGTCTGATAAGGGCCGGTCGGAATCGTGTCAACGGCTGAGTGATCTGGAGCGAAATTAGGCGCTTGAGGGCGCGGCAGTTGCGAGCGCTTCGCAGTGCGGAATCAGCGCTTTGAAACCGAACGCTCGCTGGTCTAGAAGGGCGCCGACTCCCCCGAGGATTCCATGAACGCGTTCCTCCTTCAGTATCTTCCGATCGTGATCCTCATCGGCATCGCGACGGCTCTCGGACTTGTTTTCGTGCTGGGCGCCGCGATCCTGGCGCCCAAGGCGCCGGACCCGGAGAAGCTCTCGTCCTACGAGTGCGGCTTCAACGCCTTCGACGATGCGCGCATGAAGTTCGACGTGCGGTTTTATCTGGTCTCGATCCTGTTCATTATCTTCGACCTGGAAGTCGCCTTCCTGTTCCCCTGGGCCATCAGCCTCATGAAGCTGCCGCCTGAGATGTCGCAATTCGCCTTCTGGTCGATGATGACCTTCCTGGGCGTGCTGACGGTGGGCTTCGTCTACGAATGGAAAAAGGGAGCCCTGGAATGGGAGTAGTCATCCCGGCCCAAACCCCGGCCCTGGCCGCCGGCCGTTCGACGGTCAAGGGCTATGATCCGAAATTGCACGATCCCTATTTCGACGGCGTCTCCCAGGAGCTCGCCGACAAGGGTTTCGTCACCGCCGCCGCCGATGACCTGATCACCTGGGCCCGCACCGGCTCGCTGATGTGGATGACCTTTGGTCTGGCCTGCTGCGCCGTCGAGATGATGCAGGCCGCCATGCCGCGTTACGATGTCGAGCGCTATGGCTTCGCGCCGCGCGCAAGCCCCCGCCAGTCGGACGTGATGATCGTCGCCGGCACCGTTGTGAACAAGATGGCTCCGGCGCTGCGCAAGGTCTACGACCAGATGCCCGAGCCGCGTTACGTGATCTCCATGGGCAGCTGCGCCAACGGCGGCGGCTATTACTATTTCAGCTATTCCACCGTGCGCGGCTGCGACCGGATTCTGCCGGTCGACATCTACGTGCCGGGCTGCCCGCCGACCGCCGAGGCGCTGGTCTATGGCATTCTGCAACTGCAGAAGAAGATCCGTCGCACCGGGACGATCATTCGATGAGTTGGCCCGCGACCCGCGCCGATCTGGAAGCGATCGGCCAGGCCTGCGTGGCCAACAGCCTGGGCGCGATTGCGTCCTATGATGTGGCGTTCGGCGAGCTGAACCTGACGGGTCCGGCCGGCCGGATCGTCGACGCACTTACCCATCTGCGGGATGTCGAGAAGTTCGAGCAGCTGATCGACCTGTGCGGCGCGGATTACCCGGAGCGCCCTCTGCGCTTCGACGTGGTCTATCACCTGCTGTCCTTCACGCGGAACGTGCGCGTGCGCCTGAATGTGCAGACCGACGAGGACACCGCCGTCCCGACCGCCACGGCGGTCTTCCCCTGCGCCGACTGGTACGAGCGCGAGACCTTCGACATGTACGGCGTCTTCTTCGACGGCCACCCCGACCTGCGCCGGATCCTCACGGACTACGGCTTCCACGGCCATCCGCTGCGCAAAGACTTCCCGATGACCGGCTATGTCGAAGTTCGCTACGACGACGAGCTGAAGCGGGTCGTCTATGAGCCGGTGAAGTCGGTCGAGTGGCGCAACTGGGACTTCCTGTCGCCCTGGGAAGGCATCGAAAAGGGCTTCGCGCCCCTTCCGGGCGACGAAAAGACCGAAGGCGAGGCCAAGCAATGACCGGCGACGCCGCACCCGCGAAATCCGAAGACTTCTTCCTCGATCCGTCCGCGGTGGATCTCGCCTCCGGGGGCGAGACCAAGGTTCGCAAGTTCAACATCAACTTCGGCCCGCAGCACCCCGCGGCCCACGGCGTGCTGCGTCTGGTGCTGGAGCTGGACGGTGAAGTCGTCGAACGTGTCGATCCGCACATCGGCCTGCTGCACCGCGGCACCGAGAAGCTGATCGAGGCCCGGCCTTACCAGCAGACGATCCCGTACTTCGACCGCCTCGACTACGTCGCGCCGATGAACCAGGAGCACGCCTACTGCTTGGCCATCGAAAAGCTGATGGACGTGCAGGTTCCGATGCGCGGCCAGCTGGTCCGGGTGCTCTATTCCGAGATCGGCCGGATCCTGTCGCACCTGCTGAACGTGACGACCCAGGCCATGGACGTGGGCGCGCTGACGCCGCCGCTCTGGGGCTTTGAAGAGCGCGAGAAGCTGATGGTGTTCTATGAGCGCGCCTCCGGCGCGCGGATGCACGCCAACTACTTCCGCGTGGGCGGCGTGCGCCAGGACCTGCCGACCGAGCTGGTCCAGGACATCTCCGACTGGTGCGACGCCTTCCCGAAGGTCTGCGACGACATCGAAGGCCTGATCACCGAGAACCGGATCTTCAAGCAGCGCAACGTCGACATCGGCCTTGTGACCAAAGAAGAAGCCGTCGCCTGGGGCTTCTCCGGCGTGATGGTCCGCGGCTCGGGCATAGCCTGGGACCTGCGCCGCTCGCAGCCCTATGAGTGCTACGACCAGCTCGAGTTCGACGTGCCGCTGGGGATCAATGGCGACTGCTACGACCGCTACCTCTGCCGGATGCAGGAGATGCGGGAGTCGACCAAGATCATGAAGCAGTGCTGCGATCGCCTGCTGAAGGAACCCGGGATCGTCCTGATCGATGACAACAAGATCTCGGCCCCGCGTCGCGGCGAGATGAAGCGGTCGATGGAAGCCCTGATCCACCACTTCAAGCTCTATACCGAGGGCTATCGTCCGCCCGCCGGTCAGGTCTATGCCGCCGTAGAAGCGCCGAAGGGCGAATTCGGCGTCTATCTGGTGAGCGACGGCACCAACAAGCCCTACCGTTGCAAGATCCGCGCGCCGGGCTATCCGCACCTGCAGGCCATGGACTGGATCAACCGCGGCCACATGCTGGCCGACGTCTCCGCCGTCCTGGGCTCGCTCGATATCGTCTTCGGGGAGATTGACCGATGACCGCCCAAGCCGTTCTCGCCGCCAAGGACCTGATCCAGGCGCAGTTCGACGCCTACAACGCCCAGGATCTGGACGCCTACTGCGCCTTCTTCACCGATGATGTGATCGTCGCCGACCTGAATGGCGCGGTCAGCGTCAACGGTATCGCCGCCTATCGCGCCAAGTACGAGGCGACCTTCGCCCAATTCCCGCAGAACAAGGCCGAACTGGTTTCGCGCATGCACGTGGGCGGCACGGTCGTCGACCATGAGCGCGTGGTCCGCAGCCCCGGCGGCGAGACCTTCGAGATCATCTGCATCTACACCCTCGCGGGCGGCAAGATCGCCCGCGTGGACTTCGCGAGGTAGACGGGCCGTGAGCGTTCGCAGACTAGCCGCCGTCCAGCCCGAGAGCTTCGCCTTCAGCGCCGAGACGCTGGCCGAAGTTCAAAAGTGGATGGCCAATTTCCCCGCCGGCAAGCAGGCCTCGGCGGTGATCCCCGCCCTGTGGCTGGTTCAGAAGCAGGAAGGTTGGGTCTCCGAGCCCGCGATCCGCACTGTCGCGGAGCTGCTCGGCATGCCGGTGATCCGCGTGCTGGAGATCGCGACCTTCTACACCATGTTCATGCTGGAGCCGGTCGGCGACGTCGCCCTGATCCAGGTGTGCGGCACCTCGCCTTGCCAGCTGCGCGGTTCGGAAGATCTCCTGAGCCTGTGCCGCAGCCGCATCGGCCCCGCGAACCACCTGTCCGCGGACGGCAAGTTCTACTGGCAGGAAGTCGAGTGCCTCGGCGCTTGCTCCAACGCGCCGATGGCCGCGATCAACGACTATTACTACGAAGACCTGACGGTCGAGACCTTGGGCCAGCTGATGGATGACTTCGCCGCGGGCAAAAAGCCTGCGCCGGGCTCGTTGATCGGCCGGACGAACGCGGCGCCTGAGGGCGGGGCGATCACCCTCATCGACCCGTCGCTGTATGACGGCTCGAAGGCCAAGCCCTTCACCATCCCCAACCTGCCGCAACCGGAGAAGGCGTGATGGTCGGCATCCTGCAGGACAAGGATCGCATCTTCACCAACATCTACGGTCTCCACGACTGGACGTTGGAGGGCGCCAAGGCGCGCGGCGCATGGAACGGCACGGCCGACATGCTGGCGCAGACGCCGGAGTGGATCTGCGATCAGATCAAGGCCTCGGGCCTGCGCGGTCGGGGCGGGGCGGGCTTCTCCACCGGGCTGAAGTGGACCTTCATGCCCAAGCAGGAGAGCGAGCGGCCGCACTATCTGGTGGTCAACGCCGATGAGTCCGAGCCGGGGGCCTGCAAGGACCGCGAGATCCTGCGTAATGACCCGCATCTGTTGATCGAGGGCTGCCTGATCGCCTGCAAGGCGATCCGCGCGCACACGGCCTACGTCTACATCCGCGGCGAATATGTCTTCGAACGCGAGCGCCTGACGGCGGCGATCGAGCAGGCCTATGCGGCCAAGCTGATCGGCAAGGACAACGTCCACGGCTGGGACTGCGACGTGCGCGTGACGCACGGCGGCGGCGCCTACATCTGCGGCGACGAAACCGCCCTGATGGAAAGCCTGGAAGGCAAGAAAGGCCAGCCGCGCCTGAAGCCGCCGTTCCCGGCTGGCGCCGGCATCTGGGGCGCGCCCACGACGATCAACAACGTCGAGTCAATTTCGGTCGTCGGCACGATCCTGCGCCGCGGCGCGGCCTGGTTCGCGGGCTTTGGCACCGAAAAGTCGACCGGCACGAAGCTGTTCGCGGCGTCGGGCCATGTGAACAAGCCCTGCGTGGTCGAAGAGGCCGTCGGCATTTCGATCAAGCAGCTGATCGAAGACCACTTCGGCGGCGTGCGCGGCGGCTGGTCCAACCTGAAGGCGATCATCCCCGGCGGCATCTCGGTGCGCATGATCCCAGCTGACCAGTGCGACGAAGCCGTCATGACCTATGAGGACCTGCAGGCGCGTGGCTCGGGTCTTGGCACCGGCACCCTGATCGTGATGGACAAGGACGCCGACCTCGTGCGGACGATCGCGCGGGCTTCCTACTTCTACAAGCACGAGAGCTGCGGCCAGTGCACCCCGTGCCGCGAAGGCACCGGCTGGATGTGGCGCGTGATGGAGCGGATGGTCACCGGCGAGGCCGAGATGTCCGAGATCGACATGCTGCTGGACGTGGCTAGTCAGGTCGAAGGCCACACCATCTGCGGCTTGGGCGATGCGGCGGCCTGGCCGATCCAGGGCCTGTTCCGCCATTTCCGTCCTGAGGTTGAAGAGCGCATCACCCGCTACCGCGCGGGCAAGCCGCATGTGCAGGGCCACACCCTGCAAGCGGCGGAGTAGGACCATGCCCAAAGCCAAGGTAGACGGCGTCGAGATCGAATTCGAAGCCGGCATGAACGTATTGCAGGTGGCCGAACTGGCGGGAAAGGAAATCCCGCGGTTCTGCTATCACGAGCGCCTGTCGATCGCCGGCAACTGCCGGATGTGCCTGGTCGAGGTGAAGCCTGGTCCGCCGAAGCCCCAGGCTTCCTGCGCCCTGCCGGCCGCAGAGGGCCAGGAGATCTTCACCGATACGCCGATGGTCAAGAAGGCCCGGCACGGGGTGATGGAGTTCCTGCTCATTAACCACCCGCTGGATTGCCCGATCTGCGACCAGGGTGGCGAATGCGACCTGCAGGACCAGGCCATGGGCTACGGCCGCGACGGCTCGCGCTATGGCGAGAACAAGCGCGCGGTCGAAGAAAAGTACATGGGCCCGCTCATCAAGACGGTGATGACGCGCTGCATCCAGTGCACCCGGTGCGTGCGGTTCGTGACGGAAGTCGCCGGCGTGCCGGAGATCGGCCTGATCTCGCGCGGCGAAGACGTCGAAATCACGACCTACCTGGGCGCGGCGGTGACGTCGGAGCTGTCGGCCAATGTGATCGACCTCTGCCCGGTCGGCGCCCTGACTTCCAAGCCCTACGCCTTCAACGCCCGGCCCTGGGAGCTGAAGAAGACCGAGACGATCGACGTGATGGATGCGCTGGGCGCCGCCATCCGCGTCGACAGCCGCGGCCCTGCGGTGTTGCGCGTGCTGCCGCGCATCAACGAAGACATCAATGAAGAGTGGATCAGCGACAAGACGCGCTACGCCGTCGACGGCCTGACCCGCCAGCGGCTGGACCGCCCCTTCATCCGCGAAGGCGGCCGCCTTCGCGCCGCCTCCTGGGCTGAGGCCCTGGATCTGGTGGCGACGAAGCTCAAGGCTACGGCTGCGGACCGTATCGGCGTGATCGCTGGCGATCTGCAGGACGCGGAATCGATGAAGGCCGCCTCGGACCTGTTCCGCGGCCTGGGCGTCACCAGCCTGGACTGCCGTCAGGACGGCTCGACCCTGGGCGAGGGCCCACGCGAGAGCTGGCTGTTCAACGGGACGCTCGCCGGCATTGAAGAGGCCGACGCGGTGCTCTTCATCGGCGTCAATCCGCGCTTTGAAGCGCCGGTGCTGAACGCGCGCTTGCGCAAGCGCTGGCTCGCCGGCGCGATGCGCGTGGGGGTCATCGGCGAACAGGCCGATTTGACCTATTCGTACGACTACCTGGGCGCGGGCGCGGCGACCCTGAAGGATCTGGCGACGTCCACGTCGGATTTCGCCAAGGCGTTCAAGGACGCCAAGGCCCCGGCCATCATCATCGGCGGCGAGGCCCTGCGCCGCGCCGACAGCGCCGCGATCATCAAGGCTGCGGCCGACGCCGCGAAGACCTTCGGGGCGTCCTGGAACGTGCTGCATTCGGCGGCCTCCCGCGTGGGCGGCCTCGACATGGGCTTCGTCCCGGGCGAGGGCGGAAAGACCGCGTTGGAACTGGCGCAAAAGGGTGCGGCCGACGTGCTGTTCCTGCTGGGCGCCGATGAGATCGACCTGGCCGCCAGCGACGCCTTCAAGATCTACCTGGGCACCCATGGCGACGCCGGCGCGCACAGCGCCGACGTGATCCTGCCGGGCGCGGCCTACACCGAAAAGAACGGCCTCTACGTCAACACCGAGGGCCGGGTCCAGATGGGCCAGCGCGCGGTCTTCCCGAAGGGCGAAGCCAAGGAAGACTGGGCGGTGCTGCGGGCGCTGTCAGAACGCCTCGGCGCGACCTTGCCCTATGACACCCTGGACCAACTGCGCAGCAAGCTTTTCGCAGATCATCCGACCTTCGCGCGGATCGACTATGTCGCGCCGGCCGGTGAGATCGACCTGGGGAGCCTCGGCGGCGCCGGTGAGACGACCGACGCGCCGTTCGCGGCTTCGGCTGTCAGCTTCTACCTGACCAATCCCATCGCCCGCGCCAGCGTGACGATGGCCGAATGCGCCTCGCTCGCCTCCGGCGCGGCGAAGATCGCGGCGGAGTAGGCCATGACCTCATTCTGGAGCACGCCCGCGGGTTGGACCCTGATCACCGTCGGCCAGATCCTGGCCGTCGTGGTCTGGATTCTGCTGTCTCTGGCCTTCCTGCTGCTGGCCGACCGCAAGATCTGGGCCGGCGTGCAGATGCGCAAAGGCCCGAACGTCGTGGGCCCCTTCGGCCTGCTGCAGTCCTTCGCGGACTTCGGCAAGTTCCTGCTGAAGGAAATCGTCGTTCCCTCAGGCGCCGACAAGATCGTCTTCCTGCTGGCGCCGATGCTGAGCTTCGTGCTCGCCTTCGCCTCCTGGGCGGTCGTGCCGCTGGCGCCGGGCTGGGTGATCGCCAACCTGAACGTGGGCGTCCTCTACCTCTTCGCCATGTCGTCCCTCGGCGTCTATGGCATCATCATGGGCGGGTGGGCGTCGAACTCGAAATACCCGTTCCTCGGCAGCCTGCGCTCGGCGGCGCAAATGGTTTCCTACGAGGTCTCGCTCGGCCTGGTGATCATCACGGTGATCCTGCTGGCGGAATCCATGAACCTGCAGACCATTGTTGAGAAGCAGGCCGGCGGGTTCTGGAACTGGAACTTCCTGGGCGGCGGCCTGAAGAACCTGCCGATGCTGGTGGTCATGCTGCCGATGACGGTGATCTTCTTCATCTCAGCCTTGGCCGAGACCAACCGTCCGCCCTTCGACCTGCCAGAGGCGGAATCCGAACTCGTGGCCGGTTACCAAGTCGAATATTCGTCCACACCCTATCTGCTCTTCATGATCGGCGAGTACGCGAACATCGTCCTGATGTGTTCGATGATCTCGATCCTGTTCTTCGGCGGGTGGCAGGCGCCGTTCCCGACGCCGTTCCTGGCCGACTGGTCCCCGACCGCGGCAAGCTTCTTCGGCTTCATGTGGTTCTTCGCCAAGACGGTCTTCTTCTTCTTCCTGTTCGCCATGGTGAAGGCGATCGTGCCCCGCTATCGCTACGACCAGCTGATGCGCCTGGGCTGGAAGGTCTTCCTGCCGACGTCGCTGGTGGCCGTGGCCCTGGTCGCCGCCTGGCGCGTCTTCGGACCGCAAGGGTGAGGGCTCTGGGCATCATGACCCTGGCGATGACGTTATCGGCCTGCGTGTCGAACCCGGGGTCCGGGCTCGATGGCTATGCCGCCAACTACGACAACCTGAAGCGCGCACAAGACGCGTGCATCGCCAAGGGTCAGACGCTGACGCTGCGTGAGGGCGGCGATAACCAGAACCTCACCGACTACGCCTGCAAGAGGAACTAGGATGCTCCAGCGGATCAGTCAGGCGGTGAAGGGCGCGGCCCTGATGGACTTCGTCGGCGCCTTTGGCCTGGCGATGAAGTACATGGTGCGCCCCAAGGCCACGGTGCTCTATCCCAACGAGCGCAACCCGCAGAGCCCGCGCTTCCGCGGCGAGCATGCGCTGCGCCGTTACCCGAACGGCGAAGAGCGCTGCATCGCCTGCAAGTTGTGCGAGGCGATCTGTCCGGCGCAGGCCATCACCATCGAGGCCGAGCCGCGCGACGACGGCAGCCGGCGCACCACCCGTTACGACATCGACATGGTGAAGTGCATCTACTGCGGCCTGTGCCAGGAGGCCTGCCCGGTGGACGCCATCGTCGAAGGGCCGAATCTGGAGTTCGCGGTCGAGACCCGCGAGGAGCTCTACTACGACAAGGCCAGGCTTCTGGATAACGGCGACCGCTGGGAACGCGAGATCGCGAAGAACCTGGAAATGGACGCCCCCTACCGATAAGGGGACGGCCGCGACCGAGGCGAGATTCGAGGGGTAGAAGGTAGCCGTATGGCCCTGCAGGCGATCGCATTTTACGTGCTGGCGGCGGTGACGCTCGCCTCGGCCTTGGCCGTGGTGTCGGCGAAGAACCCCGTGCACTCTGTCCTGTTTCTCATCCTGGCCTTCTTCTCGGCGGCCGGCCTCTTCGTGCTGCTTGGCGCGGAGTTCCTGGCCATGCTGCTGGTGGTTGTCTACGTGGGCGCGGTCGCTGTGCTCTTCCTGTTCGTCGTCATGATGCTGGACGTGGATTTCGCCGCCCTCCGCCAGGGCTTCGCTCGCTACATGCCGCTGGGCGGCCTGGTCGCCGGCATCCTCGCGGTGGAGATGATCATCGTGTCGTCGACCGTCGCGACGAGCGGGGCGGGGGCGGCCAACGCCGCGCCGGACGCCTCCGGCGGCTCAGGCGTGTCGAACGCCGAGGCGATCGGCCGGCTGCTCTATACCGACTACGTCTACTTCTTCCAGGCCGCGGGCCTGATCCTGCTGGTCGCCATGATCGGCGCGATCGTGCTGACGCTGCGGCATAAGCCCGGCGTGCGCCGCCAGGTTATCGCCGACCAGGTCGCCCGCGGGCCCAAGACCGGCATGCGCATGTCCAATCCGAAATCCGGCGAGGGGATCGAGCTATGACCATTGGCCTCGAGCACTATCTCGCCGTCGCCGCGATCCTGTTCACCATCGGGGTCTTCGGCATCTTCGTGAACCGCAAGAACATCATCGTCATCCTGATGTCGGTCGAGCTGATCCTGCTCGCCGTGAACATCAATCTGGTGGCGTTTTCGAGCTTCCTGCACAACGTCGTGGGACAGGTCTTCGCCATGTTCGTCCTGACCGTCGCCGCCGCGGAGGCGGCCGTCGGCCTCGCGATCCTGGTCACCTTCTTCCGCAACCGCGGCGACATCTCCGTCGATGACGCCGCGATGATGAAGGGCTGAGCAGACCTCCCATGGATTCTAAAGTCCTCGTCACCGTCATTCTTTTCGCGCCGCTAATCGCGGCGGCGATCGCGGGCCTGTTTGGCCGCAAGATTGGCGACAAACCCTCGATGGCCGTCACCACGGGCGCGCTGATGCTCGCCTGCGCGCTCTCCTGGACGGTCTTCAGCCAATGGACGTGGGGCCACCTCGAGCCCTTCACCATCCAGTATCTGCCCTTCATCCACGTGGGCGAGTTCCAGTCGAACTGGTCATTCCGCCTCGACGGCCTGTCGGCGGTGATGCTGGTGGTGGTGACCACCGTCTCGATGCTCGTGCACGTCTACTCCTGGGGCTACATGGCCGAGGACGACTCCAAGCCCCGGTTCTTCGCCTATCTGTCGCTGTTCACCTTCGCCATGCTGGCGCTGATCAGCGCGGCCGACTTCATGCAGCTATTCTTCGGTTGGGAAGGGGTGGGCCTGGCCAGCTATCTGCTGATCGGCTTCTGGTTCAAGAAGCCCACGGCCAACGCCGCCTCGATCAAGGCCTTCGTCGTCAACCGCGTGGGCGACTTTGGCTTCGCGCTCGGCATCATGACGGTGTTCTGGGCGTTCGGGACTATCCAGTTCGCCGAGATCTTCCCGCAGGTCGCGGCCAACGCCGATCGCGCCTGGGAATTCGCTGGCCACAGCTGGCGGCTGATGGATCTGGCCTGTTTCCTGCTGTTCATCGGCGCCATGGGCAAGTCGGCCCAATTCTTCCTGCACACATGGTTGCCGGACGCCATGGAAGGCCCGACGCCTGTGTCAGCCCTGATCCACGCGGCGACCATGGTCACCGCGGGCGTCTACATGGTCTGTCTGCTGTCGCCGATGTTCGAATTTGCGCCGGCGGCCAAGAACTTCGTGGCCGTTATCGGCGCGATCACCGCGCTCTTCGCCGCGACGGTCGGGCTGACGCAGAACGATATCAAGCGCGTCATCGCCTATTCGACCTGCTCGCAGCTGGGCTACATGTTCTTCGCCGCGGGCGTCGGGGCCTATCAGGCCGCCATGTTCCACCTGTTCACCCACGCCTTCTTCAAGGCGCTGCTGTTCCTGGGCGCGGGCTCGGTGATCCACGGCATGCATCACGAGCAGGACATGCGGCGTTACGGCAATCTGGCGAAATACCTGCCGGTGACCTATGCGGCCATGACGGTCGGCACGATCGCCATCACCGGCCTCGGCATTCCGAACCTGCACCTGGGTTTCGCCGGCTTCTATTCGAAGGACACGATCATCGAGGCGGCCTTCGCCGCGGGCCAGCACAATCCGATCGGCATGTTCGCCGGCTTCATCGGCCTGTTCGTCGCCTTCCTGACCGCCTTCTATTCCTGGCGGCTGGCGTTCTTCACCTTCAACGGCCACGGCCGCTGGGGCCATGACGACCACGCCCACGGTCACGATGACCACGCTCACGCTCCGGTCCATGCGGATGCGGCCCACGCCGAAACCCATGATGAGCCGCTGCCGGACGAACATCACGATGATCACGCCCAGGACGATCATGGCCACGCCCACACGCCGCACGAGAGCCCGTTGGTGATGCTGGTTCCGCTTGTCGTGCTGTCGATCGGCGCCATCGCCGCCGGCTTCGTCTTCGTCGACTACTTCGTCGGCCACCACGAGCACGAGTTCTGGCGCGGCGCGATCTTCACGGCCGAGCACAACCACGTCCTGCACGACGCCCACAACTCGCCGGCCTGGGTGACGTGGTCGCCGCTGGTGATGTCGGTGAGCGGCCTGTTGCTGGCGGCTTACATCTATCTGCTTAAGGAAGGCCTCGGCGCGCGGCTCGCGGCACGTCAGGGCCCGCTCTATCTGTTCTTCTACAACAAGTGGTTCTTCGACGAGCTCTACCAGGCCACCTTCGTCCGCGGGGCGAAGTTCCTGGGCGATGTCTTCTGGAAGGGCGGCGACCAGAAAATCATCGACGGCCTTGGGCCGGACGGGGTGGCGGCCCTTTCACGCAAGACCGGCGGCCTCGCCAGTCGGGTGCAGAGCGGCTACCTCTACCACTACGCCTTCGTCATGCTCCTGGGGGTCGCAGGTCTTCTGACATTCGCCCTCTGGGCTTGGAACGCGTGATCGGGGGCGCGTGAGATGACCGGTATCCTTTCTCTCATCACCTTCGCGCCTGTGCTGGGCGTGGCCGCCATCCTGGCGCTGCGCCTGCTGCGCGGGCCTGAAGATGCGCGCGCGGCCAATGCGGCGCGCTGGATCGCGCTCGGCACGACGCTGGCGACCTTCGCGCTGTCGATCCTGATGGTCCTGCAGTTCAAGGCGGCCGACGCGGGCTTCCAGTTCGTCGAGGAAATGCCCTGGTTCGCCGGCCTGCATTACCGCATGGGCGTTGACGGGATCAGCGTGCTCTTCGTGCTGCTGACGGCCTTCCTGATGCCGATCTGCATCGCGGCCTCCTGGTGCTCCATCGAGAAGCGCGTCCCGGAATATATGATCGCGTTCCTGCTGCTGGAGACGTTGGTCACAGGCGTCTTCTGCGCCCTCGACATCGTGCTGTTCTACGCCTTCTTCGAGTTCAGCCTGGTCCCGATGTTCCTGATCATCGGCATCTGGGGCGGCCAGCGGCGCGTCTACGCGGCCTTCAAGTTCTTCCTCTACACACTCCTGGGCTCGGTCCTGATGCTGGCCGCCATCCTCGGCATGATCGGCATCGCCGGCACCAGCTCGATCCCCGAGTTGATGGTCTACAAGTTCGACCCGATGCTGCAGACCTGGCTGTGGCTGGCCTTCTTCGCCTCCTTCGCGGTGAAGATGCCGATGTGGCCGGTCCACACCTGGCTTCCCGACGCCCACGTCGAGGCGCCGACAGCGGGCTCCGTCATCCTGGCCGGCATCCTGCTGAAGATGGGCGGCTACGGCTTCATGCGCTTCAGCCTGCCAATGTTCCCGCAGGCGTCTGAGGTGTTCGCGCCGCTGATCTTCGCCATGAGCGTGATCGCCGTCGTCTACACCTCACTGGTCGCCTTCCGTCAGACCGACATCAAGAAGCTGATCGCCTATTCGTCCGTCGCCCACATGGGCTTCGTGACCATGGGGATCTTCTCCGGCAACGCCGCGGGTGAGCAGGGCGCCATCTTTCAGATGGTCAGCCACGGGGTGATCTCCGGTGCGCTCTTCCTCTGCGTCGGCGTCGTCTATGACCGGATGCACACCCGCGAAATCGCCTTCTACGGCGGCCTGGTGAACCGCATGCCCTGGTACGCCGCGGTCTTCATGCTGTTCACCATGGGCAATGTCGGCCTGCCGGGCACCTCGGGCTTTGTGGGAGAAATCCTCACCATGACCGGCGCCTACCAGGCCTCGACCTGGACGGCGATCGGCGCTGCCTTGGGCATCATTCTCTCGGCGGTCTATGCGCTCAGCCTCTACCGGCGCGTGGTGTTCGGCGAGATGACCAATCCTAAACTGGCGGACATCACCGATCTTGACTGGCGAGAGGTGGCGATTTTTGTGCCGCTGATCGCGTCCACGATCTGGCTCGGCGTCTATCCGAACTCCATCTTCCACCTGACCGAGACCTCGGTCGACCACCTCGTTGCGACCTATCGCGCGGCGATCGGGGCCTGACATGAACTTCTCCGCAGACCTCAGCCTCGCCCTGCCTGAGCTGACCCTGGCGATCGGCGCCCTGGTCCTCTTGGTGGTCGGCGCCTTTGCGCCCAAGCGCTCCATGGCCGTCGGCGCCGCCGCCGTCGCCGTCCTGCTCGCAGCCGTCATCGCCGCGGCGACCGGTCCCTTGGGCCGCGGTTTCTCGGGCGGCCTCATCGCCGACCAAGCCTCTGTGTTCGCCAAGGTGGCGATCTACCTGGCCAGCGCCGCCTGCATTCCGCTGGGCCAACGCTGGTTCAAGGCGCGCGGGATCGACAACTTCGAATTCCCGATCCTGGTGCTGCTGGCCGCGCTCGGCATGGGCGTGATGGCCTCAGCCGGCGACCTGATCTCGCTCTACATGGGCGTCGAGCTGCATTCGCTCGCGCTCTACGTCCTGGCCGCCATGCGCCGAGACGACGCCAAGGCGTCTGAAGCGGGCCTGAAGTATTTCGTGCTGGGCGCCCTGTCCTCCGGCCTGCTGCTCTACGGCGCCTCGCTGATCTACGGCTTCGCCGGTTCGACGGTCTTCTCTGAGATCGCAGTCGCGACCCGCGGCGGCGCGGACGTGGGCGTCCTGTTCGGCCTGGTGTTTCTGCTTTGCGGCCTGGCCTTCAAGGTCTCGGCCGCGCCGTTCCACATGTGGACGCCGGACGTCTATGAAGGCGCCCCGACCCCGGTCGTCGCCTTCTTCGCCGCCGCGCCGAAGCTTGCGGCCATGATGCTTTTCGCCCGCGTCCTGTGGGAAGCCTTCCCTGGCGCGATGTATCAATGGCGCATGGTGCTGGTGGTGCTCGTCCTTGCCTCGGTTGCGGTCGGCGCTTTCGGCGGCCTGGCGCAGAAGAACCTCAAGCGCCTATGGGCCTATTCCTCGATCGCCAACGTCGGCTACGCCCTGCTGGGCCTGGCGTCTGGGACGGAGCAGGGCATCCAGTCGATGCTGATGTTCATGATCCTCTATATGGTCGACGTGACCGGTTTCTTCGCCTGCCTCAGCGCGCTTAGTCGCAAGGGTCGGTCGATGGAGACGATCGACGACATGGCGGGCCTCATCAAGGAACAGCCCGGCATCGCCCTGGCCATGACGGCCTTCTCGCTGTCGGCGCTGGGCCTGCCGCCGTTCTCGGGCTTCTGGGCGAAGTACTATGTGTTCAAGGCCGCAGTGAACGGCGGCCTGAGCATCGCCGCCGTTGTCGCCCTGGTGGGCTCGGTCGTGGCGGCCTTCTACTACTTGCGGCTGATCAAGGTGATGTGGTTCGACGCGTCCGTCGGCACGACAGAGCCCGCGCCTAGATCCGCTAAGAGCGTGGCCCTGGCGCTCGCCCTGTTCTCCTTCCCGGTCGTGCTGGTGGCGCTCGTCTGGTTGGATCCGTTGGCCGCTGAGGCCGCCCACGCCTTCGGCCTCGCCTAGTTGAGCCGCCACCCGCCGGTCGAAATCTACGACGAGCTGGATTCGACGAACGCGGAGGCGCGCCGCCGCGCCGAGGCGGGGAATGACGCTGCCGCCTGGATCATGACCCGCCGGCAGACCGCCGGGCGCGGTCGTCGCGGTCGCACATGGGACAGCGGCGCACGCAATCTCGCCGCGACTCTTCTGATGGCCATAGACAAGCCACCGGCGGAGGCGGCTCAAGTGTCTTTCCTGGCGGCGTTGGCCACGGCGGATCTCGCTAATGCGTGCCTTGGGCCTGGCGTCGCCCGGCTGAAGTGGCCCAACGATCTGCTGATCCATAACCGCAAGGCCGCCGGCATCCTGGTGGAGTCCGGCGCGCGGGGGGCCGGCGGGCTATGGCTCGCCGTCGGGATCGGCGTGAATCTCGCGACCGCGCCAAGCGACGTGGAACGCCCTGCGACAGCCTTCGCCGATCACATGCCCAAGGGCGGACCTGAACCCGAAGCGGCGTTGGAGATCCTGGCCGGCGCGTTCGAAGGCTGGCGGCAGGTGTGGGTCAACGGGGGGTTCGGCCCGATTGCGGCGGCGTGGACTGCGCGCGCTCATGGCCTGGGCGATCGCTGCGTCGCGCGCCTGCCGGCGCGAACCCTGCATGGCGTCGCCGAAGGTCTGGACCCAGACGGGGCCTTGCGGCTTAGGCTGGATGATGGCGGGGTCGAGCGGATCACCGCTGGTGACGTCTTTTTCGGAGAGACGTGAGCGATGCTTCTGGCGATTGAGCAGGGCAACACCAACACCATGTTCGCCGTGCACGACGGCGCGACATGGATCGCCCAATGGCGGTCGGCGACGGATTCCACCCGAACCGCCGATGAGTACGCTGTGTGGCTTTCGCAACTGTTGGCCATGGGCGGCCTTCAGTTCGAGATCGTTGACGCGTGCATCATCTCAAGCGTCGTGCCGCAATCGATCTTCAACCTGCGCAATCTCGCTCGGCGCTACATGCATGTTGAACCGCTCGTCATCGGCGAGAACGCTGAGCTGGGGATCCAGGTGCGGATCGATAAGCCGTCTGAAGCCGGAGCTGATCGTCTCGTCAACGCGATTGGCGCTCACGTCGCTTACCCAGGCGATCTCATCGTCATCGACTCTGGCACAGCGACAACGCTGGACGTGATTTCCGGAGATGGCGCATTCGAAGGCGGCGTGATCGCTCCAGGCATAAACCTGTCGATGGAGGCCCTTCACGCGGCTGCCGCCAAGTTGCCGCGCGTCGCGATCCAGCGCCCGCGGGGAAATACGGTGATCGGCAAGGACACGGTCTCAGCGATGCAGTCCGGGGTCTTCTGGGGTTATATCGCCATGATCGAAGGCATGGTGGCGCGCATCAAAGGGGAATGGGGTAAGCCCATGACCGTGATCGGCACCGGTGGCGTCGCCTCGTTGTTCCATGGCGCGACAACCGCCATCGACCACTTTGATCCGGACATCACGATACGCGGTCTGCTTGAAATCCACAGGACCAACACGACGGGCAAAGACCCGATTGGGAGAGAGAATGCCCCGAGCTGAAGCCGACGACGAGCTCGTCTTCCTGCCGCTGGGCGGGTCGAACGAAATCGGCATGAACTTCAACCTCTACGGTTTCGGTCCTCCGCACGCGCGCAAGTGGATTGTCGTTGATATGGGCGTGACCTTCGGCGACCAGACGACGCCGGGGGTGGATATCATCCTGCCGGATCCGCAGTTCATCCAGGACTACGCTGACGACATCCTGGGCATCGTCATCACCCATGCCCACGAGGACCACGTCGGCGCCGTCGCGTGGCTCTGGCCGCGCCTGCGGGCCCCGGTCTACGCCACGCCTTTCACCGCCTTCATCCTGCGCGAAAAGCTGCGTGAGGCGGGCATCCTCGAGGATGTCTCGATCACCGAAGTGCCGCTCAGCGGAACGTTCGAACTTGGCCCCTTCAGCCTGGAGTTGGTGACGCTGACCCACTCGATCCCGGAGCCCAACGGCCTGGCGATCCGCACACCTCTCGGCGCCGTGTTGCATACGGGCGACTGGAAGATCGACCCCGATCCGCTTCTCGGCGGCGTGACGGACGAAGACGCGATCCGCCGGTTGGGCGACGAAGGCGTGCTCGCCATGGTCTGTGATTCCACCAACGTCTTCGTTGATGGCACGGCAGGCTCCGAGGCCGAGGTGCGAGAGGCGCTGACGAGCCTGATCAGCGGACTCTCCGGGGCTGTCGCGGTCGCCTGCTTCGCCTCGAACGTCGCCCGCATGGACAGCGTGACCCGCGCCGCCGAGGCCGCCGGTCGTCGTGTCGCGCTCGCTGGCCGATCGATGCACCGAATGGCCGCGGCCGCGCAGAGCGTCGGTCTGATGCAAGGCCTCAAGCCTTACCTAAATGACGCCGAGGCCAAGGGTTTTCCGAAGGACAAGGTGCTTTACCTATGCACGGGCAGCCAGGGTGAATCCCGCGCGGCCCTCGCACGCATCGCCGAGGGTTCGCACCCATATGTGCGCCTGGGCGAAGGCGACCACGTGATCTTCTCGTCGCGGGTCATTCCCGGCAACGACATCCCCATCCGCAACCTGCAAAATCGGCTGTCCGACCGCGGCGTGCGCCTCTACACAGAGCGCGACCATCCGGGGATCCACGTTTCAGGCCACCCATGCCGCGATGATCTGGCGCAGATGTACGCCTGGGCTCGCCCCGAGATCGCCGTACCGACCCATGGCGAGCGTCGCCACCTGTTGGAGCACGCCGCATTCGCTCGCGATCTGCAGGTGCCGCAGCAGGTGACCCCGCGCAACGGCGACATGGTGCGCCTGGCGCCCGGCCGCGCCGAGATCATCGACGAAGTCCCCGCCGGACGGCTCTATGTCGACGCGGGCATGATGACCAGCGAGGATGGCGATGCGCTGAAGGAACGTCGCCACGCCGCCTCCAATGGCGTGATCGTCGTCGCCCTGGCCGTCGATGGCCGCGGGCGGCTGGCGTCCGGGCCGCAGGTGCGCGCACTCGGCTTGCCCTCGGAGGAGGATAATCCTCTGGAGGATATGCTCGACGATCTGGCCGAGGAGGCGACTCGGGCCTTTCACGGTCTGTCTGGCGACAACCGCGAACTCGACGGCGAGATCGAAAGCGCGGTCTCCCGTGCGGTGAAGAAGGCCAGCCAGCGGTTCTGGGGCCGCAGGCCTGTCGTCGAGACCACGGTCCTGCGGCTCTGATCGACAGGGCGGGGTGATGCTGGACCACAGACGGCTCACCATTCTCATCGCCCTGGCCCTTGGGCTCTGGCTTGGCGCGACGGCGTTCATCCGCCTTCTGCCCGCCGCGTTGAGCGACCCGATCTGGGTGAGCGCCTCCTTCGCCGCCATGGCGCCTCTAGGCTGGCTCAGCGTTCAGGTGATCGGCCGCCTGGCCGGCCTGAAGGGGCCGGACCTGCTCGCCGGCGTCGCGGTCGTGGGCGCCGTCGCCATGATGATTGACGGCCTGGTGCTGGCTTGGAGGCCGGAGGTTTATGCGCCGACGCAGAGCGGCGCGCGGCTGGGCGGGGCGTGGCTGCTGTGGGGCTATGGCCTCAGCCTGGGGATCGCGCTGTGGATGAGCCGTGCGAACACAAAGTGATTGGCGGCTATTGCTATGAGAACAAAAGGCGAATAGGAACGAACCCGGAACGGCGTTGCGCTGCCCACAGCTGCGCCCACAGGAGTTTTCGTCACATGGTTCGTCTCGCGCGGGAATCGCTGGCATTTGCATCCGTGGCCAGCTTTGTCTGGATGGTCGTTCAGGTGACCGGCTACATCGGCTGATCAGGAGGATGCGTTGACCGCAGGCGAGCACGAGGGCTTCGTTCACCTGCGGGTGCGGTCGGCCTATTCGCTGCTTGAAGGCGCGATCAAGGCGGACGCGATCGGCACGTTGGCCCAGGCGGCGGGCATGCCGGCGGTGGCCCTTACCGATCGAGCCAACCTCTTCGGCGCGCTGGAATTCTCGGTCGCCACCAAGGGCGCTGGCGTCCAGCCGATCATCGGCTGCGCACTCCCGGTGTCGGGGCTGGGCGAGGGCGGTCCGGACCGCTGGTCGAAAATCCCCACCCTTGTCCTGCTGGCCCAGAACGAAACGGGTTACCTCAACCTCTGCGAACTGTCGTCGGCGGCCTATCTTGAGATCGAACCGTCGGACGAGCCCCATGTGCCCTGGGAGAAGATCAAGGCCCATGCAGGGGGCCTGATCCTGCTGTCGGGCGGGCCGGACGGCCCCGCCGACCCGCTGTTCGCCGCCGGCAAGACCGAAGAGGGGCGCGCCGTCCTGGCGGACATGCACGCCGCCTTTACTGATCGCTTCTACGTTGAACTCCAGCGCCACGGCTTGCCCGGCGAGGCTGCGGCCGAGCCTGAACTGGTCGCCTACGCCTATGAGACCGAGGCGCCGCTGGTCGCCACCAACGACGCCTACTTCAAGGGCCGCGGCATGCATGCCGCCCACGATGCGCTGCTCTGCATCGCCGACGGCGCCTTCATCGGCCAGGACGAACGTCGCCGCGTCACAGCCGAACACTGGTTCAAGCCGGCCGCCGACATGAGGGCGTTGTTCGCCGACCTGCCGGAGGCCTGCGACAACACCCTCGACATCGCGCGTCGCTGCGCCTTCATGGTCAAGAAGCGCGACCCGATCCTGCCGACCTTCCCGACCGAGGGCGGCCGCTCCGAAGCCGACGAACTGGCCCATCAGGCGCGCGAAGGCCTGAAGGCGCGCATGGCCAGGGGCCAGGCCAATGTCTACCCGGTCGAAGAGTACGAAGCGCGGCTGGAGCGGGAGATCGGGGTCATCGCCCAGATGGGTTTCCCCGGCTACTTCCTGATCGTCTCGGACTTCATCAAGTGGGCGAAGGCCCACGATATTCCAGTCGGCCCGGGCCGCGGTTCCGGCGCCGGCTCGCTGGTCGCCTATTCGCTGACGATCACCGACCTCGACCCCCTGCGATATGGCCTGCTGTTCGAGCGCTTCCTGAACCCTGAGCGGGTCTCGATGCCCGACTTCGACATCGACTTCTGCCAGGAGCGGCGGGTAGAGGTGATCAGCTATGTCCAGCAGCGCTACGGTGAAGACCGGGTGGCGCAGATCATCACGTTTGGAACGCTGCAGGCGCGCGCGGTCCTGCGCGACGTCGGTCGCGTTTTGCAGTTGCCGCTCGGGCAGGTGGACCGCCTGGCCAAGATGGTGCCGGCAAATCCGGCCAACCCCGTCACCCTGGCCAAGGCCATTGAGATCGAGCCAAGGCTGCAACAGGCCAAACGCGACGACGACGCCGTGGCCCAGTTGCTGGAGGTCGCGCTCCAGCTGGAGGGCCTTTACCGCAACGCGTCGACGCACGCCGCGGGCGTGGTGATCAGCGATCGGCCGCTCACTGAACTGACGCCGCTCTACCGCGATCCGCGTTCAGAGCTGCCGGCGACCCAATTCAACATGAAGTGGGTCGAAAGCGCCGGGCTGGTGAAGTTCGATTTCCTGGGGCTAAAAACGCTCACCGTCATCGACCGCGCGCTCAAGTATCTGGAGAAGCGCGGCGCTGGCGTCGACATGGCGGCGATTCCGCTCGACGACGCGGGCGCCTATGAGCTGATGAGCAACGCACAGACGATCGGCGTCTTTCAGTTGGAAGGGCAGGGGATGCGCGACACCCTGCGCCAACTGCGGCCCAATTCGATCGAAGACGTCACCGCCATCGTCTCGCTCTATCGGCCAGGGCCGATGGAGAACATCCCGTTGTTCGTCGACAACAAGTTCGGCCGCAAGGCGATCGACTACCTGCATCCAAGCCTCGAAGGGGTGCTCAAGGAGACTTACGGCGTCATCGTCTACCAGGAACAGGTGATGCAGATCGCCCAGATCCTGGCGGGCTATAGCCTGGGCGAAGCCGACCTTCTGCGCCGCGCCATGGGTAAGAAGAAGAAGGAGGAGATGGACCTCCAGCGCGCCCGGTTCATCTCCGGCGCCGAGGCCAACAATGTGCCGGCGGCCCAGGCCGGCTCCATCTTCGATCTGGTCGACAAGTTCGCGGGCTACGGCTTCAACAAGAGCCATGCGGCCGCCTACGCCGTCGTCAGCTATCAGACCGCCTGGCTGAAGGCCAACGCGCCAGTCGAGTTCTTCGCTGCGTCCATGAGCCTCGACATGGCCAACACCGACAAGCTCTCGGTGTTCTACCAGGACGCCCGGCGCTTCGGCGTGAAGGTGAAGAGCCCTGACATCAACTGCTCCGGCGCCGACTTCGAGGTCGACGACGGCGAGGTGCTCTATGCGCTAGGCGCTATCCGCAACGTCGGCTTCCAGGCGATGCAGCATGTAGTTGAGGTGCGCCGGGCCGGCGGGCCGTTCCGCGACCTGTTCGACTTCGTCGAGCGTGTTGATCCGCGGCAGGTGAACCGCCGGACCTTCGAGACCCTTGCCCGCGCCGGCGCCTTTGATTCCATCCACCCCAGCCGCGCCCAGGCTTTTGCGGCGGCCGAGAAGCTGGTCGCTTACGGGCAGGGCGTGGCGTCCGACCGCGCCTCTGACCAGTTGAGCCTTTTGGGCGACCAGTCCGACGCCGCGCGGCCGCGCCTGGTCAAGACCGAACCCTGGAGCGCCGTCCAGCGCCTGGACGAGGAACTGGCCGCCGTCGGCTTCTACCTGTCCGGCCACCCGCTCGACGACATGGTTGAGGCGCTCCGCCGCAAGCGCACCGAACTTTACGTCGACGCGATCGCCAAGGCCGAGGCCGGCGCGGAGGCCTTGCGCATGGCCGGCGTCGTGCGCCGCAAGACCGAGAAGCCGTCACGGACCGGCGAGAAGTTCGCCTTCGTCACCTTCTCCGATCCGACTGGCGAATACGAGGTGCTGTTCCCGCCGGAGACGCTACGCCAGTGCCGCGACCTGCTGGAGCCCGGCGCGGCGCTTTCCCTGCGCGTGCGGGTGAAGGCGCGCGACGGCGAGGTCCGCTTCTTCGGCGACGGCGTCGAGCCTGTGGAAAAGGCCGTGGAGAACGCCACCGCCGGCCTGCGCGTTCACGTCGCCGCCGCCAGCGCCGAGATTGAGGCCTTGAAGGCCCGGCTGGGCGTCACCAACCCTCGCGGCGGCGAAATCGTTCTGGTCGCCAATCTTGGCGCCGGCCGCGAGGTCGAGGTGAAGCTGCCGGAACGCTACAGCCTGGATCGGGCGGTGCGCGGCGCGATCAAGACGGCGCCGGGCGTGCTGTTCGTCGAAGAAGTCTAATCGACGCATACGGATCAACGGCGCCGCTTCAGCGTTGAAGGAACAACCTTTCAGCTGAGTACGCCCCATGCACATCAAATCTATCGCCGTCGTCTCCACGGCCCTCGCGCTTGCCGGCGGCGCGGCCTGCGCCCAGGTCATGCCCTTTCGCGAGGTCACGCCGCAGAAGACCTGGACGGTGGATGTGGGCGCCGGCGTCCTCTATAGCGGCCGCCGGGCCAGCGGGCGTGACGCCAAGGCGCGCGTCGCCCCGTGGCTGGCCGTCAACTACAAAGACCGGTTCTTCGCCGATCCCTTCAATGGCGTCGGCGCCAACCTGATCAAGGGCGACGCGATCCGGGTCGGCGTGCAGGTCGAGCCGCAGTTCTCCGCCGGCCGGCCGACCATCGCTCCCAACCTCGATCGGCCCGGCTTCGGCGCGAACGCCGGCGGCTACGCCTACGCCCGGCTTCCTGGCAACTTCGTCTTCGGCGGCCAGGTCGGCCACGACGTCACCGGGCAAAGCGACGGCCTGACCTACCAGGTCACGCTCGCCCAGCAGTCGCGCACGCCGATCGGCCTTCTCGCGACCCAAGCCTATGTTCGTGGGGCGGACGCCAAGCGCATGCGCGCCTATTACGGCGTAACCCCGGCGGAGGGCGCGGCGAACAGCCTGCCGGCCTATACGCCCGGCGGTGGTCTCCAGGGCGCGGGCGTGCTGGCCTTCATGCTGACGCCGATTGGTAAAAACCTCGGCGCCGGAGTCATGGCCAACTATGAGCGGATCATCGGCGACGCGGCCGACAGCCCGATCATCCGCAAACGTAACGACTTCCGGGTGGCCTTCCTGGTGGCCAAGCGCTTCAGCTGGAGCTGACCGCCTAAACCCTTGCAATTTCGGTGCTTCACGCCTATTTGCGGCGCCATTCCATCACGCAGGTGTTTGGCGAGGCCGGGGAGACATCCCGTCCTTCCAATCCGGTCCCTCCACCAGGAGGGGTTGCCTGCGGAGGTTCAACCGGAAAAAGGACATACGAAGACATGGCTCTTCCCGAATTCTCTATGCGCCAACTGCTCGAAGCCGGCGCCCACTTCGGCCACCAGACGCACCGCTGGAACCCGAAGATGGAAAAATTCATCTTCGGCAGCCGCTCGAACATCCACATCATCGACCTGTCGCAGTCGATTCCGCTCCTGCACCAGGCCCTGGTGAAGGTGCGTGAAGTCGCCGCCGGCGGTGGCCGCATCCTGTTCGTGGGCACCAAGCGTCAGGCTTCCGAGCCGATCGCCACCGCGGCCCGCCGCAGCGCCCAGTACTATGTGAACCACCGTTGGCTGGGCGGCACGCTCACCAACTGGCGCACCGTCTCCGGCTCGATCGCGCGTTTGCGCGAGCTTGAAGGCGTCCTGGACGGCGGCGAAACCGGTGGCCGCTTGAAGAAGGAGCTGCTGCAGCTGACCCGCGAGCGCGACAAGCTCGAGCTGTCGCTGGGCGGCATTAAGGACATGGGCGGCATCCCTGACCTGATGTTCGTGATCGACACCAACAAGGAAGCGATCGCGATCCAGGAAGCCCGGAAGCTGAACATTCCGGTGATTGCTATCCTCGACACCAACTGCAACCCGGACGGCATCACCTATCCGATCCCAGGCAATGATGACGCCGCGCGCGCCATCCAGCTGTACTGCGACCTGATCGCCGACGCCGTCCTCGACGGCCTGGCGGCCGGCCAGTCGGCGGCGGGTGTCGATCTCGGCGCCTCGGAAGCCCCGGTCGAGCCGACGCTCGCCCGCGAGCTGACCGGCGAAGAGGCCGAGCCGGCCGTTGAGACCTCTCTGGAAGCGGCGGTCGAACCGGCCGCTGAAGAACAGGCGAGCTGAGCCCAAAAGGCTGAAGTTCAAGCGGCCGTCACCGAACGGTCGGAGCTGAAGACTAATCCCGGGCCGGGCGCCTCGAACGGCGCCCGGCTCGACCCGTGACCAATACAGAAGGAGCTGACCATGGCGGAAATCACCGCTGCGCTGGTGAAGGACCTGCGCGAACGTTCGGGCGTCGGCATGATGGATTGCAAGAAGGCCCTGCAAGAGAACGACGGCGACATTAACGCCTCGCTCGACTGGCTGCGCGCCAAGGGCTTGAGCAAGGCGGCCAAGAAGGCCGACCGCGCCGCGGCCGAAGGCCTTGTGGCCGGCAAGATCAGCGCCGATGGCAAGACCGGCGTATTGATCGAGCTGAACGCTGAGACCGACTTCGTGTCGAAGAACGAGACCTTCCAGAACAACGCCCGCGCCATCGCGGACGTGGCCCTGGGCGTCGACGACGGCGTGGACGCCATCTCGGCCGGCAAGACCGCCGGCGGCGAACTCGTGTCCGACGTAATTACCAACATGATCGCGACCATCGGCGAGAACATGATGCTGCGTCGCGCCGCGCGCCTGACCGTCGATCAAGGCGCTGTCGCCATCTACCTGCACAACAAGCAAGGCGACGACGTCGCCCGCCTGGCCGTGCTGGTGGCGCTGGAAGGCGCGGGCGACCAGGCCGTGCTGAAGGAAGTCGCGCGCAAGATCGCCTTGCACGTGGCCGGCACCCCCATGCCGCCGCTGGCGCTTTCGCCTGAGGACTTGGATCCGGCCGCCGTCGAGAAAGAGAAGAAATTCCTGACCGATCAGGCTTTGGAATCCGGCAAGCCCATCGGTGTGGTCGAGAAGATGATCGAAGGTCGGATCCGCAAGTGGCAGGAAGAAGTCGTCCTGCTGAAGCAGCCCTTCGTGATGAACCCTGACCAAACCATCGAGCAGCTGATCGCCGAGACCGCCAAAGAACTAGGTTCGCCGGTCGCGGTGAAAAGCTTCGTGCGCTTCGCCCTCGGTGAGGGCGTCGACAAGGGCCCCGAAGGTCCGGATTTCGCGGCGGAAGTCGCCTCGATGTCCGGCAAGGCCTGAACTAAAAGTTGAGAAGGGCGCGCGGGAACCTCGCGCGCCCTGATCGTTTTGATCGATGGCTTCGTCGATCACAGTCTTGCGTACCTGCGCGCCTGCGGCGAATGATCCGTTCGCCCGCGCCACGCCCTTGCCCCGGATCGCCATGACCGACGCCCCGCCGCGCTACAAGAAGATCCTTCTGAAGATGTCCGGCGAGGTGTTGATGGGCGATCAGCCCTTCGGCATCGACGTCAACACCATCTCGCGCATGGCCGAAGACATCGCCGATGTCGTCAAAACCGGCGTCGAGCTGAGCCTGGTGATCGGCGGCGGCAACATCTTTCGCGGCGTCTCCCTGGCCGGTCATGGCATGGAACGCGCCAGCGCCGACTACATGGGCATGCTGGCTACGGTCATGAACGCGCTCGCCCTGCAGGGCGCACTTGAGAAGATTGGCGTCTACACCCGCGTCCAATCGGCGATCCCGATGGACGCCGTCTGCGAGCCGTACATCCGCCGCCGCGCGCTGCGTCACCTGGAAAAGGGCAGGGTGGTGATCTTCGCCGCCGGCTTGGGCGCGCCCTTCTTCACGACCGACACGCCTGCCGCCCTGCGCTCGGCCGAAATGGGTTGTGACGCGCTCTTCAAGGGCACCAGTGTGGACGGCGTCTATACCGCCGACCCCAAGAAGGATCCCAACGCTAAGCGGTATGACCAGTTGAGCTATCAGGATGTGCTGGCCCAGGACCTGCGGGTCATGGACGCCTCGGCGATCGCCCTGATGCGCGACAACCAGATCCCGATCGTGGTGTTCTCGATCCGCGAACGGGGCAACTTCCTCAAGGTTTTGCGCGGCGAGGGGACCTACACCACCATCACCTAGGCATCACGCCTGAATCTGCCACACCTGCATCTGCATGACATACGGAGGGCGACATGGCCGCCGCTGAGAAACCGGTTCTTTCCCGGTACAAGGACCGGATGGACAAGGCGGTGGGCGCCTTGAAGGAGGAGTTCGGCTCGCTGCGCACGGGCCGCGCATCTGCGAGCCTGCTCGACCAGATCATGGTCGAGGCCTATGGCTCGACCGTGCCGCTCAATCAGGTCGGCGCCGTCAGCGTCCCTGAGCCGCGGATGATCTCCGTCAGCATCTGGGACCGGGGCATGGTGGTCTCGGCTGAAAAGGCGATCCGTTCGTCGGGTCTGGGCCTCAACCCTGTCGTCGATGGCCAGAACCTGCGCATCCCTATCCCGCCGCTGACGGAGGAGCGCCGCAAGGACCTGGTAAAGATCGCCGGCAAGTACGCCGAGCAGCAGAAAATCGCCGTCCGCAACGTACGCCGCGACGCCAACGACGACCTGAAGAAGGCCGAGAAGGACGCGATCATCAATCAGGACGAGCAGAAGAAGATGGAAGCCGAGGTCCAGAAGCTGACCGACGAGGCCATCAAGCGCGTTGATGAAGCGCTGAAGGTCAAGGAACAGGAGATCATGCAGGTCTGAGGATGCGCCCCGACCTGCTGAAGAGTAGAATTTGCTGATGGCCGATCCGACTGCCCTTACCGATCCGGCGTCGCCACTGCACGTGGCGATCGTCATGGATGGCAATGGCCGGTGGGCGAAGCGTCGCGGCATGCCCCGCGTGTTCGGTCACCAGGCGGGCCTGGAGGCTACGCGTCGCATCGTCGCCGCCGCTCACGGCCAGGGCATCGGCTGGCTGACACTTTATGCCTTCTCGACTGAAAACTGGAACCGCCCCGCCAGCGAAGTGGCCGAACTGATGTCGCTCCCGGGTCGGTTCTTCGAGACCGACATCGGCCGTCTGCACCGCGAGGGCGTGCGCGTGCGCGTGCTGGGCAGCCGTGAAGGCCTGACGCCCAAGCTCTGCGGCCTTATCGAGGACGCCGAGGCGCGCACCCGGGGCAATACCGGCCTCAATCTCAGCATTGCTTTCAACTATGGCGGACAGGCCGATATTGTCGCCGCCGCGCGGGCTTTCGCCGAGGCGGTCGCTGCAGGGCGTGCGGCTCCTGCGCAATTGGACGAGGCGATGTTCTCGCATCTCCTGGCGACGCGCGACTTGCCGCCGCCGGATGTGATCATCAGGCCCTCCGGCGAACAGCGGCTATCGAACTTCCTACTCTGGGAAGCAGCCTACGCCGAATTTGTTTTCCAGGACGTGCTGTGGCCGGACTACGACGCTGACCATCTGAAAGCGGCCCTCCAGATTTTCGCCACCCGCGACCGCCGCTATGGCGCCTTGGCCCCCGAGGATGTCCTTGCCGCCAGCTAGGCGCTTCGATTGGTCCAATCTGGGCAGACGGGTCGTATCCGCAGCGATCCTGGTTCCGGTCGCCTTAGGCGCGGTCCTGGGGGGCGAGGTTTTCGCCGCGCTTCCCAGTGCTTGGGAAAGTTTGCCCTATCTGCTTTTGATCGCGCTGGCCGTCGTCTTGTTGGCGCTGGAATGGGGTGGCATGAGCGCTCCGCGTGCGCCGCGCCGGGTCGCCGTGGCGGTCATGGTCGCGGTGATGGGGACGGGGCTTCTCGGGGCGACCGACCACTATGTCTTCGCGTGGCTCTCCATCTTGCTGGGTCTGGCGCTGGCTGGCCTGGTGGCGCGCGCCGTTGGCGAGCAGCGGCCCGAGAACGCCGCCCTTGGCGTGCTCTATATCGCGCCAGCCTGTCTCGGCCTGATCTGGCTACGGTCCACCAACCAGGGGCCGTGGTGGACCCTGATGTTGTTCTGCGTGACGTGGGCGGCCGACATCGCGGCCTTCGCGGTCGGCAGCGTGCTGAAGGGCCCCAAGCTCTGGCCTCGCTTCTCACCCAACAAGACATGGTCCGGTTTCATTGGCGGTCTGGCGGCGTCGATGGCCGTTGGCGCGCTGATGTCCGTATCGCCCTGGTTCGAGCTCAACCTTTGGGCTGCGGCCTTGATCGGCCTGGCCGTCGGCCTGGCCACCATGGCGGGCGACCTTTGGGAATCGATGCTGAAGCGCCGCTTCGGGGTGAAGGACTCCGGCGACCTCATCCCGGGGCATGGCGGACTGCTCGATCGGGTCGACGGCCTGATTTTCGCGGTGGTCGTCATGGCCATGCTTCGGTTCGCCAATCATCTCGGTTGGGGACACTAGGTGCGCGACGTCTCCATCCTGGGATCGACCGGCTCTATCGGGGTCTCGACGCTCGACCTCTTCGATAAGTCCGGCGCTGACATCCGGATCGTCGCCCTGGCCGCGGGCCGCAATGTCGCATTGTTGGCTGACCAGGCGCTTCGGTGGCGGCCGCAAGTCGCTGTGATCGAGGACGAAGCCGGACTGAGCGAACTGCGCGAGCGTCTCGTGGGTTCTGGCGTCCGGGCCGCCGCAGGTCGTCAGGCGGTTATCGAGGCGGCCGGCATGCGCGCCCAATGGATAATGTCCGCCATTGTCGGGTTTGCGGGTCTCGCGCCCACGCTAGCGGCAGCCCGCAGCGGCGCGATCGTAGCGCTCGCCAACAAGGAAAGCTTGGTCTGCGCCGGACCCAGCCTGTTGCGCATCGCCAAACTGGCCGGCGGGGCTGTGATCCCGGTTGATTCAGAGCACTCGGCGATCTTCCAAGCCTTGGAGCCGCACAACGCCACTCATGTCGCGCGGCTGATTCTGACGGCGTCGGGCGGACCCTTCCGTACCTGGACGCGGGAGGCCATGGCGCTGGCGACTCCGCAACAGGCTTGCGCCCATCCGAATTGGAGCATGGGCGCCAAAATTTCGGTGGATTCGGCCACCATGATGAACAAGGGCCTAGAGGTGATCGAGGCCGCCTACCTGTTCGCCATGCCGCCGGAGCGCATCGACATCCTGGTCCACCCACAATCGATCGTGCACAGCTTGGTGGAATACGAGGACGGCTCGACCCTGGCCCAACTCGGCGCGCCTGACATGCGTACGCCCATCGCCTGCGCCTTCGCTTGGCCCGAGCGGATGGACTGGCCGGCGCCTCGCCTGGACCTGACTGTCCAGCCCCTCACCTTTGACCTCCCCGACCTCGAGCGCTTTCCGGCCCTGTCCCTCGCCAAACAGGCGCTGGCCGCGGGCGGGCGGACGCCGGCCGCCATGAGTGCGGCCAATGAGCAGGCGGTCGCCGCCTTTCTCAATGGCCGCATCGGCTTCCTCGACATCAGCGTCGTCGCTGCTGAGACGCTTGAGCGCATGGACCGTCACAACATGATCTCCGACGTTGGCGGCGATCTTCTGGAGGGGGCCGGCGCGATCGACGCCGCCGCACGCCGCCTCGCCGATGAAGTCGCCCAGGGCCTCAAGCCCCGGGCGCGAGCCTAGGATGTCCGCCATGCTGAGCACGCTCCAGGGCTCGCTCTTCTATATCCTGCCCATCTTGGCCATCCTTGGCTTGGTGGTCACGGTGCACGAAGGCGGGCACTTCCTCGTCGCCAAGTGGCTGGGGACGGCGATCGACCGATTCTCGATCGGGTTCGGTAAGCCGATCCTGGCATGGCGTGACAAGGCGGGTGTCGAATGGCGGATCGGCTGGATGCCGCTCGGCGGCTACGTAAAGTTCTCCGGCGACGACAACGCCGCCAGCGTTCCCGATGGTGAGGATCTCGAGATTCTGCGCCGAGAAGTGGTCAGGACCCATGGGCCGGAGGCGCTGTCGCGATACTTCCATTTCAAGCCCCTGTGGCAGCGCGCGCTGATCGTCGCCGCTGGGCCTGCCGCCAACTTCATCTTCTCCATCGCGATCTTCGCCGCCCTCCTGATGGCCTTGGGCGAACCGGTGTCGCCAGTACGGATCGATGGGCTAAAGCCCGGCGGTCCGGCCGAGCGAGCCGGGTTCCAGCGCGGCGATCTCGTCGTCGAGGCCGCCGGCCAGCGGCTGAAGAATTTTGCTGATCTGCAGAATATCGTCTTCCTGCGCACCGGCACGCCGATCGACTTCACCGTTGACCGCGGCGGTGAGACGGTCACCGTCGTCGCTACGCCGGAGCGCGGGGTGATCGTCGACCGCATGGGCCGTGAGCACCGGCTGGGCGTCTTAGGCATCGAGTATCAGCAGCGCTTCGGCGATGTGCGCATCGAACGCCGCGGGCCGCTCGAAGCCCTGCAAGGCGGCGTGGCCCGGACATGGGACGTAGTGGCGACCACCGTGCGCTATCTCGGCCGGATGTTCACCGGGCGGGAAACCGCCGAGCAGTTGAGCGGACCTCTCGGCATGGCTCAGCTGTCCGGCGACATCACGCGTCAGACCGCCGCCATTTCGCCGACGGCGGGGGCCTTTGCGGCGAACATCGGCGTCACCATCCTGGAGCTGGCCGCCAGTATCTCCGTCGGCATCGGTTTCCTGAACCTGCTGCCAGTTCCCGTACTCGACGGGGGGCATCTCCTCTTCTATGGGTACGAAGCGGTGGCGCGCCGCCCACTTACCGCCAAGGTTCAGGCGGCAGGGTATCGCGTGGGCCTTGCGCTGGTGTTGGGTCTGATGCTCTTCGCCACCTGGAACGATCTGCAGCGCCTACGTGTGTTCAACCTGTTCGGCGGCCTATTCTCCTAAGGTCACCTTTCTCCTCAACGGCTGATTCGATGCAAAACCACCGCGCACGCACCGCCGCGATGACCACCGGCCTTGCACTGCTTCTGGGAACGACGGCGCTCGTCGCGCCGGCCTGCGCCTGGGCTCAGGAAACCTCCCAAGGCGCCGCTGCGCCTGAGGCCTCGCCCACCCTCGGGCCGGTCCAAAACGGCGTCGTCGATCGGATCGCCGTCACGGGAGCGGAGCGGATCGAAACAGCGACCGTGCTTTCGTATTTGCCGCTCCAGGTGGGCGACAGCGTCGATTCCGCCAAGATCGACCTGGCCCTGAAAGCATTGTTCCGCACCGACCTCTTCGCCGACGTGCGTATCGGCTACGACGCCGGCGTCCTGACGATCGCAGTCGTGGAAAACCCAATCATCAATCGCGTGATCTTCGAGGGCAACAAAGGGCTCAAGGAAGACAAGCTCCGCGACGAGGTCAGCGTGCGGCCGCGCGGCATCTTCACGCGCGCAAAGGCGCAGTCCGACGTGCAGCGCATCGTCGAGCTCTATCGCCGTTCCGGCCGCATCTCCGCCAACGTCACGCCCGAGATCATCGAGCTGCCGCAGAAGCGCGTCGACCTGATCTTCAAGATCGATGAGGGCCCCAAGAGCGGCATCCTCAGCGTCAATATTCTGGGCAATAAGGCCTTCTCGGATAACGACCTGCGCGACGTCATCGTCACCAAGCAGTCGCGCTGGTATCGGATCTTGTCGGCCAGCAATTCGAATTACGACCCCGATCGGATCGAGTACGACAAGGAACAGCTGCGCAAACACTATCGCAACCGCGGCTACTACGACTTCCGTGTCGCGTCGGCGATCGCCGAGCTCGCCACCGACAAGAACGGCTTCGCCGTCACCTACACGGTGGAAGAGGGCCGTCAGTACCGCTTCGGCAAGATCGCCGTCGAAACCGAACTCGCCAAGCTGGACAAGAATGTCCTGCGCGCGCTCGTGCCATTCCGGTCCGGTCAGATCTATGAAGACCAGCGTATCGAGCAGGCGACAGACGCTCTGACCTTCGCCGCCGGCGCCGCCGGTTTCGCGTTCGTCGATGTTCGTCCGCGCTACACCCCCGATCGCGAGAAGGGCGTCGTCGACGTCACCTTCGACGTCAAGGAAGGCCCCCGCGTCTACGTCGACCGCATCGACATCGTCGGCAACTCCCGCACTCTGGACTATGTGATCCGCCGCGAGATGAACGTCGCGGAGGGCGACGCCTACAACCGCGCCCTGGTCGACCGCTCGAAGATCCAGGTTCAGGGCCTGGGCTTCTTCAAGACCGTCGACATCACGGAGGTGCCGGGATCGGCCCCCGACCGCACGGGCCTGCAGGTGAAGGTCGAAGAGCAGCCGACCGGCGAACTGTCATTCAGCGCCGGCTATTCCTCGATCGATAAACTGGTGATCGACCTCGGCATTTCCGAGCGCAACTTCCGCGGCCGCGGCGAAGATCTGAGGGCGCGGGTCTCGATGGGTTCGCTGCGTCAGCAGGTCGACCTGTCCTTCACCCAGCCGCGCTTCCTGCAGCGCGACATGCAGGCCGGCATCGACGCCTACTACTACATCTACGATCTCTCAAATTTCCAGGCGTTCAAGAACAGCTCCATCGGCTCGAACATCCGCCTGGGCTTCCCGTTGAGTCTGCAGTCCTACGGCTCGCTGCGCTACACCCTGCGGAGCGACAAGGTCGAGGTGAACTCCAGCTACTGCGATCCGACGCAGCAGGTGGTCGCCAGCTCGATCTGCAACCAGCAGGGCAGTTTCGTCACCTCGTCGCTCGGCTACGGCCTGCGCCTCGACAAGCGCAACAACCTGCAGAACCCGACCCGCGGCTATTACGTCCAGATGAACCAGGACTTCGCCGGCCTGGGCGGCATCAAGTATATCCGCACCGAAGCCGAGGGCGGCTGGTATTACGGCTTCAACGCCGACATGATCCTCAGCTTGACCGCCTCCGCCGGCTACATCAGTGGTTGGGGCGGCGATGTCGTGCGCATTAACGACCGCTTCTATAAAGGCGGCGACGACTTCCGGGGCTTCGAGATTGCTGGCATCGGCCCCCGGGATACGAGCCTGGGGCAATCCGGCGCCCTGGGCGGCAAGATCTACACCGTCGGCACAGTCGAGCTCACTGTTCCAACCTTCCTGCCCGAGCAATATGGCATCAAGGCCGCAGTCTTCACGGACATCGGCACCCTGGGCAAACTCGACGCCATCAACAAGCTGAAGATCGACACGACCACGGGGGCGATCATCACCGACCCCTTGATCCGCGACAACCTTGGCCTGCGCGCCTCGGCCGGTGTCTCGGTCTTCTGGAAGTCGCCGATGGGTCCCATTCGCCTCGATTTCAGTCGCGTTCTGAAGAAAGAGGCTTACGACAGGACCGAACTTTTCCGCTTCTCCACTTCAACCAGGTTCTAATGACATGAGCGTTAAGCAAATTTCGGCGGCCATGGTCGCCCTGGCCGCCCTGGTGGCCGGTCAGGCCCAGGCGCAAACCGCCGCTCCCGCCGCAGCCCCCGCCGTTCGTCATGGCGCACCGATCGCGGGCCTGTGCACCCTGTCACCGGAAGCCGTCGCCGGGACCTCCACGGTCGGCAAGTACGTCTCCACGCGGCTCCAGCAGATTGCAGCCCAGGTGAACGCTGAGCTCGCCGGCGAGAAGACGGCGATCGACAACGAAGCCAAGGCGCTCCAAGCCGCGCCGCAGGGCGGGGACCAGGCCGCGCTGCAATCTCGTCTGACAGCTCTGCAAACCCGCGCCGAAGCTTTCAACCGCAAGGCTGGCCAGCGCGAGCAGGAGATTCAGGCCACTGAGCAGAAGGCTCTGGCCCGGATCAGCACCGAGATGAACCCGCTCGTTCGCCAGGCTTATGAAGCCAAGGGCTGCGCGATCCTGCTGCAGCGGGAAGCTGTGCTGATGGCCAACCCCGCCTCGGATATCACGCCGGCGGTTGTGACGGCGTTGAACGCCAAGATCACCCAATTCACCTTCGATCGCGAACGCCTCGACGGCGCCGCGGCCGCGCCGAAGTAGGATCAGGCGGCGGATCGGCGCGCGGACCATGCCCGATCCGCGATTCTATGAGAGCCTGGGACCGATCTCGCTAGGCGAGATCGCGTCCCAGACTGGCGCGCGCCTGGCGACGCCGAACGCTGCTGCGCGTGCGATAGACAAGGTCGCTGTGCTGGCGCGCGCGGACGCCCGCTCAGTGTCCTTTTTGACGGATCGCCGGCAGGTGGCGGAACTCGCCTCCGCCGAATCCGCAGCCTGTTTTGTGACTGAGGCCAACGCCGAATTTCTACCGGCGGATTGCGTGGCGCTGATCACGCCGACGCCGCAAGCGGCCTACGCTGCGCTCGCCGGTCGGCTGCATCGCCTGCGCAACTTCCAAGCAGGTCCGGCCCTTTCCCCTGACGCAATCTTGGAAGACGGCGTCGATCTGGCCCCCGGCGCCGTCGTCGGACCTGGCGTGCGGATCGGCCGGGGGACGCGGATAGGCCCGAACGCTGTGATCGGTCCTGGGGTCACCATTGGCCGCGATGGTCTGATTGGGGCCAATGTCGTCCTCAGCTGTTGCCTGCTGGGCGACCGCGTGCAGGTTTTCGCAGGCGCCGTGATCGGCGAGGCGGGCTTCGGCGCCGCGGCCGGTCCCGCAGGCCTCGTCGACATGCCCCAACTCGGCCGCGTGATCATCCAGGACGGGTGCACGATCGGCGCCAACAGCTGCATAGATCGCGGGGCCTACGACGACACGATGATCGGCGAGAACACCAAGATCGACAATCTGGTCCAGATCGCCCACAACGTCCGCGTCGGGCGCAACTGCGTCATGGCGGCCCACACGGGCATCTCCGGCAGCGTGATCATCGGCGACGGCGTGCAGTTCGGCGGCCGCGCTGGAATCGCCGATCATATCGTTATAGGCGCGGGGGCTCGGGTTGCGGCGGCGGCCGGCGTGATGCACGACATTCCCGCCGGCGAGACCTGGGGCGGCGCGCCGGCCCAGCCCATAAGAGCGTGGATGCGCGAAACCGCCTGGCTGCGCCGGCAGTCAACGCGGAAGGATGGAGCGGAAAATGCGTAAGGCGCCGGTCAATGAAGCCTCCACCGAAATCGACATCACCGAGATCATGGCGCGGTTGCCGCACCGCTATCCCTTCCTGCTGATCGATCGCGCCGAGGAGTACAAGGCCCACCAGTCCATCGTCGGCATCAAGTGCGTGACGGTGAACGAGCCCTTCTTCCAAGGCCACTTCCCAACCTACCCGGTCATGCCGGGCGTGCTGATCGTCGAGGCGATTGCGCAATCCGGCGCTGTCTTGATGTCGAAGTCGTTGGAAGTCGATGTCGTGGGCAAGACGATCCTGTTCATGTCGGTCGACAACTGCCGCTTCCGCGCCCCGGTTCGTCCGGGCGACGTGATGAAGATGCATGTCGAAGTCGTGCGCGCCCGCGGCGACATCTTCAAATTCCGTGGCCGCGCCCTGGTGGGTGACAAAGTCGCCGCTGAATGCGAATTCGCCGCCATGGTGGTGGAAACCCAGTGAACGCGCCTGCGCAGACGTCGCGCCCCACGGGTGTGACGATCCACCCGACGGCGATCGTCGATCCCGGTGCGGCGCTGGGGCAGGGCGTTTCGGTTGGGCCGTACTCGATCATCGGCGCGAACGCCCGTGTCGGCGACGGGACTCAGATCCTCGCCCACGTCGTCATTGAGGGCCACACGACCATCGGCGCCGATTGCCTCGTGCGCAACTTCGCCAACCTTGGCGGGCCGCCCCACCACACCGCCTACCGCGGTGAGCCGACCGAACTCATCATCGGCGACCGCAACCGCATATGGGAGCATGTGACGATGCACCTGGGCACGCCCGGCGGCGGCGGCGTCACCCGGGTGGGCGATGATGGCATGTACATGGCCACGAGCCACGTAGGTCACGATTGCCACGTGGGCGACCATGTCATCCTGGCCCATTCCGGCACGCTCGGCGGCCACGTCACCGTGGGCGATCATGTGATGATCAGTGGATTGGCCGCCGTGCACCAATTTTGCCGGGTCGGCCGCTACGCCTTCATTGGTGGCCTGGCCGCGGTGACCAAGGACGTCATTCCATACGGCCTAGTCTGGGGCAACCACGCCCACCTCGAGGGCCTGAACCTTGTGGGGCTCAAACGTCGCGCCGTTGATCGCGAGACGATCAGCGCATTGCGAACGGCCTATCGTTCGCTATTCGCCGAGGAAGGCACCTTCCAGGAACGGATCGACGACACAGCCCAGGCCTTCGGTTCAAACGCTGCAGTGATGGAAATCATCAGCTTCATCCGCGCCGATGCAGGACGCCCGCTATGCCTGCCGCAGCGCGAAGTCTGACTCCGCCGAAACTCGGCCTAATCGCCGGCGGCGGCGCCTTGCCGCTCGAGATCGCCCAGCACTGCGAACGCGCCGGTAGAGCCCTTTTTGTTATCCGGATCAAAGGCTTCGCGAGCGACGCTCTTGCGCCCTACGCCGGCGCTGAGGTGGGACTCGCCGAACTCGGCAAGTGCATCAAAGCGCTCAAGCGCGCCGGGTGCGAGGCCGTCTGCCTGGCCGGGATCGTCAAGCGGCCGGACTTCCTGACCCTGCTTCCCGACGCCCGTGGCTTGGCGGTCCTACCCGCAGTGATCGGCGCGGCGCGGCGCGGCGACGATGCGCTGCTCAGTCTGTTGGTTCGGGAGTTCGAAAAGGACGGCTTCTCGGTCGAGGGGGCTCATGAGGTCATGGAGGACTTGGGCCTGCCGGTCGGCGTACTGGGCCGGGTCCAACCGAGCGCGGCCGACGCCGCTGATGCGGATCGCGCCCTGGGGGTGGCCCGCCTGATCGGCGCCGAAGATATTGGCCAAGCAGCGGCTGTCTGTGCTGGCCTTGTGCTCGCCGTGGAGGCCCAGGAAGGAACCGACGCTATGCTGGCGCGTGTCGCAGCACTGCCAGAGCATCTGCGCGGCCGGCCCGGCGCGGCGCGGGGCGTGCTCGCCAAGGCGGCCAAGCCTGAGCAGGAACTACGCGTCGACCTCCCGACGATCGGCGTCGCCACGGTCGCCGCTGTCGCGCGGGCCGGCCTGGGCGGCATTGTGGGCGAAGCGGGACGTCTATTGGTCCTCGACCGGCACGCTGTCGTCGAACTGGCGGATGAATTGGGCGTCTTCATCCTGGGCGTTGAGCCAAAAGCCCGGTGACTCAGCCGCTGACCGTCATGCTGGTGGCGGCCGAAGCTTCCGGCGACGATCGCGGAGCGGCTTTGGCCCGCGCGTTACGTCATCGCCTGGGGATTGGCGTCCGCTTTGTCGGCGTAGGCGGCGCAAGGTTGGCGGAAGAAGGCGTGCGAAGTCCCTTCGACATCGCTGAGATATCGGTCCTAGGATTACTGGAGGGGCTAGCCGCCTACCCACGAATTCTCCGTCGTGTCAGAGACACCGTCGCGCTCGCCACGAAGGAACGACCCGATATCGTCGTGCTGATCGATTCCTGGGGCTTCACCCTGCGAGTCGCTCAAGGGCTCAGGCGCGCGCTCCCCGGTGTTCCTCTGATCAAGTACGTCGGCCCGCAGGTATGGGCGACGCGCCCAGGCCGTGCCAAGACGCTGGCCAAGACGGTCGACCGGCTGCTGTCCATCCACGCCTTCGACGCCCCCTGGTTCGAACGTTATGGCCTGCCGGTCACCTTCGTCGGCAATTCTGCGCTGTCGCTGGATTTCACTAGCGCGGATCCTGCGCGCCTGCGCACCCGTATCGGCGCTACGCCGGACGCGCCGATCCTGTTGATCGCGCCGGGCAGCCGGCGGGGTGAAATCACCCGATTGATGCCGCATTTCGGTGAGGCCGTGTGGCGCCTGGCGCGGACGCGCCCGGACTTGCAAGTCGTAATCCCCGCGGCCTCAACCGTCGTCGACCTCGTGAAAGCCGAAGCCGCGGTCTGGCCGGTCCCGCCGCATGTGGTGGAGGGCGAGGTGTCCAAGTTGGACGCCATGAAGGCCGCCACCGTCGCGCTCGCCTGTTCAGGCACCGTGACGTCAGAGATCGCGCTCGCTGGCGCGCCCCTGGTGGTGGCCTATCGTGTCTCGCCGGTGACCTACGCCCTGCTCAAGCACATCGTCCGCACGCCTTACATCACACTGATGAATATCGCCGCCCAGGCCGAGGTTGCCCCAGAGTTCATCCAGGAGCGTTGCGAGGGTCTCGCCTTGGCGAAGGCGCTTGCCGTGCGGCTCGACGATCCCGCCGTCCGCACCGCCCAGATCGCCGCCCAGGACGCCGCCTTGGAGCACATGGGACGAGGACAGGGCGACCCGTCCGCCAGGGCCGCCGAGGCGGTTCTCAAGGCCGTAGAGAGCCGCAGGACAGGGAACCCTTAACGTCGGACCGCTGTTTGAAAGGCTCATACACCAGGAGCTTTCGAGATGCGTCGCACGCCCGTCCTGACCGCCGCCGCGGCCCTTTGCCTCGCCGCCCCGGCGTTCGCTCAAGCCGTCAACGAAGTCACCGTCATGGGTCATTATGCCGGCCAAGGCGAAAAGCCGATGTCGATTTCGAGAGTGGTCAGCTACGCGGACCTCGATCTGTCGCGATCGAAGGACATGGATATCCTCAAGCAACGCGTGCGCTACACCGCACGCCGGATCTGCGCCGAGTTGGGAGAGGCCCCGACAAACCAGGCCAATCTGGACCGGTCGTGCCAGGACACCGCCGTCCGCGAAGCCCTGATGGCCTTCCAGCCGAATTCGGCAGAAAACTATGCCGTTCCGGCCAGCGCGGTCGTGACCAATGGCCCGGTGCCCGACACCCGCCAGAACCGCGCGGCGTACGGCGGTCCTCTGTCGCACGCGGGCCGGTCGACGGCAGCCCGCGGCAACTAATCACGGCCGCAAGCATAGAAAAGGGCCCGCGGATCGCTCCGTGGGCCCCTCTCATGTCTGGCCTATGCCTTAGCGGCCGTCGATGGCTGTGTAGTCGCGCTTCACGGCGCCGGTATAGAGCTGCCGCGGACGACCGATCTTTTGCGCCGGATCCTGGATCATTTCCTGCCATTGGCTGATCCAGCCAACGGTGCGGGCCAGGGCGAAGAGCACGGTGAACATCTCGGGCGGGAAGCCAAGGGCGCGGAGCGTGATGCCCGAGTAGAAGTCGACGTTGGGGTACAGCTTGCGCTCGACGAAGAAGTCCTCGTTCAACGCGATCTTTTCCAGTTCCATCGCCACCTTCAGCAGCGGGTCGTCGCCGTGGCCCATCTCGGCCAGAACTTCATGGCAGGTCTGCTGCATGATTTTGGCGCGTGGGTCGTAGTTCTTGTAGACCCGGTGACCGAAGCCCATGAGCATGTGGCGGCGGTCCTTCACGCCCTGGACGAAGTCCGGAACGTTGTCGACCGTGCCGATCGCCTTCAGCATGTTCAGCGCTTCTTCGTTGGCGCCGCCGTGCTTGGGGCCCCAGAGCGAAGCGATGCCCGCGGCGATGCAGGCGAAGGGGTTGGCGCCCGAGGAGCCCACCATCCGGACCGTCGATGTCGAGGCGTTCTGCTCGTGGTCGGCGTGCAAGATGAAGATCTTGTCCATGGCCTTGGCCAGGACGGGGTTCGGCTTGTAGTCCTCGGCCGGCACCGCAAAGCACATGCGCAGGAAGTTCTCGGCGTAGGAGAGGTCGTTGCGGGGGTGCACAAAGGGCTGGCCCTGCGAATATTTGAAGGCGCGCGCGGCGATCGTCGGCATCTTGGCGATCAGGCGGTGCGACGAGATCATCCGTTGCTCGGGATCTTCGACGTTCGTGCTGTCGTGATAGAAGGCGGAGAGGGCGCCGACCGCGCCGGTCATGATCGCCATCGGGTGGGCGTCGCGGCGGAAGCCGTTGAAGAACCGGTCGAATTGATCGTGCAGCATGGTATGCCGCGTGATCGTGTTTTCGAAACCGGAGAACTCCGCGGCGTTCGGCAGCTCGCCGTTCAGCAGCAGGTAGCAGACTTCGAGGAAGCTGGAGTTTTCCGCCAGCTGTTCGATCGGGTAACCGCGGTGCAGAAGCACGCCGTTATCGCCGTCGATGAATGTGATCTTGCTCTCGCAGCTCGCCGTCGAGGTGAAGCTGGGGTCGTAGGTGAAGACGTCGGTCTCGCCATAGAGCTTGCGTATATCGACGACGTCCGGCCCAAGCGTGCCCTTCATCACGGGAAGGTCGAGGCTCCGGCCGCCGACTTCGAATTTCACGCTCTCACTCATGGCATCCCCTTCCGTCCTAGGTATCGCTCGCGGGCGCTTATACCGTTTTGTTGCGCCTACGAAAGCGCATCGTTTAGGCGACCTAAGCTTTCCTCGCGGCCGAGCGCAACGAGGGCGCCGGCCAGATCTGGCGCCGCCGCGCCGCCCGATAGCACCGCGCGCAGGGCGGGGCCGAACTTGCCGATGCCGACGCTTTCGGATTCCGCAAAACCTCGGATCACAGCTTCAAGAGAAGTTACGTCCCACGCGTTGGATTTGCTTAGAATTTCAGTCAAGCGACGCAACCGGTCCCTCGTTTCTTCGGTTAGCTGCGCGAGCGCCTTCTCTGGCAGAACCAGCGGCCGCGGTTTGAGGACGAACTGGGTCGCATCGGCAAGCTCCAGCAAGGTCTTGGCGCCGTCGCGCACCAGCGGAATCGCCCGTTCCAGGATCACAAGATCGCCATCACGCATTGAAATACCGCGCGTCTCATGAATTTTCGCCACCAAGCTGGCCAGCCGCGCCGGTTCGGCCTGCCGGATGTAGTGGTTGTTCAGGTGATTAAGCTTCGCCCAGTCGAGGCGGGCGGGCGCAGCTACCACGTCCTTGACGTCGAACCATGCAATCGCCTGTTCGTCGCTGAAGATTTCGTCATCGCCGTGGCCCCAGCCGAGCTTGGCCAGGTAGTTGCGCATGGCCTCGGGCAGGTAGCCCATGTCGGCGAATTCACTGACCGCCTGGGCGCCGTGGCGTTTCGAGAGCTTCGCGCCATCCGGGCCATGGATCAGCGGCAGATGCGCCCACACCGGCGTGTCCCAGCCCAGCGCTTGATAGATCAGGGTCTGGCGCGCGGCGTTGTTCAGATGGTCGTCGCCGCGGATCACATGGGTGACGCCCATGTCGTGGTCGTCGACGACCACGGCCAGGTTGTAGGTCGGGTTACCGTCCGTCCGCAGGAGCACGAGGTCGTCTAGCGTGGCGTTCTGGAAACGCACCTCGCCCTTCACCTGGTCGTCGATAAGCGTCTCGCCTTCCAGCGGGCTTTTCAGCCGCACCACGAAGGCGCCTTCGCCATCGGTGCGGTCGCGCCAGGGCGAACGGATGACCCGCCCCTCGGCGCGCGCCATCTCGCGCTCGCGGTCGAGTTCCTCGGTCGTCATGTAGCAGCGGTAGGCGCCGCCGCGTTCCAGCATGGTCTCGACCGCGGCGCGGTGGCGATCCGCTCGCGGGAACTGGAAGACCGGGGGCTCATCCGCCTCAAGGCCCAGCCAGTTCAGGCCGTCGAAGATCACCTGCACCGAGGCCTCGGTGGAGCGCTCGCGATCGGTGTCCTCGACACGCAGCAGATACTTACCGCCGGTGTGGCGGGCGTAGAGCCAGTTGAAGAGGGCCGTCCGCGCCGTGCCGATGTGCATGGAGCCGGTGGGCGAGGGGGCGATACGGGTGACGACAGGGCGATCAGACATGGCGCGCGTTTAGCATGCGCTCTTCGCTGGGGGCCAGCGGCCGGGTAAGCTTCCGTGTGAAGGGGGCGCGGGGTGACGGCCGAACTGCTGCAGACGCCTGAGGTTGCGCCGGCGCTCACCGACCGCGGGCTGCTGACGTGGTTTCGCCGCGAACTGTCGCGTCAAGCCCCTCGATGGCCGCTTTGGTCGCCTGTGGCGCTTGGCCTGGGCGCGGCCAGCTACTTCGCCCTCCCGGGGGAGCCGCAGAGCCTACTGGCGGTCGCCCTTGGCCTTACAGGCCTGGGGCTGCTGGTCGCCGGCCGGTTCGCCGCGCACCGATGGGCGGTCGCCATCCTCACTCTGGTCGCCTGCGGCCTCATCGGCTTCGCCGTCGCGAAGGCCCGCACCGAGCGCGTGGCGACGCCGATCGCCTCAGCCGATACGCCCCCTGTGCGCGTCATAGGGTGGGTCGTCGATGTGGGCAGCCCCGGGCAGGGCGGCCAACGCCTGCTCGTCGCGCCGATCGCTATCGAAGGCGTGCCGGCAGACAACACCCCCGGCCGCATCCGGGTGACCCTGCGAGCGGGAACCGCGGTTCCACCACCCGGTGAGGCTATCGATCTCCTGGCTAAGATTGGTCCGCCGCCACCCCCCGCCGCGCCGGGCAGCTATGATTTCGCCCGTGACGCCTACTTCGAAAGCATTGGCGGGGTGGGCTTCGCACTTGGCGCACCTCAGGGGGTTCGGCCCACGAACTCCGCGCCAACACGATTGCGCCTGACCATGCAGGTCAACCGGCTCCGTTGGAATCTGGCAGTACGGATCGTCGAGCTTCTCGGCCCTGAAACTGGCGGTCTGGCCGCCGCCATGACCAGCGGCGTCGAGGCCTTCGTGCCGCGCGAGCAGGTCGACGCCCTACGGGCGGCCGGCCTCGCGCACATCATCTCGATCTCTGGTCTGCACATGGCGATCGTCGGCGGCTTCGCATTCGCTGGCGTCCGGTTGGCGGTCGCCGCCTGGCCCTGGCTTACCCTGCGCGCGCCCGGCAAGAAGATCGCCGCGGTCTTTGGTCTGGCGGCGGTTGGCGGCTACCTGGCCATCTCAGGGGCCTCGCCCCCGGCTGAGCGGGCGGCGATCACCGCAGCGGTCGCCTTCGTGGCCATCCTGGTTGATCGCCAAGCGATCAGCCTGCGCGCTCTGGCCATGGCCGCCATCGTCATCATCCTCCTGCAGCCTGAGGCGGTCACCGAGCCCGGCTTCCAGATGTCCTTCGCTGCGACGGCCGCCCTGGTCGCGCTCGCCGAGGCGTGGCCTCGCCCTATCCGCGAGATTAGCGTGCCCTTCGTCATCCGCGCCCTGCAGGCCGCGCGCACCTGGATCTTCGCCGGCGGCGCCATCAGCCTGGTCGCCGGCCTGGCGACGGGTCCCTTCGCCGTCCAGCACTTCAACCGCGTCGCCGTCTGGGGTCTTGCAGCCAACCTATTGGTCGAGCCGATCTCCACCCTGTTGATCATGCCGGGCCTCGCGATCGGCGCGATCCTCACGCCCTTCGAGCTGGGCGAGGCGCCTTTGCGGGCGGCGGGCTTCGGTATCAGCCTGATGACGCAGGTCGCCACCCAGATCGCCAACGCCCCCATGGCGCAGATGACCGTCGCCAGCGCGCCGGCCTGGACGCTACCGGCCGCCTTCCTCGGAATCCTATGGATCTGTCTGACCCGCGGGCCGATTAGATGGCTGGGCCTGCCGTTGGCGCTCAGTGTGAACCTGGCGCCGCGGCCCGCGGCGCCTGTCGCCTGGATCTCAGCTGACGGCGCCGCCGTCGCCGTACGTGCTGACCAGACCGCCGTCCTAATGCGCCCTGACGTGAAGCGCTTCGGCGCGGAGCTATGGGCCCGTCGTCGTGGCCTGGAGCCGACCCTGACCGAAGCCGAACGGAACGGCTTTTTCCAGTGTGACGCCTGGAGCTGTGGGCCGACCGCCCATGCGCCGCTCAAGATCGCCGCGACTTGGAATGTCAGCCGGCCTTTAAAGACCGGCAGGTTGGAGGCGCTGTGCGCTGACGCCGATATTCTTGTGCTTAGAGCCGGTCGGGCCCCAGGGCGTTGCGTGGGGCCGCTAATCCTGACCCAAGCCGACTTTGCACGCGGCGGATCTGCTGAAATTTTCCGAACCGAGAAAGGCGCCTGGCGCCTCGCCTGGAGCCAGGACCTGCGCGGCCATCGACCCTGGACATGGGGATACGGCGGGGAGGGGGCCGGCTGAACGGAAAAGAGCCCCGGCGAAATCGCCGAGGCTCTATCCATCGCGATGTCTGAAAGACTAGTGCGTCGCGTCTTTGGCCGCTTCGCCGGCGTCCTTGGCCGCTTCGCCGGCCTTCTCCGCGTGATCGCCAGCCGTGGCGGCGGCGTCGCCGGCCATCGCCGCAGCGTCAGCAGAGGCCGCTGCAGTGCCGGCCTGGGCCGCGTCGGCCGCGGCGGTTGTCGCAGCGTCGGCAGCGGCGCTGGCGGCGGCGGCTTCCTGGGTGGCGGTCGCCGACTCGTCGGCAGCCTTCTCAGCTGGCTTGCTGCAGGCCGCAGCGGCGAGGCTCAGGGCGGCGACGGCGGCAAGTGTGAGGATACGCATCTTGGTTTCTCCCTCGTGAAGGCGCCCGGCGGTATCGCCGGGCCGAGGGCCGCGGGCACGCTTACGTGATTGAAATCTAACCCCGACCCATGGAACCAAACGCCAGCAGGTCGCAAAGGTTGCCCGCGCGGTTAGTGATAGCTGCGCAACAGTCCAACGAGCTTGCCCTGCACGGCGACCTGATCAGGGCCAAAGATGCGGGTCTCATAAGCCGGGTTCGCGGCCTCCAGGGCGATGGAGGCGCCCTTCTTGCGCAGGCGCTTCAGAGTGGCCTCTTCGTTGTGGACCAACGCCACGACGATATCGCCCGAGGTCGCGCTGGTGGTGCGTTTGATCACCACCATGTCGCCGTCGAGGATCCCGGCGCCGACCATGGAGTCCCCCTGAACCTCAAGAACGAAGTGTTCGCCAGCGCCAAGGATCGATTCCGGCACATGAAGCCGATCGCGTTCCTGCTGGATCGCCTCGATCGGCGTACCTGCCGCGATCTTGCCCAGTACCGGCAGCTCTCGCGTCTCGTTGGCGACTTGGCTGCCGGCCTCAGCCTCGACCAGCTGCGGCTTGAAGGGCGCGCGTCCCCGGGGCGGTGCGGCGGTTGTCGCCTGCTGCGGCAGCTTCACCACTTCGAGCGCTCGGGCCCGGTGCGGCAGGCGGCGGAGAAAGCCGCGCTCTTCAAGCGCCGTGATCAGGCGGTGGATTCCAGACTTGGACGCCAGATCCAACGCCTCCTTCATTTCATCGAAAGACGGCGAGACGCCCGATTCCTTGATCCGCTCATGGATGAACATGAGCAATTCGTGCTGCTTGCGGGTGAGCATGGCGCGGAGACCTTCGGAACAAAGCAAAAACCTTGCTGATGTTCTCTAGACGTTCTCAGTTAATGTCAAGTTACCGCCAGGACGTTGGATTCTCGGCGCTTTTGCGCGGCGCAAGCGACTCAGAGGGCCAGCAAGGCCTGAGTCGCCGCTTGCACGTCCGCCTGACGCATCAGGCTTTCACCCACCAGCATCGCCTTGGCGCCACGGGCTTCGAGCCGCGCGGCGTCGGCCGCGGTAAAGATGCCGCTCTCTGTCACTAGCAGAGCCCCCGGCGGCGACAGTTTCGCCAATCGTTCGGTATTCGCCAGATCCAGCGTGAAGGTCCGCAGGTCACGGTTGTTCACGCCCACCAGGTCGGCGCCCAGCGCGGCGGCGCGGGCCATCTCAGCTTCGTCGTGAACCTCGACCAGAGCGTCCATGCCGAAGCGACGGGCTTCAGCGATCAACGATGAGGCGAGCTCATCGTCGATCATCGCCAGGATGACCAGGATCGCATCGGCGCCGAGGGACCGGGACTCGGCGACCTGCCAGGGATCAACCAGGAAATCTTTGCGGATACAGGGCAGGGCGCAGGCGGCGCGGGCGGCCACGAGATAGCTGTCCTCACCCTCGAAGCTCGGGGCGTCTGTCAGGATCGACAGGCACGACGCGCCCCCTGCTGCGTAGGCGCGCGCCAAGGACGGAGGGTCAAAGTCATCGCGAATCCGCCCCCGGGACGGCGAGGCGCGTTTGATCTCGGCGATCAGCGCCAGCTTACCTGGCGCATGGTCGCGTTCCAGGGCCGCGCGAAAGCCGCGGGGCGCGTCGGCGGCGAGTGCGGCGGCTTCCAGTTCGCCGGGCTCACGTGAGGCCTTTCGGGCGGCGACGTCCTCGCGCTTATAGGCGGCGATCCGCCGGAGGATGTCGCTCATGACTGGCTGATCTCCACAAGCCGCGCCAGCGCCTGGGCCGCCCGGCCGTCGTCGATCACGGCGGCGGCTACGGTCACGCCGTCGCGCAGGGTCTCGACCTTGTCGGCCACCAGGAGGGCCGCGGCGGTGTTCAACAGGACAATATCGCGATAGGCGCCGGTCTTGCCGGCGAACAGCTCACGCAACGCCTCGGCGTTCTCAGCGGGCGAACCGCCGGTCAGGTCTGAAAGCGACGCCCGCGGCAAGCCGACCGCCTCCGGCGAGATGGTGAAAAGCCGCACTTGGCCGTCGCGCCATTCGGCGACCTGACTCTCGCCGGTGGTTGTCAGCTCGTCCATGCCCTGGCCATGGACGGTCCAGGCCTTCTCGGCGCCAAGCGCGCCCAGCACGCGCGCCAGGGGCTCGACCCAGCGCGAATCGAACACACCCAGCAGTTGCCGCTTCGCGCCCGCGGGATTAGTCAGCGGGCCCAGCAGGTTGAAGATGGTGCGGAAACCCAGATCGGCGCGGATTGGCGCCACGTGGCGCATGGCGCCGTGGTGAGCCGGCGCAAACAGGAAGCAGATATTGGCCTCGTCGAGCGCACGCCTCTGGCGCTCGCCGTCGGCCGCCAGATCGACGCCGAGTTCACTCAGGATGTCGCCTGCGCCAGACCGTGACGACAACGCCCGGTTGCCGTGTTTGGCGACCTTGACGCCTGCGCCGGCGGCCACGAAGGCGACGGCGGTGGATATGTTCAGCGTATGCAGGCCATCGCCGCCGGTGCCGCAGACGTCGATGACATCGTGCCTATGATCCAGCCGGATCGCCGCTGCGCGCATGGCGCGGGCCGAGGCGGTGATCTCGCCCACGGTCTCGCCGCGCAGCCGCATGGCCGTGACCGCGGCGGCCGTCTGGGCCGGCGTCGGCTCGCCACGCAGACAGGCGGCGAAGAAGGCTTCGGCGTCATCCTCCGACAGCGTCGCGCCGTCGGCGAGGCGCCGCAGCAGGGGCTTGAAGGCCTCGGACACGGCTAGGCCGGGACGCGCGAGGTGACGCCCGCCAGGACCAGGAAATTGGCGAGCAGTTCGTGGCCGTGCTCGGTGGCGATGGATTCCGGGTGGAACTGCACGCCGTGGATCGGACGGTCACGATGGCGCAGACCCATGATCTCGCCGTCCGCCGTCCATGCGTTAGCGACCAGAGTATCCGGCAGACTTTCAGGGCGCACCGCTAGGCTGTGGTAGCGGGTTGCGGTGAAGGGGCTTGGCAGACCCTGGAACACGCCTTCACCGTCGTGGCGAACCTGGCTGGTCTTGCCGTGCATCAGCGCGCGCGCGCGAACCACCTCGCCGCCGAAGGCCTGGCCAATCGCCTGGTGACCCAGGCAGACCCCCAGGATCGGCAGGTCGTCGGGCGCGGCGGCCAGAAGTTCTAAGCAGATGCCGGCTTCGTTGGGCGTGCACGGGCCGGGCGACAACAGGACGCCGGCCGGGCGCAAGGACAGGGCCTCGGCGGCTGTCAGGTCGTCGTTGCGATGAACAAGCGTCTCTGCGCCCAGTTCGCTCAGGTAGTGAACCAGGTTGTATGTAAAGCTGTCGTAGTTATCGATGACCAGGATCATGCGGGCGCTCTTGCGATGTCGGCGTCATTAAGGATGGGGTGGCGTCAGACGAAACGCCAGCTTTCCTCAGCCGCGCGCCGCAAGGCCGCCGCCTTCTGCAAAGTCTCGGCGTATTCCGAATCCGGATCGGAGTCGGCGACGATGCCGGCGCCGGCCTGCACGTACATCATGCCGTCCTTGAAGAAGGCGGTACGCAGGATGATGCAGGTGTCGAGCGAACCATCACAGCCGAAATAGCCAGCTGCGCCGGCATAGCCGATGCCGCGCTTTTCGATCTCGAGTTCGTCGATGATCTCCATCGCCCGCACCTTGGGCGCGCCTGAGAGCGTGCCGGCGGGCAGGGCCGACATGATCACGTCGACCGGATCGAGGCCATCGGGCGCATCGCCCTCGACGTTCGAGGCCAGGTGCATGACGTGACTATAGCGCTCGACGAAGAAGCTGTCGGTGACGCGCACGCGCGGCTTGGCGCTGGCGACGGCGGGGGCGTTCGAGCCCTTTTTCTTCAGCATCGTCACCCGGCCGACGTCGTTGCGGCCCAGGTCGAGGAGCATGAGGTGCTCAGCGATCTCCTTGGGGTCGGACTTTAGTTCGGCTTCCAGCGCCAGATCTTCCTCCGGTGTCGCGCCACGTCGACGGGTGCCGGCCAGCGGTCGGATGGTGACCTTGTTGTCGCGCAGGCGCACCAGGATTTCCGGCGACGAGCCCGCCATCTGGAAATCGCCGAAGTCGAGATAGAAGAGGAACGGCGAGGGGTTCGTCCGACGGAGCGACCGATAGAGCGAGAAGGGATCGCGCGCGAAGGGACTGCGGAACCGGTGGCTGAGCACGACCTGGAAGACATCGCCGGCGGCGATGTAGTCTTTGGCCTTGGCGACCACGCCATGGAAATCCTCGCGGCTCACCAGGCTGGTGAACTGGTCCGGCTGCGGCGCGCCCTGGCCGGTCAGTTGCGGCGTGGCCTTGCGCAGGTCAGCGACGATCGCCGCCAGTCGTTCGCGCGCCGCCTCATAGGCCGCGGTCGTCTCCGCCTCCCCTGGACGCACCTGGGTGACCAGGATGATCTCCTGAGCGATAGCGTCGAACACCGCCACGACCGATGGGCGCGTCATCACCCCGTCCGGCAGGCCCAGGGTGTCCGGGTTGATGTCCGGCAAGTGCTCGAACAGGCGGATCATATCGTAGCCGATCGCGCCATAGAGGCCCGCGGAGGGCGGCGGCAGACCCGCCGGCAGATCGATACGCGATGCCGCGACCAGTTCACGCAGGCTTTCGAGGGCGCCGCCGGGCTGCGACGTAAACCTGCCCGCAGCAATGTCGTCGCCCTCGGCGATCTCGGCTTGCTCGCCATGGCAGCGCCACACCAGATCGGGCTTTAGGGTGATGATCGAATAGCGCCCCCGCCAGGCTCCGCCTTCCACGGATTCAAAGAGGAAGGCGTACGGCCGGCCATGGCCGATCTTCAGATAGGCGGAAACGGGCGTCTCAAGATCATCGATGAGGCGCGTCCAGACCAGCTGAGGCGCGCCCTTGGCGTGGACTTCGGCGAACGCCTCGAAGGCGGGCTCTAGCTTCATGGCGTGGCCTTCTTGGGAGCGTCCGCCTTGGCGTCGATCGGCGGCAGGCCTAGGGCGGCCCGGGCGGCGTTGGCGTCGACCTTTGGCTTGACCGAGTTACGCGCGCCGGCGCGAAGCGAGCCGACCAGTTCCTGCAAGAGGGTGCCGGTCATCTGCGGGCGGGTCTGCTGCGTCGCCAGGGCGAGTTGCGCCGGGTCGCCGGGCCGGGTCGCTTCGATCTTGGCGACGGCCACGCCGAAGGGCGCGATCTGGCCCGTGAAGACATCCCCGGCCTTGCCCTCCAGGGCCTTGGTCAGGAAGTCGGGGCTGAAATTCGGGTGCTGGCCGGCGTTCCGGCGATCGAGGCCGGCGACGCGCACCGGCTGGACGCCGATGCCGGCGCCGATCGCGGCCAAGCTTTCGCCCTTGCTCAACCGGACGGATAGCTCGTCGGCCTTGGCCTGCAGGCGCTTCATCATTTCGCGCTGCGTCCAGACGCGGGTGAGCGCTGGCTTCACCTCCGCCATCGGCGGCATGGCGGGCGCGATGACCCGCTCTACACGTACGGCGAAGTAACGCCCTTCTTGCTCGGCCGTGACGTCGCTTTCGCCGCCGGCCGGCAGCTCGAAAGCGGTCTCGACCAGCTTCTGTGTCAGGCCGGCGACGGGCGCGCCGCGATCATCGCGACCATCTTTCGACAGCGGACCGATAGTGACGGCGGCCACCCCGGCCTTTTGGGCGGCTTCGGAGAGACTCGCGCCCTTCTGATGGGCGTCCTCATAGGCCTGGCTCAGCGCATAGACCTTCTCGGCAGCCGCCTCCTTGCGGATCTCGGCTTCGAGTTGCGGGCGGATCTCTTCGAGTCCGACCTGACGACCCGGCGTGATCTTGAGCACCTTTACGACAGACAGCCCAAGGTCGCCCTGCACGGTGCGCACGGCTCCGGCCGGCGTGGCGAAGATCGCGGCTGCCGCCTTCCGGTCGGCGATCGAGGTCTGCGGACGGTCGGCATAGTTGATAGCGTCGACGCCCACGGATTTGGCCACCGTGGTCGCCTCAGCGCCGGCCTGGAGCTGAGCGGCGATCCGCTGGGCGGCCGCCGCATCCTTGGCGGCGATCTGCACGAGGCTGCGGGTTTCCGGGGTCGACAGCGTGTCCTTGCGGAAGGCGTAGCGCTTCTGAAGCTCCGCCGGGTCGACGGTCGTGGCCGCGCCGGCCAGCGCAGGGTCAAACCGGACGACGGTCAGGACGCGTTGTTCAGGCCGCAGGAGCTGGGCGCGGTTCTCGTCCATGAAGGCCTGCAGCTGAGCATCGGTGGGCAGGCCGATGGCCGGCACGTTCTGCGGCTGCACCGCGACATAGCCGATGTCGTGGCTTTCCAGACCATAGATGGCGGCCAGGGCGCCGTAGGCGCGCGGCGCTTCGAACTGCTCGAACAGCGCCGACTGCAGGTGCTGGGTCGCGATTTCGTCGCGCATATCCTGCTCGAAGCGCTCGGTCGTCAGACCGTTCTGCGCCAGCATCGAGGCGTAGGCGGTCTTGTCGAAGCGGCCGGAAACGCGATCGAAGAAGGCCGGGATCTGGGCGATCTGTTTCGCGACCAAGGTGTCGGCGGCGCGCACACCCATCTTGTCCAGCAAGGCGGCCAGAGACGCCTGCTCGGCCATGCCGGTCAGCACCTGACGATCAACACCGCGCTCGATCGCCATCTCCAGCGGGATGGGCTGGCCGAAACGCTGGTCGAGGTCGGCCTTGTAGCGTTCGAACGCCTGCTTGAATTCCGCCGGCTGAACCTTGCGGGAGCCGGCGACGATAACGGCGCCGCCGAAATTGGTGCGGAAGACGTCGTTCAGACCAAAGACGGCAAAGCTGACGACCAGCAGGCCGATCAGGACTGCGGCGACCCAGGACTTGGCGAAGGCGCGAAACGCGGTGAGCATGACTGTCCTTAACTGCAGGCGCCGCCGGAAGGCGAGGGGGTCGGTATAGTGGAGGCCGCTTCATCATCGCAAGCCGCCGTCACGCAGGCGGGCGGTCATATGGGTGGTCGACAGGGCAAACGGCTTGGCTTAACCGCGAAATCTCACAGATGAACTTGCGAGGCTGAATGACTGCGCCGACGCCGCTGATCGCTGGAAACTGGAAGATGAACGGCCTGGCCGCCGCCTTGGCCGAGGCCCGGGCGATCGCCGACGGCCTGGGCGGTACGACCGCGCGCGTCGCGCTGTGCCCGCCGGCTGTGCTGGTGCACCGCATGAGCGAGGCCCTAGCCGGCACGCCGGTGCTGGTGGGCGGGCAGGACGCCCACACCGAAACCTCCGGCGCCTTCACAGGCGACACCGCTGCAGAGATGCTCGCTGACGCTGGCGCGAGCCTCGTCATCCTGGGTCACTCCGAACGGCGGGCCACCTATCGCGAGGCGGACGACCTAGTCGCCGCCAAGGCGCGCGCCGCGATCAATGCAGGCCTTGAGCCCATCATCTGTGTCGGCGAAACCCTGGACGAGCGCGAATCGGGCCGGGCGATCGAGGTCGTCGTCAGCCAGACTCGCGGTTCTCTGCCCAGGGAACTTGCCGGCAAGGCCTTCGCGGTCGCCTATGAACCGGTCTGGGCCATCGGCACAGGCAAGACCGCCACAGTGGCGGACATCGAAGAGGTCCACGGGGCGATCCGCGCCGTTCTGACTACAACCTTCGGCGACGCGGGCGCGACCGTCCCGATTCTCTACGGCGGCTCGGTGAAGCCGGCCAACGCGGCTGAAATCCTGCACGCCGCCGAAGTCGGGGGAGCGTTGGTGGGCGGCGCCTCGCTGACGGCCAAGGACTTCCTCGGCATCATTCACGCCCTTTAGCCCCGGGGTTCGAGGCCCTTGCTTGGCGGCGATGGACGCCTAGCTATGGTCTTGCCGCACGCCCGGTGTTAGAGGGCGCGCTTTGGGAATGACGGTCGGGAAGCATGCTTTCCGCCGGCGAAGGCTTTGGGTTCATGCTGCTCAACATCCTGCTTGTGATTCAGGTCCTTATCAGCCTGGGGCTGATCGCCGTAGTGCTGCTGCAGCGCTCAGAAGGCGGCGCGCTCGGCATGGGCGGCGGTCCGACGGGCTTCATGACCGCCCGCGGCGCCGGCGATCTGTTGACACGCACCACCTGGATTCTCGGCGCGGCCTTCTTCATCGTCGCCCTTCTGCTGACCGTATTGGCCGGTCGTGAACGCGGCGCTTCCTCGGTTGTCGATCGCCTGAAGGTCGATGCGATGGACCCGTCGTCGCTCGCCGCGCCGCAACCCGCCCAGGCTCCTGCGGGCCAGGCCCAGCCCGCGCCCTTTCAGGCCCCGGCGCCGGCTTCATCGAATCCCTTTGGCGCTCCGGCCCCGGCACAGACAGCTCCGGCGCCCGCGCCGGCTCAGCCTTAAGTCGTGGATGAATTGAAGCGGCCGCAAGCGCGCGCCGCGAATCGCAGTTAGTCTGAGCGTCCATGGCCCGGTACATTTTCATCACCGGCGGCGTGGTCTCCTCCCTCGGCAAAGGTCTCGCGTCGGCTGCGCTCGGCGCGCTTTTGCAGGCGCGGGGATACCAGGTGCGCCTGCGCAAACTCGATCCGTATCTGAACGTGGATCCGGGCACGATGAGCCCGTTCCAGCACGGGGAGGTCTTCGTCACCGAAGACGGCGCCGAGACCGACCTCGACCTTGGTCACTACGAGCGCTTCACCGGCGTCAACGCGACGCGCGGGGACAACATCACGACCGGCCAGATCTATAAGACGATCATCGAGAAAGAACGCCGGGGCGACTATCTGGGCGCGACTGTTCAGGTGATTCCGCACGTCACCGGCGAGATCAAGGACTTCGTCCTGGCCGATCCGGGCGAGGGCGTGGACTTCGTGCTCGTCGAAGTCGGCGGCACCGTCGGCGACATCGAGGGCCTGCCGTTCTTCGAGGCGATCCGCCAACTCGGGCAGGAACTGCCCCGCGGCCACGCCTGCTTCATCCACTTGACGCTGCTGCCCTTCATCAAGACCGCCGGCGAGATGAAGACCAAGCCGACGCAGCACTCGGTGAAAGAACTGCGCTCCATTGGCATCCAGCCGGATATCCTCTTGTGCCGCGCCGAGATCCCGATCCCTGAAGGCGAGCGCAAGAAGCTCGCGCTGTTCTGCAATGTCCGGCCAAGCGCCGTCATCCAGGCGCTCGACAGCGAGAATATCTACGCCGTGCCGCTCGATTATCACGAGCAGGGCCTGGACACTGAGGTGCTGGACGTCTTCGGCATGAAAGACACGGCGCCGGCGCCCGACCTGACACGCTGGAAGGACATCGCCCACCGGCTGAGCCATCCCGATGGCGAGGTGAACATCGCCGTAGTCGGCAAGTACACGGGACTGACCGACGCCTATAAGTCGCTGGTCGAGGCCCTGGTCCATGGCGGCGTCGCCAACAACCTGCGCGTCCGGCTCGACTGGATCGAGGGAGAGGCCTTCGAACGCGACGAGGACATGATCGCCATCCGCCTGGCGGGCACCCACGGGGTGTTGGTGCCGGGCGCGTTTGGCGAGCGTGGATCGGCCGGTATGATCCGCGCCGTGCAGTTCGCCCGCGAGCACCAGATTCCCTATTTCGGGATCTGCTTCGGCATGCAGATGGCCATGATCGAAGCCGCCCGGAACCTGGCCGGTATCGAGGCCGCATCCTCGACCGAGTTCGGCCCCACCTCCGAGCCGATCGTCGGCCTGATGACCGAGTGGACCCGCGGCAACGATCGCGAAGTGCGCCAGGAAGGCGACAACCTCGGCGGCACCATGCGCTGCGGGAGCTATGAGGCCATCCTCCTGGAGGGTTCCAAGGCGGCCGAAATCTATGGCGGGGTCTCCATCTCTGAGCGTCACCGCCACCGCTATGAAGTGAACATTGATTACCGTGACCGGATCGAGGCCACAGGACTGAAGTTCACGGGCCTGTCGCCGAACGGCGTGCTGCCGGAGATCTGCGAACGGATGGACCATCCCTGGTTCGTGGGCGTGCAGTATCACCCCGAACTGAAGAGCCGGCCGTTTGATCCGCACCCCTTGTTCGCCAGCTTCATCGGTGCGGCGAAAGAGCGGAGCCGCATGGTTTAGGCGGGCGGCGCGCCCGCAGCGAGGCGACGCTTGATCGCGCGCATCGATTCAGGCATAAGCCCGCGCTCACGTCGGCGGCCAGTCACGGCCGCCGCTTCTGTTTCCACGCCTGAGAGATCCTCCCATGGCCGTTCCTAAGCGCAAAGTATCGCCGTCGCGTCGCAACATGCGTCGCTCGCACCACGCCCTGGGCGCTAACTCCTACGTCGAAGACAAGGAAACCGGCGAACTCAAGCGCCCCCATCACGTCGACCTGAAGACCGGCATGTACAAGGGCCGCCAGGTTCTGACGCCGAAGGAAGACTAGGTCTTCGATCCAGGGATGGACTTTGGGACGCCGGCCGCAGGGCCGGCGTTTCGCGTTTCAGGCTGGTCCTGAACCCTCCTGGCATGTCATCACGCGGTCATCGAAAGGCCTGATGAAGATCCGCTTCGACGAGGGGAATTCCATGCTGTCACTCCCAACCCTTTCACGACGGGGGCTGATGACCGCCGCGACGGGCGTCGCCTTCGCGGGCCTCGCCCGGCACGCTCAGGCGGCCGACGTTAGCAGCGCCGAAATCCAGGCCGACGCCTACCACAGCGAGGTCTTCGGTTACGGCCCTTTGAAGACCGATCCCGCGGGCCTGTTCGATCTTCCCGAAGGCTTCACCTACACTGTCGTCTCCCGCGCCGGCGAGACCATGAGCGATGGGCTGCTGACGCCGCACAAGACCGACGGCATGGGAGCCTTCGCCCTGGGCGGCGATCGCGTAGCCCTGGTGCGGAACCACGAACTCAAGCTCGTTGATTTCGATTTCGGCGCCTTCGGTCCGGGCCAAAAGCTGATCGACAAGGTCGATCGCAAGCTCATCTATGACATGGCGCCCAACGGCCGCGCGCTGAACGGCGGGACGACCTCCATGGTCTACAACCTCCGCACCCGGGAACTGGAGAGCCAGCACCTGAGTCTGATGGGGACCAGCACCAACTGCGCCGGCGGGATCACGCCCTGGGGCTCCTGGCTGAGCTGCGAGGAGGTCGTCCTGTCGCCCAGCGAGACGGCGGCCAAGACCCACGGCTGGGTCTTCGAGGTGCCGGCCGACCATAAGGGCCTGGTCGATCCGCAACCGATCACGGCCATGGGCCGGTTCAAGCACGAAGCGGTCGCGATCGATCCAGCCACCGGCGTCGCTTACCTGACTGAGGACGAGAGCGACGGTCACGGCCTCTTTTATCGCTTCCTGCCGACAGATCGCGCCGATCCGCACAAGGGCGGCCGCCTCCAGGCCCTGGCCTTCAAGGCGGGCCCGCAGGACTCGCGCAACTGGCAGGAAACGCAGTGGAGCGTCGGCCAATGGCGCGAAACGATCTGGATCGACCTGGACGGGACCGACAATCCGGACAACGATCTGCGCCATCGCGGCCATGCCAAGGGTGCGGCCTGGTTTGCGCGTGGGGAGGGGATTTTCCACGGTGACGGTGAGTTTTACTTCACCTGCACCAGCGGGGGCCCGGAGTTCCTCGGCCAGATCATGCGCTACAAGCCCAGTCGCTTCGAAGGTCAGCCGGGCGAAGCCGACGAGCCGGGGAAACTGCAGTTGTTCGTCCAGTCCGGCGACCGCATGCTGCTTCAGATGTGCGACAACCTCTGCGTCGCGCCCTGGGGTCACCTGGTCGTATGCGAAGACAAGGCAGCGGATCGCGGGATCAATTACCTCAAGGGCGTCACCCCCGACGGCAAGGTCTACACCCTGGGCCGCCAGGCGCAGTCGGGCTTGAGCGACGTCGGGGCCAACAGCGAGCTGGCGGGCAGTTGCTTCTCGCCGGACGGCACGACGCTCTTCGTCAATGTCTATTGGCCGGGCATGACCCTCGCCATCACCGGGCCCTGGAGCCGCTTCAGGGCGTAAGCCTTGCCGCAGGCGGCAATGATGGCTAAGCCAGCGGCCCTCCGAACACCGCTATTCTTGGCAGGAACCCGCGCAACATGACCGAGATCGTCGACATCACCGCCCGCGAAATCCTCGACAGCCGGGGCAACCCGACCGTCGAAGTCGATGTGGTCCTTGAAGACGGTTCGATGGGCCGCGCGGCCGTGCCTTCCGGCGCCTCGACCGGCGCTCACGAGGCGGTCGAGAAGCGCGACGGCGATAAGACCCGCTACCTCGGCAAGGGCGTTCGTTCGGCCGTCGAGGCCGTCAATGGCGAGATTTATGACGCGCTATCCGGCATGGACGCGGAAGACCAACGCCGCATCGACCGGATGATGATGGAGTTGGACGGCACACCTAACAAATCGCGCCTGGGCGCCAACGCCATCCTGGGCGTCAGCCTTGCGACGGCGAAGGCTTCGGCCAGCTCGGCCGCCCTGCCGTTCTACAAATATGTCGGCGGCGTCTCGGCCCGCGTCCTGCCGGTGCCGATGATGAACATCATCAATGGCGGCGCCCACGCCGACAATCCGATCGACATCCAGGAGTTCATGATCCTGCCGACTGGTTCGCCGACCTTCGCTGAAGGCCTGCGGATGGGCGCGGAAATCTTCCACGCCCTGAAGAGCCAGCTGAAGGCCGCCGGCCACAACACCAACGTCGGCGACGAAGGCGGCTTCGCCCCTAACATCGGCAGCGCCGAAGAGGCATTGGCCTTCATCGTCAAGGCTGGCGAGAGCGCGGGCTACAAGGCGGGAAGCGACTTCCTGCTGGGTCTCGACGTCGCCTCGACGGAGTTCTTCAAGAACGGCAAATATGAGCTGGAAGGCGAGGGCAAGACCCTTGATCCCGCCGGCATGGTCGACTACCTCGCCAAGCTGGTCGACGCCTTCCCGATCATCTCGATCGAAGACGGTTGCGGCGAAGATGATTTCGAAGGTTGGAAGCTGCTTACCGACAAACTTGGCGGCAAGGTCCAACTGGTCGGGGACGACCTCTTCGTCACCAACCCCGCACGCCTGTCGATGGGCATCGACAAGGGCTTGGCCAACTCCATCCTGGTGAAGGTCAACCAGATCGGCACCCTGTCGGAAACGCTGGACGCCGTCGATATGGCCCTCCGCGCGGCCTACACCGCCGTCATGAGCCATCGCTCGGGCGAGACGGAAGATTCCACCATCGCCGACCTGGCGGTCGCGACCAACTGCGGTCAGATCAAGACCGGCTCGCTGGCCCGGTCAGACCGGTTGGCCAAGTACAACCAGTTGCTGCGCATCGAGGAGGAACTGGGCGACCAGGCCATCTACCTCGGCCGCAAGGCGCTGAAGGTCTAGCCGACCTCCGGCGCGACACACAAAGGGCGCGCCTGACCGGCGCGCCCTTTTTTTGTTCAGGCGTCCTCGTCCGACGCCAGTCGGTAGCCGATGCCTGGCTCGGTCAGGACGATGCGCGGGGCGGAGGGTTCGGCCTCAAGCTTCTGGCGCAATTGGCCCACCAGCACGCGAACGAACTGAGCGTCCACCTGGGCCGTCGGGCCCCACACGGCGCTGATCACCTGGCGGTGGGTGACGACACGGCCCGCGTGACGGGCGAGCGTACGCAGGAGGTCGTACTCGCGCGGAGTCAGCCTGACTTCCTCGCCCAGAACCAACACCCGGCGCTCCAGGAAGTTGACCTCAAGGTCCCCCGCCGCAAAGCGTGGTTGGGCGTTGAAACGCCTTTCGCGGCCGCGCAGGCAGGCGCGGATACGCGCCAACAACTCTCCAACGCCAACCGGCTTATTGACGAAGTCGTCTGCGCCCAGGTCCAGCGCAGCAATCTTCTCCGACTCCAGGTCGCGCGCCGACAGAACGATGATCGGCGTCTCGGACCACTCCCGTAGCCGGCCGATCACCGCCTTGCCATCCATGTCGGGCAAGCCAAGATCCAGGATGACGATGTCGAATGGCTCGCGCGCAAGGGCCGTGATCGCCGCCTCGCCGGTGCTGGCGACCTCGACCGAATGGCCGGCGGCGGACAGGCCCGGCGTAAGGGCGCGCACGATCTGCGGCTCATCGTCGACCAACAGGAGGCGGCTCAGCGTTTCGGGCATCGTGCGCTCAGGATCAGGTTTCAGGCCGAGAGGGGAAGACTGGCGCTGACAATCAGGCCGCGCTCAGGCTCTGGCCGGTTGGTGGCGGAAACGACACCGCCCATCCCTTCGATGAGTCCGCGGGCGATCGATAGGCCAAGGCCCGTTCCAGAGCGGGCGGTGTTAGGCGCGCGATAGAACTTCTCGAAGATCCGCTCTTGGTCAGCGGCGGGAACGCCGGGCCCAGCGTCGGTGATACGAACGACGGCGCGACCACCCTCGCGGAACACCCGCACCTCTATCGGCGCCTCGGCGGGTGAGTAGCGGATCGCATTCTCCAGGACGTTGCTCAAAGCCTGCTCCAGCAGAATGGGGTCGCCGACGACTTCCACGTAATCCGCCTTTTGGTCGATGGAGCGACGGTGCAGAGATTGCTGTCGCCGCGCGGCGCGGAACACGACCTCGCCGAGGTCGAAGGCGATGTGCTGAACGTCCAGCGCGCCGCTCTCAAGCTTTGTCATGCTGAGCAGGTTGCCGACGTAAAGGTCCAGCCGATGCGCTTCCTCCTGGATGGTCGCCGCGAGGTCACGACTGACTTCAGCCGCGAAGGCGGGGCCGAACTGATGGAGGCTGCTGGCGGAGGCGACGATCGCCGCGAGCGGCGTGCGCAAGTCATGAGAGATGGAAGAGAGCAGGGCGTCCCTCAGCGCCTCCGTGCGGGCGAGCGTCTCGGCTTCCGATTTCGCCCGCGCCAGCCTGGCTCTGGCGATAGCCGCCGCTCCTGTGTCAGCCAGCACCTCGACCAGCGCGCGATCTTCGTCCTTTCGCGGCTCAACGGGCGCTGACTTCCAGGCGGCCACGCCGAACACCGCTTCATCAGCCTGCAGAATCCGCAGTGTCCAGCCCGGGACTCGCACGGCGGCGCTCGGCGCGCGCGGATCGGCCTGAAGCCGGCCGGCGGCTTCAATCAGGGGGTGTTCGACCTTCGTCTCTGCGGTCGCCACCCAATCGAGGCTCCCAAAGACCACGGCCTCGCCGCGCGCGGCCGCAGCGAGGTGATGCGCGAGCCGGCTGCGAATAAAGGCTTCGTCGAGGGAGGCTGCAAAGTCGGCCGTCGCGTCCAGCAGCGCCGCCGTCGCTCGGCCTCTTATGGCCACGCGCGCCGCTTCGTCGCGCACCCGGCCCGTCAGCGTGCTGGTGAGAACGGCCACGGCCAAGAAGACGAACAGCGTATTGAAATCGTCTGCCGATCCGAAGGACAGCTGGTAGCGCGGATCTACCAGGAACATGTAGACGAGGAACGCCAGGGCGCTGGCGAAGTAGGACGGGCCGGAGCCAAACGCGAAGGCGGTGATCAGCACCCCCAGGAGGAAAATGCTCGACAGTCGCGCGCTATGCGTCAGGCGAAAGAACACCTCCGCCGCCAGAGCGGACGTCGCGACGATAAGCACGGCCGCACCATAGCGCAGCAAAGTCCGCAGGAGGCTCTTCACCGGCCCAAGGTGGCGGTTTGGGCAGTCCCGTCAACTATGCGCCCCTTACGAGGCGCGCCGCGGTCATCCGCCGCTTGCGTGACAAGGTTATAAGTCTGTTATGCTTGCGAGATGACCTGAGGCGCGAGACCTCGTCGGCATGCCTAAGGGGGGAGCCTCCACCATGAGCGCGCGTCTCTATGCGCCGGCGCCCTGGTTCTCAGGGCGCAGCCACACCAATCCGAAGTTCGCCTTCAGCAGCCTCGGTGGGCGCTTTATCCAACTGGTCTTCCTGCCCAGTGATCCGGCGCAGCGCGAGGCGATCATCAACAAGGTCGAGAGCTGTGCGGCGCAGTTCGGCGATGACAACCGTCTGGTCTGTTTCTTGGTGGTCCGCGACGAGGCGCGGTTCAATAGGGGCAGCACGGTTCCTGGGCTGCGCTGGTTCTGGGACCACGATGGCGCGATCGGCCGCCTGTATGGCGCATTGGGCGAAGACAACAGCGAGGCGCCCGCGTCCATTCTGATCGACCCCTCCTTACGGATCCTCGCGATCGACACAATCACCCACATTGACCAGACGCTGGCGCGGCTGGAACGCCTCCCTCCAGTAGAACAGCACGCCCGCGCGGTGCTTCATGCGCCTGTGCTGATCGTTCCGAGAATCTTCGAACCGGAACTTTGCCGTCGCCTGATCGGGATTTACGACGCCGACGGCGGCAAGGAATCCGGCGTCATGCGCGAGATCGATGGCCGGACCGTCGCCGTGCTTAGCGACTTCAAGCAGCGAAGCGATGTCACACTCGAGGACGAGGCGCTGCGCGTACAGCTGCGCAATCGCCTGGCGCAAAGACTCCTGCCGGAAATCAAGAAGGCCTTCCTTCACGAGGCCACGCGAATCGAACGCTACATCGTGGCCTGCTACGATAGCGACAGCGGCGGTTACTTCCGCCCGCACCGCGACAATACGACACCGGCGACCGCGCACCGGCAGTTCGCGGTCTCGATCAACCTCAACGCCGAAGAATATGAGGGCGGCGACCTGCGTTTCCCCGAGTTCGGAAGGCGCACCTATCGTCCGCCTACAGGCGGCGCCGTGGTTTTCTCATGCACCCTGCTGCACGAAGCGACGCCGGTGACCAGAGGCCGCCGCTACGCGTTCCTGCCCTTCCTGTTCAACGAAGCAGGGGAAGAGACCCGTCAGAAGAACCTGCACCTGCTCGATCTCGACGTTGTGCAGGATTTGCGGGTCGCAGGTCGTTCGAATTAGGGCGGCTTTAACCGGGCTCGCATGAGATAATGGCGCGTCGCGTAAGGATTCGCCGTGTTCAGCAGCCTCCGCCCCTATTTTATGACCTTCTCGCTGGTGCTGTTGATCGCCTACTTCGGCTTCCATGCCCTGACCGGCGAGCGCGGAATTCTTAGTTCGAATCAAAGGAATGAAGCGCTCGCGGCCAAGACGCAGGAGCTCGCGCTGGTGCGGGCGCAGCGCCAGGACCTGGAAATGCGCGCGCGCCTTCTGCGCGATACCAGTCTTTCCGCCGATCTCCTGGAGGAAAGGGCGCGCTCTTTGCTAGGCTTCGCTGATCCTAGAGACTATATGATCCGCGAGACCCCGTAGGGACGCACCTCGGCGACGCCAGGCGCTGCCATTCGGTATCAAAGGACACCACGGAGAGACGCATGGCGCGCGGGCAGACCGGTACGGCCGGTCGGCGGAAGGCCACCGATGACGGGCCGAAAACCACCAACATTTCCGCTACTCAGGACGAGCTCCTAAAGTACTATCGGGACATGTTGTTGATCCGCCGCTTCGAGGAGCGCGCGGGCCAGTTGTATGGCATGGGCCTGATTGGCGGCTTCTGCCATCTCTACATCGGTCAAGAAGCCGTCGCTGTGGGCGTGCAAGCGATCCAGGAGCAAGGCGATCAAGTGATCACCGGCTACCGCGACCATGGCCACATGCTGGCCTGCGGTATGGAAGCGCGCGAGGTTATGGCCGAGCTTACGGGCCGGGTCACCGGCTCGTCGAAGGGCAAAGGCGGCTCCATGCACATGTTCTCGATGGAGCAGAACTTCTTCGGCGGCCACGGCATCGTCGGCGCGCAGGTCAGCCTTGGCACCGGCCTGGCTTTGGCCAACCGCTACCGCGACAACGGCAAGGTCAGCTTCACCTATTTCGGCGACGGCGCGGCCAACCAGGGCCAAGTCTACGAGAGCTTCAACATGGCTCAGCTGTGGAAGCTGCCGGTTGTCTATGTGATCGAGAACAACCAATACGCCATGGGCACCTCGGTCGAGCGCTCCTCGGCCCAGACCCACCTCTATAAGCGCGGCGAGTCCTTCCTGATCCCGGGCATGGAAGTGGACGGCATGGATGTCCTTGCGGTGCGCGAAGCCGCCCGCGAGGCCGCTGAACACGCGCGCACGGGCAAAGGCCCCTTCATCCTGGAGATGAAGACCTATCGTTATCGCGGCCACTCGATGAGCGATCCAGCCAAGTATCGCACGCGCGACGAAGTCGACGAGGTCCGCAAGACCCGCGACCCGATCGAACATTTGCAGATGCTGATGGAAAAGCAGGGCGTCGGCGATGAAGCCACGCTCACCGCCATCGACGCCGAGGTGAAGGACATCGTCGCCGAGGCCGCGGAGTTCGCCCGCACCTCGCCCGAGCCGGATCCGTCCGAGCTCTATACGGACGTCTATACGGAGGCCCAGGCGTGACCGACATTCTGATGCCGGCCCTTTCGCCGACCATGGAGGAGGGCACGCTCTCCAAGTGGCATGTGAGCGTAGGCGACAAGGTGCGTTCGGGCGATGTGATCGCCGAGATCGAGACCGACAAGGCGACCATGGAGGTCGAGGCGGTCGATGAAGGCGCCATTGAGGAGCTTCTGGTCGCCGAAGGCGCGCAAGGGGTGAAGGTCAACACTCCAATCGCCCGTCTCGCGGGCGGCGAGCCGTCTCAGGCCGCCCCCAAGCCGGCGCCGGCCGCGGCTGCCGGTGATCCTGAAAAGACGCCCCCGGAAGCCGTAGCGGTCCAGCCGGAAGGCGAGGCGGCTGCGCCCGTCACGCCGAAGGTCGAACTGCGCGATCCCGAGATCCCGGCCGACGCCAAGCTGGTCAAGACCACGGTCCGCGACGCGCTGCGCGACGCGATGGCCGAGGAGATGCGCCGCGACGACACGGTGTTCCTGCTGGGCGAGGAAGTCGCCCAGTACCAGGGCGCTTACAAAGTCAGCCGCGACCTGCTGCAGGAGTTTGGCGAGAAGCGGGTGATGGACACCCCGATCACCGAGCACGGCTTCGCCGGCATGGGTGTCGGCGCGGCCATGGCCGGCTTGAAGCCGATCATCGAGTTCATGACCTTCAACTTCGCCATGCAGGCGATCGACCAGATCATCAACTCGGCGGCCAAGACGCTCTACATGTCGGGCGGCCAACTGCGGACCTCGGTCGTGTTCCGCGGGCCCAACGGCGCAGCCTCGCGCGTCGGCGCCCAGCACAGCCAGGACTATTCCAACTGGTACGCTCACGTTCCAGGCCTGAAGGTCGTGGCGCCCTATGACGCCGCCGACGCCAAGGGTCTCCTGAAAGCCGCGATCCGCGATCCGAACCCCGTCGTCTTCCTCGAACACGAGATGATGTACGGCCAGGAATTCGATGTGCCGGAAGGCGTCGACTACGTGGTGCCAATCGGTAAGGCCAAGGTGCGCCGCGAAGGTACGGGCGTGACCATCACCGCCCACTCGCGGATGGTCGGTCTGGCGCTGAAGGCCGCCGAGGAACTGGCCAAGGAAGGTATCGAGGCCGAGGTCGTCGACCTGCGGACTCTGCGCCCCCTCGACGCCGAGACGGTGATCGAGAGCGTCAAGAAGACCAACCGCCTGGTGACCGTCGAGGAAGGCTGGGGCCCGATGGGCGTCGGCGCCGAGGTCATCGCCCGGGTCTTGGAGAGCGCCTTCGACTACCTGGACGCCCCGCCGGCGCGGGTCTGCCAGGAAGACGTCCCTCTGCCCTACGCCGCCAACCTGGAGGCGCTTGCGCTTCCGTCGGTGGAAAAGATCGTCAAGGCCGCCAAGGCCGTCAGCTACAAGTGAGTCTCTGATGGTCGATATTCTGATGCCGGCGCTGTCTCCCACCATGGAGGAGGGCGTCCTCGCCAAATGGCACATCAAGGCGGGCGACAAGGTGCGCTCTGGCGACGTGATCGCCGAGATCGAAACCGACAAGGCGACCATGGATGTCGAGGCCGTCGACGACGGCGTGGTCGAGGAACTTCTGGTTCCGGAAGGCTCACAGAGCGTCAAGGTGAACACGCCCATCGCCCGCCTGGCGGGCGCCGGCGCGGCCAAGGCGCCTGAGGCGAAAGCCCCGGAAGCGAAGGTGGAAGTTCCGCCTGAGAGCAAGCCTGCCCAGGCCGCCAAGGCGGAAGCTACGCCCGCGGCCGCCGCGCCGGCCCCCGTGGCTGCAGCGGCGCCTACGCCCGCCGCCAACGGCCAGCGCATCTTCGCTTCGCCCCTTGCCCGGCGGATCGCCAAGGACAAGGGCCTCGATCTTGCGACGTTGAAAGGGTCTGGCCCGCACGGCCGGATCGTCAAGGCCGACGTCGAGAATGCAAAGCCCGGCGCCGCTCAGCCGGCCCCCACGGGTGCGGCTTCCGCGCCACGTCAGGTCCTTAGCCTCGAGCAGATGGGAATCCCAACTGGCAGCTACGACCTCGTGCCGCTCGACGGCATGCGCAAGGCCATCGCACGCCGCCTGACCGACAGCTTCCGCGACGTGCCGCACTTCCCGCTGAACATCGATCTCGAGATCGATCGCTTGCTGGAAGCGCGCAAGTCCATCAACGCCTACGCGGGCGAGAGTGGCAAGGTCAGCGTCAACGACCTGGTGATCAAGGCTTGCGCCATGGCGCTGAAGAAGGTGCCGGCGGCGAATGCGTCCTACACGCCCGATGGCATCGCCATGCACCACAACGCGGACATCGCCATGGCGGTGGCTATCGACGGCGGCCTGATCACCCCGATCATCCGCAGCGCGGAAAGCAAGTCGCTGATCCAGATCGGCGCCGAAGCCCGCGACCTGGCCGAACGCGCCCGCAGCCGCAAGCTCAAGCCCGAGGAGTTCCAGGGCGGGACCTTCTCTGTGTCGAACCTCGGTATGATGGGCATCAAGTCCTTCGCCTCCATCATCAACGAGCCTCAGGGCTGCATCCTGTCGGTCGGCGCCGGCGAAAAGCGTCCGGTCGTCCGCGGCGACAAACTCGAGATCGCCACAGTGATGAGCGTGACGCTGACCTGCGACCACCGGGTCGTCGACGGCGCGGTCGGGGCCCAATGGCTGGGCGCCTTCCGCACCTTCATCGAAGACCCTTTCACCATGCTGGCCTAAGGCGACCTCACGTATGGATTTCGATCTGATCGTCATCGGCGCCGGCCCCGGCGGCTATGTGGCGGCGATCCGCGCCGCACAACTCGGCCTGAAGACGGCCATCATCGAACGTGAGGCCTTGGGTGGCGTCTGCCTGAACTGGGGCTGCATTCCGACGAAGGCCCTGCTGAAGTCCGGCGAGGTCTACGACCAGCTCGATCACCTGACGGCCTACGGGATTTCCGTCGGCAGCAAGTCGTTCGACTTCACCAAGATCGTCGAGCGTTCGCGCAAGGTGGCCAGTCAGCTCAATCAGGGCGTCGGCTACCTGATGAAGAAAAACAAGATCGAGGTGATCGACGGGACCGCCAAGCTGATCAAGGGCGAAAAGTCGCCCAAGGTCGTGGTCAGCCTGAAGGCCGGCGGCGAACGCACGCTCACCGCCAAGAACGTCATGCTGGCCACCGGCGCGCGGGCCCGCACTATTCCCGCCGCTGGCCTCGTGCCCGACGGCGACCGGATCTGGACCTATCGCGAGGCGATGAACCCGAAGGCCGCGCCCAAGTCGCTGATCGTGATCGGCTCCGGCGCCATCGGCATCGAGTTCGCCTGCTTCTACCGCGCCATCGGCTGCCAGGTGACGGTGGTCGAAGCCTTGCCGAGGATCCTGCCGGTCGAGGACGAGGAAGTCTCCACGGCCGCGCGCAAGGCTTTCGAGAGCCGCGGCCTGGCCTTCCGGGTGGGAGCGTCGGTGAAATCGTTGAAAGCCTCTAAGACGGGCGTCAGCGTCGAAATCGAAGCCGCCGGCAAGGCCGAAACCTTGACCGCCGAGGTGGCGATCGTCGCGGTCGGCATCACTGGCAATGTTGAAAACCTCGGCCTTGAGGATCTGGGCGTGAAGGTCGACCGCGGCCATGTCGTCACCGATAACCACGGCGCGACCAATGTGCCCGGTCTCTACGCCATCGGCGACGTCGCTGGCCCGCCGTGGCTCGCGCACAAGGCCAGCCATGAAGGCGTTCACTGCGTGGAACATATCGCCGGCCAGGCGGGACCCTACGTGGCCGCCTTGATCCCGGGCTGCACCTATTCGACGCCGCAGATCGCCTCGATCGGCCTGACGGAGGCTCAAGCGAAGGAAAAGGGACTTGAGATCAAGGTCGGCCGCTTCCCGTTCCGTGTGAACGGCAAGGCCATCGCTTCGGGCGACACCGAAGGGTTCGTGAAGACGATCTTCGACGGCAAGACCGGCGCCTTGATCGGGGCGCATATGATCGGACACGAGGTCACCGAGATGATCCAGGGCTTCGCCCTGGCGATAACGCTCGAGGCGACCGAAGCCGAACTGCACGCCACGGTCTTCCCACACCCCACCATGAGCGAAGCGATGCACGAAAGCGCGCTCGACGCCTATGGGAAGATGCTCCATCTGTAAGGCGGTCGTCGTCCCAAGCTTGAGGCGCATCTGCGGGCCGCCGACAGGATAGGCGCCGTTGCGCCGGTTGGGACTGAGATGGAAGCGGGCGTTTTCGGCCTGATGGCCAACACCGGGATCGCGGCCCTGTTCGCCGCGGCCTTCGCGGCCATCGCGCTGACGGATTCCAGCCAGGTCCATGCGCGCCGGTTCGGCGCCGCCTACGCCGTCGGCCTGCTGACGCCGCTCAGCGAGATCCTGGTCCGCTATAGCAGCTCGCCCGCGGCCTTCTCCTTTCTGGGCTACGTCGCCTTCCTGGCCGCGCAGCTGATGACGGCTCACTGCGTCAGCCAGTTCTTCGGCCAGACCTCGCGCAAGCGTCTGCTGATCGTCATCTTCGCCGTGGGCGTCGGCCTGCGCCTGGCGATCTGGAGCGGTCCCCGCGACTGGCTGCCCTATGAGATCGCCTATCAAGCGCCCTTCGCCCTCGCCATGCTGTTGGCCGCCCTGTTCGCCGCACACGCGCGCCCGCGGCGATGGCTGACCGTGGCGCTCGCCGCCGATTTCGCCCTGATCGCGGCTCACTACCCCGTCAAGGCCGTCGTCTCGACCATCATCCGCTCCGGCGCCACAGCCCAGGCCTACGCCTCAAGCGCCTATGCGGTCTTCTCCCAGGCGGCTACGGGGATGCTCCTGACCTCCGCCGGCCTGATCCTACTGTTGCTCGTCTTCGATGAATCCATGACCCGCTCGCGGCGAGAGGCCCATCATGACTTTCTGACCGGCCTGCTCAATCGTCGCGGCTTCTTCCACCGCATGGGCGAGCAAACCGAGGCGCAGCTGCAGGTCATCGTCTTCGACATCGACCGGTTTAAGAGCATCAACGACCTCTACGGCCACGCCGTGGGCGACGCCGTCATCGTGAACTTTGCGGACCTTCTCAGCGACCACGCGCCATCCGGCGCGGTCGTCGCGCGCATGGGCGGCGAGGAATTCGTCATCACCGCGGCCGGTCTGAGCGCTGAGGCCGCGCTGCGCCTCGCCGAACAGGTCAGATCAAACGCCGAGACCAGCGAAGTGGCTGGCCGGCGCTTCACGGTCAGCGCGGGGCTGGCGACGCGTCATGAGCGCACGTCGCTGGACGTAGCTCTGCGGCGGGCCGACCAGGCGCTCTATGCCGCCAAACAGAGCGGGCGCAATCGCGTCCATCAGTCGGAAGACGCCGCCGCGCCGAGCGGTGTGCTGATGACGCCTGACGACGACGCACGTCGAAACGGCGGGCAGATCTAGGCGGCCCGCGCCGCCTCGGCGTCGACGATGCGCTGCACCGCGACATAGTCGGTCTTGCCGGTGCCCAAGACCGGGATTTCAGTGACGTGCATGATCTTGCGCGGGGCGCCTATCTCGGGGGCGCCGACCTGCTGAGCGTATGTGACGATCTTGTCCACCGTGGCGTCGCGACGGTCGGTCACGAGCACCAGCCGCTCACCCTTACGCGGATCCGGCGTGGCGACGACGGCATGGCGCGCATCGGGCCACACGCCGGCGGCCAGGTCCTCAGCGACGTTAAGCGAGACCATCTCGCCGCCGATCTTGGCGAAGCGTTTGACCCGCCCGAGGATCTTCACCCAGCGATCGTCAGTGACCTCGACGACGTCGCCCGTGTCATGCCACCCGTCGTCAGGCGCCTCAAGCGACCCATCGGGCATGAGGTAGCCCGCCATGACGTTCGGCCCGCGCACCATCAATTTGGCGCCCCGCGCGATGCCGGCGACCTTGTCCAGCCGGTATTCAATGCCGGGCAGCAGGCCGCCGACCGTGCCGTGGCGGTTGTCGTCGGGCTTGTTCACCGCCAGGACCGGCGCGGTCTCGGTCGCGCCATAGCCTTCCAACACCGGCACAGGCCCGAACTTTTCCGCGATCAGGGCGTGGGTTTCCTCACGCACCCGTTCCGCGCCGCAGACAATGAACTTGAGCGCACCCAGTTCACCACGCTCCGCCGCCCGGGCGTACTGGTTCAGGAAGGTGTCGGTCGTCAGCAGGATCGAGCCGCCCACCTCGGCGATCAGCGGCGGGATCTGCTTGGCGTGGAGCGGCGAGGGATACTGAAACGCCTTCATACCCGTCAGCAGCGGCAGCAGCGCGCCGCCGGTCAGGCCGAAGCAATGGAAAGTCGGCAGGGGATTGAACATCACCCAGTCCGGATCGAGGGCGATATGGGCGGCGATCTGGCGGACATTGGCGACAAGGTTGCCCTGGGTCAGCAACACGCCGCGCGGCGCCCCGAAGCTGCCTGAGGTGAAGAGCACCACCCCTGGATCGGACGCCTTGGCCGGGCTGCGGAAGGCGCGGGGCAGGGCGCCGGCCACCGCCGCGAACAGCTTGTCCGCGAGGCCGACCTCGCGCCGCAAATCCTCGAGATAGGTGACGGTCGCTCGGTTCTCCAGCGCGTCCACGAGGTCATGAAGCTTGGCCTGCTCGATGAACCGGTGCGATGTCAGCACCCGCTTGACCCCCGCAAGAGCGCAGGCCGCACGGAGATTACGGATGCCCGAGGTGAAGTTGAGCATAGCCGGTGTCCGGCCGAAGGCGTGCAGGGCGAAGAAGGTGACCACCGTCGCCGAACTCGCCGGCAGCATTACGCCGACGCGTTCGCCTGGGTCGGTCACCGCTGCGATCCGGCGACCCAGTGCGAACGCCGCGCGGATCAGGCCGGTGTAGCTCATGGGCTGCCGGGTCTGGTCCTCGAGGATCAGCTTGTTCGCCCCGTAAGTCTGCGACGCCTCGACGAGGGCGTCGAACAGCGGCGACTGGGCGTGGGCGGCGTCGTAGTGCGGCAAGACGTTTCGGCTCCGGCGGGACTCATCTTGGCGCGAGCCCTTGAGGTGAAAGCGTATAGCCGAGGCGAAGCGTTGCAAGAAAGCGTCAGCCCAGAGTGAAGACCACGCACGCGCGGTCGTCGAGGCGCCGCTGCGGGACCTGGAGCGGCAGGCGGAAGTCCTCCGGCTTCAGTCCGACCTCCGCTGCGCGTCGGCTGGCGGTCAGGACGATGGAATCCATGCTCGGCGCGGCCATAGGCGGCGGGGGAGGGGGAGGCGGCGCATGCGTCGGTCCCAGGTTCTGAGCGCCATTGTCGAAGGCGCCGGTCAACAGCACGTCGGTCTGGCAGGCGCGGCCGGTCGGATCGATCAGCTTGACCGACCCCAGGCTCACGCCGGCGGCCTCAGCGCCCAGCCGGGCGCGGCGTCGGGCGTCCTCCACCGCCAGGCGGGACATCTGGGTCAGGGTTTCGTTGTCGACCTCCAGGCGGAAGCTCACCGGCGTGGTCGAGACCGGCTTGGCCGACATCAGGGTAGCGTAGACCGCCTCGGCCAGGCGCGCGTCGCGGATGTCGACGTTGATCGTGATTGAGACCTGATAGCGCTCGATCTTGTCGGCCCTGGTGTTGTCGTTCACCTCCCCCTGGCGATCCTTGTACTGCTCGTAGAGCGGCGTGATCGTGAAGCTGGTGGCGATAATCACCCGCTCGCGCCCGAAGGCGGTCAGCGCCTCAGTCAGGGTGCGCACCTTGTCCGCAGCGGCGCGGGTCGCGGCGGCGGAGTCGCGATCGACCACCTCATAAGTCGCCGACGTCGAGGCGCGATTGGCTGGGACTTCGGTCCAAACCTGGCCCAACGACGCAATGATCGGCCGGTCCATCCACCAAGGCGCGCGTCCGGAGGCTCGCTCGGTTGTCGCGGTCTGGGCTGAAGCGCCCACGGGCAGGGCGGCGAGGGCGGCGGCGAGCAGCAAAAGACGCATGTGAACTCCCATTTCGTCGGAACCTTAGGGGGTTGGGAGATAAAGCGGTAATCTCGGCTTGATCCTGAGGCGTTGCAGGACGATCTAGGACCCATGACTGTGGTCATCGACACCCGCCGCATCCGCCACCCTGAAAAACAGAACCGGCCGGAAACGCCGATTCTGAAGAAACCCGAGTGGTTGCGCGTCCGCGCGCCTGGATCGGCCGGCTACAACGCGACCCATGAGATCGTCAAAGAGCATGGCCTGGTGACGGTTTGCCAGGAAGCGGCGTGTCCCAACATCGGCGAATGCTGGACCAAGAGCCATGCCACCATGATGATCATGGGCGACATCTGCACGCGGGCCTGCGCCTTCTGCAACGTCGCCACTGGCAAGCCCCAGGCGCTCGACGCCACCGAGCCCCAGCGGGTCGGCGACGCCGTGGCCAAGATGGGGCTGAAGCATGTGGTCATCACCTCGGTGGACCGCGACGACCTGGCCGATGGCGGCGCGGCGCACTTCGCCGCCGTGGTCCGCGAGATTCGCGCCCGCGCGCCCGGCACGACGATCGAGATCCTGACGCCAGACTTCCTGCGCAAGCCGGTCTCAGCCGCGCAGACGATTATCGACGCCACCCCCGACGTCTTCAACCACAACCTGGAGACGGTGCCGCGGCTCTACCTGTCCATCCGCCCGGGCGCCCGCTACTTCCATTCCCTTCGGCTTCTGGAACGCGTGAAGGAACGCGACCCCGAGCAGTTCACCAAGTCCGGCCTCATGGTCGGCCTGGGCGAGACCAAGGAAGAGGTCATGCAGGTAATGGACGACATGCGGTCGGCCGGCATCGATTTCATCACCATCGGGCAGTACCTGCAGCCAACCCGCAAGCATGCGCCGATCGACCGGTTCTGGACCCCTGAGGAGTTCAAGGCCCTGGAGGATATCGCCTGGGCCAAGGGCTTCCTGATGGTCTCAGCAAGCCCGCTGACGCGCTCCTCGCACCACGCCGGCGAAGACTTCGCGCGCCTGCAAGCCGCGCGTCGCGCCGCCCAAGCCGCCTGACGCGGGCCATTGCGCCACCAAGTCTCCAAGGTGTTGCCTTACACGCCTGACCAGTTGTTTACGTTGGTGGGCGATGTGGAGCGTTATCCACAGTTCGTCCCCTGGATCACCCACATGCGGACTTGGAACACCCAGAGTCGGGAGGCGGGGATCGATAGTCTTGACGCCGAGGCCGGCGTCGGCTTCGCCTTTCTCAAGGAGCGGTTCGCCACCCGCGTACGCCGGGACGCGTCGGCGCGCACCATCGACGTCAGCCTCCTCTCAGGACCCTTCCGAAAGCTCGACAACCGCTGGGCCTTCTCCGCTACGGTCGACGGCCAGACCCGCATCGATTTCAGCATCGATTTCGCCTTCAAGTCGCGCCTGCTGGAGGCGCTGCTCGCGGCGAACTTCAGTCACGCCGTGGATCGGCTGATCGGCTGTTTCGAGGCCGAGGCCGCGCGCCGCTACCGCTCTTAGATTTCGGCGCGCTCAACCAAAAGCTGCAGCGCCGTAAGGGTCGCCGCCATCTGCACGGCCTCACGACTCTCATGGTTGAAGTGGAATTCGCGATGTCGGACATCCTGATTGGTGAGCGCCGTCGCAAAGTGGACTGTGCCAACCGGCTTGAAAGCCGAACCACCGCCGGGTCCGGCGACCCCCGTAATCGCCACTGAAATCAGGCCGTTCGACCGCGCCAACGCGCCCTCGGCCATGGCCCTCACGACCGGCTCTGAGACGGCTCCCATATCAGCGATCAGGTCGCCCGCGACACCCAGCATCTCCTGCTTGGCCCGATTGGAGTAGGTGACGAAGCCCCGGTCGAAGACCTCTGACGAACCGGGGATGGAGGTGATCGCAGCGGCCACCAGACCGCCCGTACAACTTTCCGCAGTGACGATTCGCAGGTGTCTGTCGCGCGCAGCGTCGACCAGCATCTCCGCGACGGTCTTGATCTCTTGCGGAAACATCGCATCCCCTGAAGGCTTAGCCATTGGCGACTCCCACAGGAGCATTCCGCCACCCGGACGTTCAAGGCGATTCAGCGTTGATGACGAATTCAACTGATCAGACCCGGTCCGGCCCGCCGCCCGCCGCCCTGTTTGTCGCGGCCACCCTGGGCGGCGCAGGGTTGATCTTCCTGGTCCAGCCGATGGTGGCCAAGCTCGCCCTGCCGCTCCTGGGGGGAGGGCCGTCGATCTGGAACACCAGCATGGCGTTCTTCCAGATCGCCCTCCTGGCCGGCTATGGCTACGCCCACCTGCTGCAAAAGGTTCAGCGGCTGGGCGTCCAGGCGGCGATCCACGGCGCTGCGCTCATCGCCGCCGCTTTCGCCCTTCCGTTGCGCATTCCCGCCTTTGTGGGAGAACCTTCGTCCGACCGGCCGATCCTATGGCTGCTGGCGGCTTTGACGCTATCTGTGGGCGCGCCCTTCGCCGCCCTTTCAGCGACCGCGCCGCTCGTGCAGGCCTGGTACGCCCGAACCGTCGGCCGCGAACCCTACAGCCTCTATGCGGCGAGCAATCTCGGCAGCCTGGTTGCCCTGTTGGCCTATCCGCTGCTGATTGAGCCGACGCTCGCCCTGCAGGCGCAACGCCTCGGCTGGAGCGTGCTCTACGTCGCATTCGCTCTGCTGATGATCGCGCTGGGCCGCCGCGCCGCTCGCGCCGTGGTCCTTAATGGCGTGCGCGCGGTCCCGCCTCCGGCCGCCCCCGTCACCTGGTCCCAGCGGCTGATCTGGCTCGGTCTAGCCGCCGCGCCGTCCAGCTTGATGCTGGGCGTGACCACCCACCTGACGACCGACGTCGCCTCGGCGCCCTTCCTGTGGGTCGTCCCCTTGGCGCTCTATCTCATCACCTTCATCGTCGCCTTCCAGGCGCGGCCGGCGATCTCATCGAACGTCGCCCTGATCGTCCAGGCCGCCGCGGTGGCGGCTTGTGCGGCCATGCTGCCCTACGCCACGACCAACCTGTTGACGCAGTTGATCATCCACCTGGCAGCCTTCTTCTTCACCGCGCTCGTCTGCCATCAGCACTTGGTGGCCAGACGACCGGACGCCAGCCAACTGACCGAGTTCTATTTCTGGATGTCTCTGGGCGGAGTAGTCGGCGGCGGCTTCAACGCGTTCATCGCGCCCGTGATCTTCGACAATGTCTGGGAATATCCCATCGGCCTGGTCCTCGCAGGCCTCGCCAGGCCAAGGTCACGGACGTCCATGACCCTGCGGCTCGGCGCCATCTTCGCCGCGGGCCTGATCGCCTGTGTGAGCGTACAACTGCTCTACGCCTTCGTGGCCCCACTGATGACCGCCAAGGTCGTCTTTGGCGGCATGACTCAAATTGAGCTCTTTAACTTGGGCGTGCGCGCCTGCCTGGGCGGGGGCGTAGTCGCAGCCTTCCTGATCCGCGACCGTACGGTCCTCTTCGTCCTAATGGTCGGCGCAATCTCGCTAGCCTCGCATCATGCAGCAGACCGAGTCTCCACCAGCCAGACTTGGCGCAGCTTCTTCGGCGTGGTCCGCGAGGGCTGGGTCCACGTTCCGGACATCGGCGGTCCGGTGAAAACGCTCAGCCACGGAACGACCCTTCACGGAGCGCAGGCCTACGCCACGGCGTGGCGTTGCTTGCCGCTCACCTACTACGCACCGGCGACCGCCATCGGCCAGACCATCGCCGCCCTGCAAACCGAGAAGACGACAGTTCGCATCGGCGCAGTGGGATTGGGCGCGGGCACGGTTTCAGCCTATGTCCGCCCGGGCGACCACATGACCTTCTTCGAGATCGACCCGCTGGTGGTCCGCCTGGCCAGCGACCCCACGCACTTCAGCTACACGCGCGATTGCGCCGTCGGTACGGTCGACTACCGGGTGGGCGATGCACGCCTTACCCTGCAGAAGGAGCCGCCGAACACCTTTGACGTCCTGTTGATCGACGCCTTCTCCTCCGATGCTATCCCGGCGCACCTGCTGACGGTGGAGGCGATGCGGATGTATCTTGCGCGCATCAAGCCCGACGGGGTGATCGTGCTCCACCTCTCCAATCGCAACCTGGAGTTGGTCACGCCGGCCCAGGCCAGCGCCAAAGGCGCCGGCGCGGTCGCCCTCTACCAGGAGTATCGCAGGCCCGACCGCGTGGCCGACGTGGTGGAATCCTCTGAAAACGTGCTGGTCCTCGGTCGTTCACGCGCGGCCATGGAGCGTTTCCTAGATGACCCGCGCTGGACCATCCTGGACCAGACGGACACGCGGCCCTGGACGGACGACTACACGAACCTCGCCGGCGCCATGATACGCCGCCTCGACGTGCCGTTCGCCGGCAGCTTTATGAAGGCGTCTCAACGGTGACAACGGCCTGAGCCATCAGGCCCTCTTGTCGGCCGGTGAAGCCCATGCCTTCGGTCGTGGTTGCCTTCACACTGATCCGGTCGACGGGCAGATCCATGATCTCGGCGATACGGGCGCGCATGGCCTCGCGATGCGGGCCGATCTTGGGCCGCTCGCAGATCAAGGTCACATCCACGTTGATGACACGTCCGCCGCGCGCCGCCACCAGTCCCATGGCATGGCTCAGGAACTGGTGCGACGCCGCGCCCTTCCACTGCGGATCACTGGGCGGGAAATGCGCGCCGATGTCGGCTGCGCCGATCGCGCCCAAGACCGCGTCGGTCAGGGCGTGCAGTCCGCAATCTGCATCGGAATGGCCGATCATGCCTTGGCTGTGGGCCACTTCGACGCCGCACAGCCAGACACTGTCGCCCGGTCCGAATCGGTGAGCGTCAACGCCCTGGCCAATGCGCATCAGGCGCTGGCCGCCGGCAAGGCGTTCGGCCATGGCGAAATCCTCCGGATAGGTCAGCTTCATCAGCATGGGATCGCCCGGCGTCAGCACGACGCGGCCGCCGACGCGCTCCACCATGACGGCGTCATCAGTCGGCTCTTCATGAGCCGGCCACGAGGCCAAAGCGGAGTCCAGCGCAGCGCGACGGAAGGCCTGCGGGGTCTGAGCGCGCCACAGGCCCTCGCGCGAAACCGTCTCGGACACCAAACCGTCGCCGCGCTTCAAGGTGTCGGCGACCGGTAGGGCAGGAAGCGCGCCTTCCGCATTCGCCAGGGCGGCGATCAGTCGTTCAATGTGCGCGGCCCCGACAAAAGGCCTCGCCGCATCGTGGATCAGAACCGCCTCACCCAGGTGCAACGCCGCCAGGCCAGAGCGCACCGACTGCGCCCGGGTCACACCGCCGGGCACGAGCGTCCAGCCCGAGAGGCCCTCCAGAACGGCCGGCGCAAACTCCAGCCGATCGGGCGAGATAACCACGGCGATCTGTCGCGCGCCGGCGGCGGCGAAAGCTTCCACAGACCAGCGTAGGACGGGCTTGCCGCCAAGGCGGCGCCAGGTCTTTGACTCGCCAGGGCCGGCGCGTAGGCCGGAGCCTGCGGCGACGATCACCGCTGAAAAATCCATGCGTCGTTCTTCCGGTTTGGCGGTCTCATGTCCAGGCTTTACGCAGGCGAATAATATGCCTAAAAAGGCGGCGATGGGGATGTTCACAAAATGAGCAGTTTGCTCAAGCTTGGTAGGGTAGAGGTGGATAGCCGGGTGTGGATCGCGCCGATGACTGGCGTGTCCGACCTGCCGTTTCGCCGAGCGGCCAGCCGCCTGGGCGCGGGCTATGTCGCCACCGAAATGGTCGCCTGCGCCGAATTTTCCAAGGGACGTCCGGATGTTGTCCGTCGCGCCGCTGTCGGCGAGGGTCTGCCGTTGATGGTCGTACAACTCGTTGGCCGTGATCCGACACACGTCGCTGAAGGCGCGCGTTTGGCGCAGGATGCGGGCGCCCAGATTATCGACCTGAACTTTGGTTGCCCCGCCAAGGAAGTGACCTCAGGTGCGGCGTCGGGTTCGGCGCTGATGCGCGAACCGGAGTTGGCCGAGGCGCTGATGGCGGCTGCGGTTGGCGCGGTCAGCGTGCCCGTCACCGTCAAAATGCGACTGGGCTGGGACGCCGACAGCAAGAACGCCCCCGACCTGGCGAAACGCGCCGAGGCGCTTGGCCTTGCGGCCATCACCGTACATGGCCGGACACGCCAGCAATTCTACACCGGCCGCGCCGATTGGTCAGAGGTCGCCAAGGTCAAGGCCGCGGTTTCGATCCCGGTCATCGTCAACGGCGACATCGTCAATGGCGCGACGGCGCGCCAGGCCCTGGATCAATCCGGCGCCGACGCGGTCATGGTGGGTCGCGGCGTACTCGGCCGGCCGTGGCTCGCCGCCCAGATCGAATCAGAGTTGGCCGGCGAGGCGTTCGAGGCCCCCGACGCAGAGGCGCGCTTGGCGATCGTGCTCGACCACTTCCGCGACAGCCTGACCTTCTATGGCGACCGGTTGGGCCTGAAAATCTTCCGCAAGCATCTGGCCGCCTATGTCGAACAGGCGCCCTGGCCAGCGGACCCCTTAGAACGACGCGCCGCCCGCGCGCAGCTTTGCCGGCTCGAAAGGCCCGTCGAGGTCGAGGCGGCGCTTACAGCCCTGTGGCGATATCCCGAAAGGCGACTGGCGGCATGAGCACGCGCAACAGGCTGAGCAACAAGTCTCCGGAAATTGACGCCCTGAAGTCGGCGGCCTTTGAGCTCAGCCCTGACCCCGCCCTCGTGATCGACCCCGACGGCGCCCTGGTGGCGGCCAACGAGGCGGCCGAGGCGCTCTTCGGCCAAGGCCTGTCGCTGCTGTCGCGCGGCCGGTTCGGTTCGGCCCTGCCGCCGGGGTCGACCCTGGTGTCGCTGCTCGACCGCGCCCTGGTCGAACGCGTCAAGGTGCGCGAACGCGGCCTGCAAATCAGCCTCTTCGGCCTCGCGCCCTTCGAGGCGGACGGCGCAGCCGCCCCCCTAGGCGACGGCTCGGTCCTGCTGACCCTCACCGTCCGCGGCCATGGCATCACCGACCGCAACAACCTCGAAGGCGCTGGCCTACGCTCCATCGTCGGGCTCGGCCGCATGTTGGCCCATGAGATCAAGAACCCGCTGGCCGGCATTCGTGGCGCCGCCCAGCTCCTGAAGTCCGGCGCTAAGGCCGAGGACGCGCCGCTCGCCCAACTGATCGTCGACGAGACTGACCGGGTCCGCCGCCTGGTCGAGCGGATGGAGGCCTTCTCCGACGACGCCCTGCCCAGCCTGACGCCGATCAACATCCACCAGGTCCTGGACCGGGTGCGAGCGCTGGCGGTCAATGGCTTCGCCGACGGTCTTTATCTGCGCGAACGTTTCGACCCTTCGCTGCCGCCGACGCGCGGCGACGAAGACCAGCTGATCCAGGTTTTCCTCAACCTCGTGAAGAACGCCGCCGAGGCCGCGCATAGCCGCGGCGATGGCCGCGGCGAGGTCTCGATCCACACGGCCTACCGCCACGGCGTGCGCGTGCGGTCCTCCACCGGCCAGGCGCTGCATGGCGCGCCGCTGGAGATTCGCGTGCAGGACAACGGTCCCGGGGTTCCCGCCCACCTGCGCGACAGCCTGTTCCAGCCCTTCGTCACCACCAAAGCCAACGGCGCAGGCCTCGGCCTAGCCCTGGTGGCCAAGCTTGTCGCCGGCCACGGCGGCCTGATCGATTTCGATTCCGAACCCGGACGGACCGTTTTCCGGGTGCTGTTGCCCATCGCCACCGAAGAGGACGTCAACACATGAACGCGGCCAGCAAGAAAATCCTGATCGCCGACGACGACGCCTCCATCCGGCTGGTGCTCTCGCAAGCGTTCACGCGCCTGGGCTATCAGGTCCGCGCCACCGGCAACGCCACGACGCTCCTGAAGTGGGTGACCGATGGCGAGGGCGACCTGGTCGTCACCGACGTAATGATGCCCGACGAGAATGTCTTCGACGTGCTGCCGCGCATCCGCAAAGAGCGGCCCAAGCTGCCGGTCATCGTCATGAGCGCGCAGAACACCCTGCTGACCGCGGTCAACGCCGCCGAAGTCGGCGCCTTCGATTATGTGCCCAAGCCCTTCGACCTGGACGACATGACTTCGGCGGCGCGGCGCGCTCTGATGCGTCCGGCCGACGCCGAGGCTTCAAAAGCCCAGGCCCGCGCCGTCCGTGATGATCGCCTGCCGTTGATCGGCCGTTCCGGCCCGATGCAGGACGTCTATCGCACCGTCGCGCGCCTGGTCGGCGCTGACCTGACAGTGCTGATCCTCGGAGAATCCGGCACCGGCAAGGAACTTGTGGCCCGCGCCCTGCACGACATGGGCCGCCGTCGCGACGGCAAGTTCGTCGTCATCAACCTGGCCGCCGTGCCACGCGAACGCGTCGAAAGCGAACTATTCGGCAAGGGCGAGGGTGATGTCGGCAAGCTGGTCGAGGCCGATGGCGGCACCCTGTTCCTCGACGAGATCGGCGACATGCCGCTCGATGCGCAGACCCGCCTGCTACGGGTGATCGACGGCTCAGAGCCGGCGCTCAACCCCAAGACGGGCCGCCGGCCCAACGTCCGGATCATCGCCGCGACGAACCGCGATCTGCGCGGCCTGATCCAGCAGGGCTTGTTCCGCGAGGACCTGTTCTTCCGCCTGAACGTCGCACCGCTGCGCCTGCCGCCGCTGCGCGATCGCACCGATGACATCCCGGATCTCGCGCGCGCCTTCCTGCTGCGCGCAAACCGCGAGGGCCTGCCCGCCAAGACGATCGACGGCAATGCGCTCGATCGGCTGAAGCTGCACGCTTGGCCAGGCAACGTCCGTGAACTTGAGAACCTGATCCGCCGGATCTGCGCCCTCTACGCCGAAGATCAGATCACCGCCCGGATTATCGAGCGCGAACTGGCGGACCAGCAGCCGGTGGTCGAAGGCCAGGAAGGTCCGGCGACGCTCTCGCAAATCGTCGAGCGAAAGCTGTCGTCCTACTTCGCCGACCAGCCGGAAGGCGTTCCCCCCGCGGGTCTGTACGATCGCGTCCTCGAGGAGGTCGAACGCCCACTGATCCAGCTGACGCTCGCCGCCACGCGCGGTAACCAGGTGCGCGCGGCCGAAATCCTTGGTCTCAACCGCAACACCCTGCGCAAGAAGATCCAGGATCTCGGCGTGGAGATGGCCCGCGGCCGGCGCTGACGGTCTGCGGCCGCGGGGCGGACTGCGCCCCTGCGGCGACATCTCTGTTGATTTGAGGGCACAGTGCCTTAGTTTTCGCTGGCATGGTCCTGACCGCCGACAGTCTGCGCGGAGCCGCTACCCAACGCCTCTGGCGTATCGCACAGTCTCGCGCGGTCCTGGGCTGCGGCTATGGGCTGGCGGCGATCCTGACGGGGGCGGCCATCCTGCTTGCGGCTGCGCCCCCGGAGAAGGGCCCCCTTGGGCCCGCCAGTGCGCAGATCCTGGCGGTCCTGACCTTCAACCTCGTCCTGATCCTGGGCCTATCGGCGCTGGTGGGCCTGCAACTCCTGCGCCTGGTCCATGACCGCGCCGACGCCGCAGCCCGTCTGCACCTGCGTTTTGTCACCATGTTCGCCCTGGCCGCGGTCGCGCCCGCGGTCGTCGTCGCGCTGTTCTACGGCGTGCTCGTCAATCGGGGCATCGACAACTGGTTCAGCGAGCGGGTGCAGACCGTCGTCGAGAACTCCGCGACAGTCGCCAGATCCTACGTCGAGGACCAGACACGCTATATCCAGGAGCACGTGACGATCATGGGCGCAGACCTCAATCGTGAGGCGGCGCACCTGCAGGAAAGTCCGATCGGCTTCAATCACTACCTGGCGATCCTGGCCTCCTATCACAGCTTCCCGGCCGCCTATCTGGTGGACCGTGACGGCCGCGTCCTGGCCCGCGCCGAGACGGCTGACGCGCCAGGGTTCATCCTGCCGCCCCCGACCAGCTTCAAAGCGGCCGACGAGGGCGACATCTCTGTGCCGCCCTTCGATTCACCCGACTTCATGCGTGCGGTATATCGGCTGCGCGCCTATCCCGACGCCTATCTCTACGTGGTCCTGCCCGTGGAGAAGGGGATCATCAACCACCTGCGCGAGGCGGAGGACTCGCTCATCTCCTATCGCGAGACCGCCCAGAGCCGCGCGCAAATCCAGACAATTTTCATCATCAGCTACGCCGAGACCGCGCTCCTTGTCCTGGTCGGGGCGGTCTGGCTCGGCATGGCCGCGGCGAACGCTATTACCGGTCCCATCGGACGGCTGGTGCAGGCTGCGGGCCGCGTGGCCGCCGGCGACCTCGACGCCCGTGTCGACGCCGATCGCGATCCCGCCGAGATCGCCATCCTGTCGCGCGCCTTCAACCGCATGACCCACGACCTGCAGGCTCAGCAGGCGGCGCTGAAGAGCGCGAGCGACGAAGCCGAAAGCCGCCGCCAATTCATCGAGACGGTGCTCTCAGAAGTCAGCGCCGGGGTCATCGGCCTCGACGCCGAGGGCGCAGTTTCCGCCGCCAACCGCCAGGCGCAGATCTTGCTGGCCCTGCCTCAGGGTCGTGGGATCGGCCGAAGCCTGTCGGAGATCGCCCCGGAACTCGCCTCGATCGTTGCCGAAGGGGGCGTCGAGGAGGAGGTCGACGTCATCCGCGGCCGCGACACCCGCCGCCTTCGGGTGCGCGCCAGCCGCAGCGAAGGCGGCCTGGTGCTAACCTTCGACGACATCACGCGCCTGGTCACTGCCCAGCGCAACGCCGCCTGGCGCGACGTCGCCCGCCGTATCGCCCACGAAATCAAGAACCCGCTGACGCCGATCCAGCTGTCGGCGGAGCGTATCCGCAAGAAATACCGCAAGGACATCGCCGAGAGCGAACTCGATACCTTCGACCGCTGCACCGACACGATCATCCGACAGGTCGGGGATATCGGCCGCATGGTCGACGAATTCTCGGCCTTCGCTCGCATGCCGGCGCCAAAGTTCAGCGAGCAGGACGCGGCCGAATTGCTGCGCGCCGCCGTCTTCGCCCGCCGCGTCGGCAGCCCCGACATCGAGGTCGAGATGGAGGAGCCAGCGCCGGCGGCCCGCATTCTTGCCGACGGCGGCATGCTCTCCCAGGCGCTGACCAATCTGCTGAAGAACGCCGCGGAGGCCGTCGCCGCCCGACAGGCCGCCGAACCGGATCTGGCCGGTAAGGTCCGCGCGCGGCTGGTCGAGAACGAGGACGGCGTCGCCTTCGAGGTTGAGGACAATGGCGTGGGCCTGCCGGCCAAGGATCGCGATCGACTGACCGAACCCTATGTGACGACGCGCGAGAAGGGCACCGGCCTTGGTCTCGCCATCGTCAAACGGATCATGGAAGACCATGGCGGCGAGCTCGATCTCGCCGATTCGCACTATGGTCGCGGCGCTCTGGCGAGCCTGCGGCTGCCCGCGACCGCCCGCGTGCGGCCGGGCGCCACCCTTTCGATTTCGGCGTAGAGGATGCTTGCTGATGGCGGCTGATGTTCTGGTGGTCGACGATGAGGCGGATATCCGCGAGCTGGTGGCCGGCATTCTGTCGGACGAAGGCTACGAGGTCCGCACCGCCAACGACTCCGAATCCGCCCTGGCCGCTATCCGCGCGCGTAAGCCCGCCCTGCTGATCCTCGACATCTGGATGGCCGGCGGCGGCATGGACGGTCTGGAGTTGCTCGACTTGGTCAAGGCGCTCGACGTCGACCTCCCGGTGTTGATGATCTCCGGCCACGGCAACATCGAGACCGCGGTCAACGCGATCAAGCGCGGCGCCTACGAGTTCCTGGAAAAGCCCTTCAAATCCGACCGCCTGCTGCTCGTCGTCGAGCGTGCGCTTGAGGCCTCATCGCTGCGCCGCGAGAACCGCCGGCTACGCACCCAGGCGATTACGCCCGAAGGCCTGCTGGGCCGTTCCGTGGCCGCTCAGCAGCTGCGCAACATGGTCACGAAGCTGGGGGCCGCCAACAGTCGCGTGCTGATTTCTGGTCCTTCCGGGGCGGGCAAGGAAACGGTGGCGCGACTGATCCACGCCGCCGGCCAGCGCGCCAAGGGGGAGTTTGTCGCCATCGGCGCGGCCGGCATGACGCCGGAGCGCATGGATGTCGAACTTTTCGGCCAGGAAGGCGAGGGGGGGCGCACCGCTAAGATCGGCGTGTTCGAACGCGCCCACGCCGGCACGCTCTACCTCGACGAAGTGGCCGACATGCCGCGCGAAACCCAAGGGCGCATTCTGCGCGTCCTGGTCGAGCAGAGGTTCCGGCGCGTCGGCGGCGACAGCGATGTCGAGGTCGACGTCCGCGTCGTTTCTTCCACCTCTCGCGATCTACGCGAAGAGATCGCCGCCGGGCGCTTCCGCGAAGACCTCTTCCACCGCCTGAACGTCGTGCCGGTGAATGTCCCCGGCCTGGCGGAGCGGCGCGAGGATATTCCAGAATTGGTGGAATATTTCATCGAGCGCATCGCCGAGGCGACCGGCATGCCGCGCCGACGTCTGGCCGATGACGCCCTGGCCAGTCTGCAGGTCCGCGCCTGGCCCGGCAATGTCCGCCAGCTGCGCAACAACATTGAACGCATGCTGATCCTGGCCTCCGGCGCGCCGGCCGATGCGATCACCGCCGAGATGCTGCCAGCCGAGGCCTCGGTCAGCGACCAGGCCGGGGGGTTGGGCGCTGAAAAGATCATCGCGCTGCCCCTACGCGAAGCCCGTGAGGTCTTCGAGCGGGAGTATCTGAACGCCCAGATGATGCGCTTCTCCGGCAATATCTCGCGCACGGCCGCCTTCATCGGCATGGAGCGCTCGGCGCTTCACCGCAAGCTGAAGAGCCTTGGCTTATCCGGTGGTCGCGGAGTCGAGGAAGAGGTCGGCTGATGGGCCGTGTCGCCTACGTCAATGGCCGTTTCGTGCCCCACGGCCAGGCTGTCGTCCACATCGAGGACCGCGGCTACCAGCTGGCTGACGCCGTCTACGAAGTCTGGGCCCTGTTCGGCGGCCGCATGGCTGATGCGGCAGGTCACTTCGAGCGGCTGGAGCGCAGCCTATCGGAACTGAAGATCGCCATGCCGATGAGCCGCCAGGCGCTCACCTTCGTCCTGAAGGAGACCGTTCGGCGCAATCGCGTGCGCGAAGGCACGGTCTACCTCCAGGTCAGTCGTGGCGTCGCGCCGCGCGATCACGCCTTTCCGACCGCGCCAGTGCGCCCCGCCGTCGTGATCACAGTCAGAGGCTTGGACCGGGCGGCCTCAGAGGCGCGCGCGGCAAAGGGGGTAACGGTGGTCACAACGCCCGAAAACCGCTGGGGTCGCTGCGACATCAAGACCGTGGGCCTGCTGCCGAATGCGCTGGCCAAACAGGCCGCGCGCGAGGCGGGCGCTTATGAGGCCTGGTTCGTCGATGACCTGGGTTTCGTCACCGAAGGCGCGTCATCCAATGCCTGGATCGTCGACCAGGACGGACGCCTGCGGACCCGCGACACCAACGCCAACATCCTGCGGGGTGTGACGCGCAAGACCCTGATCGAGTCGATGCAGACCGAAGGCTTGATGATCGACGAGCGGCCCTTCACGCCCGGTGACGCCATCGCTGCAAGGGAAGCCTTCATTACGGGCGCCGGCTCGCTGGTCCTGCCTGTGATCGCGGTGGATGGTCGGCCCGTGGGCGATGGATCGGTCGGCCCAGTGGCGATGCGCTTGCGCAATCTCTATATCGAGCACGCAATCGCCGGCGCCATCTGACGCCAGCCCTTGCTTCCGCTGTTGGGCGCAAGCTAGCGTGCGCCTTGTGTGTGGATGGCGCATTGGCCGTCCGAAATGAAAAGAAGAAGAGTTGAGCCACCGCTATGAGCGATAAGAAACAGAACCTGCAGGACACCTTCCTGAACAGCGTCCGGAAGTCCAAGACCCCTCTCACCATCTTCCTGGTCAACGGCGTCAAGCTGCAGGGCGTGGTCAGCTGGTTCGACAATTTCTGTGTGCTGCTCCGCCGCGACGGGCAGTCCCAGCTCGTCTACAAGCACGCGATTTCCACCATCATGCCCGCTCAGCCCGTGCAGCTGTATGAGCCGGCCGACGACGGCGACGATTGACCTCAAAACTCATTGACCACGCCGCGCCCATTCAAGGCGCGGTTGTCGTCCACCCCGACCGGGAGGGCCGAGGGCCCGACCGGGCGGCCTCCGCACGCCTGGAAGAGGCTGTGGGCCTGGCCCTCGCGCTCGATCTCGATGTGCGCGAGACGCTCATCGCGCCCCTGCGCAAGCTAACCCCTGCGACCCTGTTCGGTCGCGGCAAGGTCGACGAGATCGGACTGACCATCCAGGCCTGCGACGCCACGGTGGTGGTGGTCGACGATCAATTGACGCCCGTCCAGCAGCGCAATCTCGAACGCGCCTGGGAAGCCAAGGTGATCGATCGCACCGGCCTGATCCTCGAGATCTTCGCGCGCCGCGCTCGCACCCGCGAGGGCCGCCTGCAAGTCGAGCTGGCGCGCCTGTCCTACGAACGCTCACGCCTCGTCCGCACCTGGACCCACTTGGAGCGCCAACGCGGCGGCTTCGGCGTCATGGGCGGCCCAGGCGAAACCCAGATCGAGACCGACCGCCGCCTTCTGGCCGACAAGATCGGCCGCCTGAAACGAGACCTCGACGAGGTGCGCCGCACCCGGACCTTGCAGCGCGGCGCGCGCCAGCGCCATCCGTACCCGGCGGTCGCCCTGGTCGGCTACACCAACGCCGGCAAGTCGACGCTCTTCAACCGGCTGACCCAGTCCGATGTCGTGGCCCAGGACATGCTGTTCGCCACCCTGGATCCGACCTTGCGCCTGGTGAAGCTGCCCGATGGCCGGCCGGCGATCCTGTCCGATACCGTCGGCTTCATCTCCGACCTGCCCCACGAACTGGTCGAGGCCTTCCGCGCCACCCTTGAGGAAGTCGCCGAGGCCGATGTCGTGCTCCACGTGCGCGACATCGCCAGCGAAGAGAGCCTGGCCCAGGCGAAGGATGTCCGCGCCGTGCTCGCGCGACTTGGCATCGAGGCCGATGAACAGCGACTGGTCGAAGTCTGGAACAAGATCGACCTGCTCGACCCGGACGCGCGAGACGAAGCTGAACGCGACGCGCGGCGCGCTGACCCACAAGCGATCTGCGTTTCGGCGGAGACTGGGGAGGGGTGCGACCTCCTGCTCGACGCCCTGGCGGGTCTGGTCGACGAGGCCGCGCCGGTCGCAATCTACACGCCCGCAGGCGAGGGGGAGGCGATCGCCTGGCTCTACCGCAATGGCCGCGTCATCGACCGCTCAGACGACCACGACGGTTCCGTGCGTCTGGAAGTCAGCCTTTCGCCGCAGGCCCTGGGTCAGTTCGAGCAACGATTCCCGCAAGCCTACGTGAAGGCGCGGTAAGACGTCCTAAGCGCCACCCTGGGGACATCCGCTTCAAGCCGGCGGAATGAAAACCTGCTTCACAGCCTGGAAAGCCGCGAGCGCCTCGCAGCGTTCCCCGTGCGCCACGAGGTTCGGCCAGCGGGCGAGCGCAAAGATCGTCGGATGCGCCTCGCCCAGGAAGCGGACGGCGCAAGCAAGGGAGATGTCGGCGTGGGTGAGTCGATCACCGGACCAGTAGGGAAGGGCTGCACCCGCCCGCTCACGCTCCAGCGCGTCCATCGCTGCGCCGACCTGGGTTTCGCAGCGGTTAAGCCAAGCCTCCGACGTCACGTCGTGCAGGGCGCGCTCGTAGATGAGGCTGACCATCTTATCGCAGAGACCCGTGGCCAGGGCTGAGCGGCGCAGCGTTTGACGACGACCGTCGCCCGCGGCGTCGATCAACGCCTTATCCGGGCCCGCCAGTTCGTCGAGCCAATCCAGGATCGCGAAGCTCTCGATCAGCACCTCGCCACCGTCCAGCACGAGGGTCGGCACGCGGGTGAGGGGATTGTACGGGCGGATCAGGTCGGCGTCGCCGAAGGTCGACCAGGGCCTGTGCTCATAGGCCAGGCCATAGACCTGCATCGCCACGCCGACCCGGCGCACGAAGGGCGAATCGAACTGGCCGATGAGGATCATTCCGCCGCCTTGCTCTTCTCGATGGCCTTCGCCTCGTTCCACAAGGCATCCATTTCTGCGAGGTCGGACTGTTGCGGCGTGCGGCCGCTCACCGCAAGTTGCGCTTCGATGTGTTGGAAACGACGAACGAATTTTGCATTCGTGCCACGCAATGCGTCTTCTGGATCGACGTCCAGCGTGCGCGCGATATTGGCGACGACGAACAGTACGTCGCCCAGTTCCGCGCGGGCCTTGTCCAGGTCGCCGGCGGCGATCTCGGCCTCCAGCTCACCGACTTCCTCCGCCAGCTTGGCCAGAACCTCATGGATCGATGGCCACACGAACCCCACGCGGGCGGCGCGCTTGGAGAGCTTCACGGCGCGGGTCAGAGCGGGCAGGCCGACCGGCACGTCGTCGAGCACGCTATCGGCCCGGCCTTTGTCGGCCCGCTCAGCCGCCTTGATCGCGTCCCAGCCCTCAACCTGGGCGCTGAGGTCGGCGTAGGACTCTTCACCAAAAACATGGGGATGCCGGCGAATCATCTTGTCATTGATGGCGCGCGCCACGTCGTCGAAGGCGAAGTCGCCGGCCTCTTCAGCCATCCGGGCATGGAAAACGACCTGCAGTAATAGATCGCCCAACTCATCCTTCAGGTCGCCCAGGTCGCCGCGCTCGATCGCATCGGCTACCTCATAGGCTTCCTCCACCGTGTAAGGCGCAATGGTCGCGAAGGTTTGCTCGATGTCCCAGGGACAGCCGTCCTCGGCGTCGCGCAGGCGCGCCATTATGGCGATCAGCCGATCGATAGGCCGCAGGGCGTCAGGCGGAGGCGGGCGCTTCATGATGGGTTCCGGACAAGAAAACGGCGCGCGACCGATCTGACCGCGCGCCGTTCATCAGTGCAAGCAAAGCCGCGCGGGATCAGCGCATCGCCACCTGGTCGCCCTTGGCGAGGCGGTAGGCGAAGCGTTCAAAGACGATCTGCGCGTCGCCCCAGGTCGATCTATAGGGCGCCTGGCGTATATCCGTCTCATACCACTTGTAGCCAATCGGCGTTTCCACACCATCAGGGCGGATGGCGCGACCGACGATCTCCGCGCCACCAATCCCGAAGCTGAGCGGCGAAAGGCCAAGGCTGGCGCCCATCTCTTCGAAGGTCGGGCGGTTTGGCTTGGCGTCGACCAGCGTCAGCTCGATCCGAGCATCGTCATAGGCGCCCGATCGTGCGAGGCGATGGCTCACCGTGCGTTGCAGGTCGCGCGTCAGGAGATCCAGATCACGTTGGCCATATTTGTCGGCCTTTTCCTGAAGTTCCGGGCCGACATTCACGGTGACCGACGCGGGCGCGGCCAGCGCGACGCCTGAGAAGCTGAGCGCCGCCACGGCGGCTCCAGCCAAGATTGCAGTCCGCATCGAAGACTCTCCGTTTCGAAAGACTTCCCCTTGGCTTCAAGATAGGTGCGCGCCCGGTACAAATCCATATCTCACGTTAGGAACGATCAACCGCCTTCAGAAGGCGAAGAGATTCAATTTAGCGAGTTCGCCCGAGCGCAGCCCCGTGCAGGTCCTGTTTCAGTTCATCGCCTAATGTATATTATCGGAAATCGACGCATGTCATTTTCACAACCCCGGGTAGCTTCCAAGATAGTTAACTTGTGGTATTCCGACGCTTCTGTCGCGTATCGGTCCAACCATCGAACTTCGGACGACCCGATGCCCAGCGTCGTGCTCCAAGTGCTGCTGATCTACGGTGCAAGCCGCCTGCTCGGCATGCTCCTGCAACTGCTCGACCGCGCTGAAGACCGCTCAATTGAGCGTATCCTCCGGCGAACGAATCTCACGAAATAACGTGGCCCCCCAAGGGCAAGTGAAGCTCGCCGTTCGCTATCCGGATCAAGGTTTCCACAAAAAACGCAGGCTCTTGCGCGGCGATCCTCAACTGCAACGTAGCCGCGCTGTCGTCTGGAAGAACCGGAACCACGCGTTGTGCGACCACAGCGCCATGGTCGTATTCGCCATCGACAAGATGAATGGTGGCGCCGCTCTCCCGAACGCCCGAAGCGATCACCGCCTCGTGCACGCGCATGCCGTACATCCCGTGCCCACCGAACTCCGGCAGAAGCCCAGGGTGGATGTTGAGGATGCGGCCTTGGAACCGACTCAGCACCTTCGAGCCTAGCAGGCGAAGATACCCGGACAGAACAACGAAATCGACGCCATGCCTCGAAAGAGCCTCTGCAAGTCGGTGATCCGCTGCAGCCGCATCTGGCAAGGTGGCGATATGCAGTGCGGGGACGCCATTCTCGCGCGCGAAATCCAGGGCCGGCGCATCACGACGATTGCTCACCATCAGCTTAGGCTCCGCCGCCAGCTGGCCCGAGCGCGCCGCGGCGATAATGGCGCGTGCGCTTGTGCCGTTTCCGGAGGCGAGAAATCCCAGGTTGAGTGGTGATTTCAACGGCTGTCCTACTCAATCAGATGGTCGAAGCGCAGGCCGTCATACGCCGCTTCGACGCCGGGCGGCAGGCGGGCGTTGAGTTCCTGGTAATCCAGATCGATGTGCAGATCAGTCAGGATCGCCCGCTTCGGCTTGAGCCGGGCGATCCAGCTCAACGCTGCTTCGACGTTCGCGTGGGTGGGATGAGGCGTGTCGCGCAGGGCGTCGACGATCCAAACATCCAGCCCCTGCAAGGCGGCGAAAGCGGCCTCGTCAAGGCTTGAGACGTCCGGCGAATAGGCCACGCCCCCGAACCGGTAGCCCACCGAGCGGATTGGCCCATGCGCCTGATCAAAAGTCTTCACCGGAATGCGGCCCGACGGCCCGCGGATGAACCAGGAATCCCCATGGGGCGGGATCAGCGCAGGCCGCGCAATGGCAGGATACCCGCCCTGCGTCTCGAAAACATAGTCAAACCGGCGCGTAAGACTGGTGAGGGTCGCCGCGTCCATCCAGCAATCGATGACCTGCCTCTGGTGTTGGTAGAACGGCCGGATGTCGTCGATCCCATGGGTCTGGTCAGCATGGTCGTGCGTATAGAGCACCGCGTCCAACCGGCGCACCTCCGCTGCGACGGCCTGTTGGCGCAGCTCCGGGGCGGTATCTACGATCAGGCTAGTTTCTTCACCTTCCTGACCTTTGCGGCGCACCAGCAGCGAACAGCGCGAACGCTGGTTGCGCGGATCGGCGGGATCGCAGCGCCCCCAAACGCCGTCGGACCGTGGCACGCCCCCCGAGGAGCCGCTGCCCAGGATGGTGAACTCCAGAATCTCAGTCATGCCACGCTTCCGCTGGGGCGGGGAATTCTCTGGAAAAGATCAAAGAACGCAGATGCGGTCCTCGTCTCGGCCTCTTCAAGCGTCCAACCGCGTATCTCCGCGACCTTCGCCAGGACGTGGGCGATGTAGGCCGGTTCGTTGCGCCGGCCACGATGGGGTATCGGCGCTAGATAAGGGCAGTCTGTCTCGACGATAATGCGATCGGCCGGCATTTGACGGATCACGTCGCGGACATCTTCCGCGGCCTTGAAGGTCGCGATGCCGGACACGCTGAACCAAGCGCCCAGCCGGTCGGCGCGTGCCGCCAGCGCATGCCCAGACGTATAACAATGCATCAGGATCGAAAACGGGCCCTGCCCGTGCTCGTCTTCCAGGATGTCGCCCATCAGGTCATCAGCCTCGCGGGTGTGCACCACGAGCGGTAAGCCGGTCTCGCGCGCCGCTGCGCAATGGGCCCGGAAAACCTCGGCCTGGACGTCCCGCGGGCTGAGGTCATAGTGAAAATCCAGCCCACATTCGCCAATCCCCACAACTCGCGGATCAGCGGCGATCGCCACCAGGGTCTGCGGGGCGAGGTCCGGTGTCTCTCTGGCTTCGTGCGGATGGACGCCCACCGTGCACCAGATGTCCGGGGCTTCGGCGACCGCACGGTTCTTCTCATAGTTGGCGAGCTTGTCACAGATGTTGACCATCAGACCGACGCCAGCCTCCCGGGCGCGGGCGATCACCGCCTCGCGGTCCTCGTCAAACTGCGGCGCATGGAGGTTGACGTGACTGTCGATGAGCATGGTTCAAACGCGAGGTTCAGGCGGCGGCGCGGCGAAGATCGACCAGAGCCGTAAAAAGCGCATCTGCGCGGTCGAGGTTCAAGCCCTCAACCTCACGCGGCAGGCGCTGCAGCGTCTCCCATGCCTGCGCCCAGCCGTCGAGGCCGCCGACGCCGGCCTCGATGCGGTTCAGCGCAAAGGCGTGCGCGCGCTCAGCGAGGCGTTCGAACAACAGATTGAACTGCGCCTGGCCCTCAGGCCCGCGGAAGCGGTCGGCCAGGGCCAGCGCCGCTGCGGCGTCAACGCCCGGTAATCCCGCCAGCAACTCACGGGCCGCATCGTCCAGGGCGAGCGCCCCCTCCCCGGCCAAGCTCCAGGCGCGGCCCGGAGCGCCGCGGGCCATCTTCGCCAAGCGGAGCGCCTCTTCCGGGTTCGCATCACTGCGGGCTGACACGAAGGCCGCAGCGGCATCGAGCGCCATCGGCGCAAAGGCGAGCCTTCGGCAACGGGAACGAATCGTAGGCAGGAGACGGCCAGGCGAATGGCTGACCATGAGCAGGACCCCGCTCGGCGGCGGTTCTTCCAGGGTCTTCAGGATGGCGTTGGCCGCGTTGACGTTGAGATCATCAGCGGCGTCGACAATGGCGACGCGGTGCGGCGCCGACGCCGGCGACTTTGAGAAAAACTCACCAAGTCGGCGCGCTTCGTCCACGGGAATGACCTTGCGCGGCTTACCGTCTTCGCCAATTCGCTCAAGGATCAGAAGATCCGGATGGGACCGTGCAGCGACTTGGCGGGCCACCGGATCGTCGGGATCGGCCCCCAACGGTCCACGCTCAGGCGATGAGGCGGCGCCTAGCAGACGACGCGCCGCGCGATAGGCGAAGGTAGCCTTGCCGACCCCTTCGGGCCCGGTGAGCAGCCAGGCGTGATGCAGCCGCCCCCGCGCACGCGCGGCTTCAAATTCAGCCTCAACGCCTTCGTGACCCGCCAGGTCAAAGACGTCGCGTGGGTGGGCGATCAGCTCAGCCAAGGTCGAGCCTCGTGGAGACGGCGGACCAAACTGCGGATTCAACCGCATCGAGATCCCCGGCGGCGTCGATCACAGCGCAGCGCTCTGGCTCCGCGGCCGCGATCGCCATGAAAGCGTCGCGCAGGTTTTGATGAAAGGCTAGGCCCTTGGACTCGAAGCGCATCTCCGCGCCGGCGCGGGCTTCCGCGCGGGCCAAGCCCATCTCGGCTGGGAGATCGAGCACGAGGGTCAGGTCCGGCGTGGTTCCCTGGAGAACATGCGTCTCAAGGGCCGCGATCAGCCCTGGCGGCGCGCCGGCGGGACCGCCCTGGTAAGCGCGCGTCGAGTCGGCGAAACGGTCGCAAATCACCCAGGCCCCCTGGGAGAGGCCGGGTTCGATCACGCGCTCGATATGGTCACGGCGCGCCGCGTACATCAGCAGCGTTTCCGAGATCGCGCTCCAACGGTCAGCCGCGCCCCTCAGCACCAGGTCGCGGATCTGCTCTGCGCCTGCGGATCCGCCGGGCTCGCGGGTCGCCAAGGCGTTCAGACCCTGCGCCCGGAGGCGCGCAATCAGGCGCCGGAGCTGGGTGGATTTACCCGCTCCCTCCCCGCCTTCAAATGTGATGAACCGACCGCGCGCCACCGGTCCAAATTGGCCGCTTCGCCGCTAAAGTCCAGCGGGCCGCACGACGCGGGCCTCCGTGAACCCATAGGCGGCGGCCTGATCGCGTAAAGCGAAGGCTTGCGCCTCATCCGCCGGCGCCGGCAGGTACACCCTGTAGAAGGTCACGCCATCACGGGCCACGGCTTCGATCACGGCGACGCCAGCCGGCGACAGTCGATCGGCGGCCTGCCGAGCGTTCGCTGGATCGGCGAAGGCGCCGACCTGAACACGATACGGGTTGGAGAGACTGATCGTAGGCGCGTTGACCAGCTGGTCGGGCGGACGCCGATCCGCCGGCGGCGTGTCGGCCGGGTTCACCGCCCCATGAGTAGCCTCGAACAGCGCATCACTGGCGCCGGCCGGGCGCGGTGCGGGCGGAGCTTCCGCACGCGCCAACCGTGGCGCGTTGCCGGCGCCGGGACCGATATAGCGTACGCGCACCTTCGCCAAGCCCTGGCGTTCGAAACCCAGCGCCCGGGCCGCACCGCGGCTGAGGTCGATAATCCGCCCACCCGAGAATGGGCCACGATCGTTGACGCGCACCACGACCTTGCGCCCGTTCTCCAGATTGGTCACCTCGACCATGGATGGAAGCGGCAGGGTCGTGTGCGCCGCGGTCAACCGATTCATGTCGAACCGCTCGCCGCTGGCGGTCGGGCGGTTGTGGTAGGCGTCCCCGTACCAGGTCGCCGTCCCCACCTTGTCGTAATGAGGATCGGCTTTCGGCACATAGGTCTTGCCGGCGACCCGATAGGGCGCGCCGACCTTCTGGCCGGCGCTCAGGGTCTTCGGACCGCCCGACGCGCAGGCGGCAAGGCTCGCGCTCGCAACCAGCACCGCCGCGAACCGCCAGATTCCGATGTGCAAAGTCCGACCCATCCCGGTCGTCCGCCTCCGCCGACCATCGCCGCAACGCCACCATGGCAGGCGAGACTTGCGGAGCGGTTAACCGCCGATCCCATCGCGTTGGCCTTACGGCGTATGCCGGTTAAGCTCAGCTGCAAAGCCAGGGAGGAAGTGATGCTCAGTTTTGAGGACACGCGCCGTCAGATCGCAGCGGCGGGAACCGTCGTCCACTACAATGAGGCTGGGGACGGCGACGCCTTGATCTGCCTCCATGGCGGCGGTCCAGGCGCAAACGGCTGGGACAACACCAAATGGGTGGTGGACGAACTCAGCCGCCACTTCCACGTCGTGATGCTCGATTTGCCGGGCTACGGGGCTAGCCCGCCGATGGAGGCGCTTCCCGGTGAAACCAATGATCGTTTCTACGCACGCGCGATCCTCGCGGTGATGGATGCCCTGAACATCAGCAAGGCCCATCTGTATGGTCCCTCGATGGGCGCAGCGCCGATGCTTCGTCTCGCCCACGACCATCCGGAGCGCGTGCTGAAGCTGGTTTTGAAATGTCCGGTTGGCCTTGGGCCAAACCTTTTCACCCCTAGCCCGCCCGACGGCATCAAGGCCCTCACCGCCTTTCGGGCGGACCCCAGTTACGAGAACATGGAGCAGATCATGCGCCTGTTCATCCCGCGCGAGGGCTTGCTGACCAAGGCAATGATCGACGCCCGATTCGCTTCCGCCCAACAGGCGATGGCTCATCCGCCGGCGAGCGTCGCGCCCCTCGGCACGGCGGATCTTCGTGAAGCCGCGCAGAACCTTAAACCCCAGACCCTGGTGCTCTGGGGCCACCAGGACCGGATGGTGCCAATGGACGCGGCGCTCTCTGCGCTGGCGCTCATCCCCCATGTCGAACTGCATCTGTGGGGCGGCGGCGTCGGCCATTTCGTGGAGTTCGAAGAACCGGAAGCCTTTCTTCGAGCGGTGATCCCCTTCCTGAAGGGCTAGGCGACGCCTTGCCTCTTGAGCCGCGCCCCGGAGCCCAATAGGACCCGGTGGCGCGGCGCCTCGGCGTCGACGATGGAAGTGTGGCCGAGTGGTTTAAGGCACTGGTCTTGAAAACCAGCGACGGTGTGAGCCGTCCGTGGGTTCGAATCCCACCGCTTCCGCCATCGCGTCGATGACGGAAAGTCTTGGAGCAGGCCCGCGCGTTCGCCTAACCTTCAGCAGAACCCGCGCCAAAGAGCGTGGGCCTTGGGCGTCGTCTCGATTAAGGAATCTCATATGAAACTCGCGACCTTCTTGCGCGCCGGCGCGCAATCGCCGGAAATCGGCCTCGTCAGCGACGCTGGGGTCATTCCGGCCCCCGCCGATATCTCAGCGCTGGGGATGATTGGTCTGATCGAGCAGTGGGATGCGCTCTCGGGCGTCGCCGCGGGCTGGTTGGATGGCGCTGACGCAATCCCCCTCGATCAAGTGCGCCTGCTGGCGCCCGTTCCGCGCCCCAACAAGATCCTGTGCATGGGTCTGATATACGCCGACCACGTCGCCGAAACGAGTGGCAAGACGCCGGAACACCAGATCTGGTTCTGCAAGCAACCCACCGCCGCCCATGGACCCTTCGATCCCATCGACGTGCCGAAGGCCTCGACCATGGTCGACTATGAAGTCGAAATGGTCGCCGTTATCGGCAAGGGCGGTCGGCATATCTCCAAGGCCGACGCGCCGGCGGCGATCTTCGGCTACTGTGTCGGCAACGACGTCAGCGCCCGGGATTGGCAACGCAAGACAGCTCAATGGATGCTGGGAAAGTCGTTCGACACCCATGGCCCCTTCGGTCCCTGGATCACCACGTCCGACGCGGTCTCCGATCCGCACGCCTTGGCCATCCGATCCATCGTCAATGGAGAAGTTCGCCAGAATTCAAATACATCGAACTTGATCTTCGACGTGTACGATCAGATCGTAGAACTGTCGCAGGTTATGACCCTGGAACCTGGCGACATCATCTACACGGGAACGCCAGGCGGCGTCGGCACGGCGATGAAGCCGCCGCGGTACCTCCAGCCCGGCGATCATGTGGCCTGCGAGGTCGAAGGCCTGGGTCGTATCGAGGCGGAGATGGTCGCCGAGCGCTAGCCGGCGACCACGAGCGCGCGGCCGCCGGCCTTGGCCTGATAGAGAGCGGCGTCGGCTCTGCCGACCCACTGCTCAAGGCTGGCGATCTCCGGGCCGATCGAAGCGATCCCGATGCTCGTGGTCAGTTGGCCCTGGAGGCCTATCAGATGGGCGGTGGTGGCGATCGCCGATTGCAGCCGGTCGGCGATCCGCCAGGCGGCGTCCGCGTTTGCGCCCGCGAGAACGACCACGAACTCGTCGCCGCCGTATCGTCCGGCGACGTCGGTCTCGCGAGTAAGACCACGTATGGTGTCGGCGACGCTGCGGATAACCTGATCGCCAACCAAGTGGCCGTGGCGATCGTTGATAGTCTTAAAGTTGTCGATGTCGATCAGCAGCAGCGCTGCGCCTTCCGGCAGTCCGCGCAGATGCGCCAACTGGTCGCCGGCCTCGCGTTCCCACTGCCCTCGGTTCAGTAGACCGGACAAGGAATCGTGTCGCGCCATCTCGGCGATCAGGCGGCGCTGGGCTTGGCTCACCCTCAGCAGACGGTGCGTCGCCGTGCTGACCATGACGGGATAAATCACCAGATGCGGCAAGCAGGCCATAACCACCCGCGCTGAAACATTAGGTTCAAACGTCGATCCCAGCGCCAGCCACACAGCGGAGCCGGCCAAGACCTGCGCAGCCGCCGCCGGCGCAAGCAGCCGCCAGCCGCCGAACGCCACCTTGTCCATCGAGAGCGTGGCGACCAGCAAGGCGCTCGGCAACAGGGCGCCGTGCATCACGGCGATCCAGACGCCGCCAAGGGCGGAGTCGATGATGAGATTCAGGCTCTCCTGGCGAACGGACCGTTCACTCCGCGAGGTCAGCAAAAAGGCGACAATCGGCCAGAGAAGCGCGTTGGCGACCAGGAGGCCGAAAAGGACAGCCGATCGCTGCTGCTCAAGCAGGACAGCGCCCACGGCTAGCGCGCCAAGCGACAACCCTGCCGTCCGCGCGCCCAGCAGCCGCGCGGCCAGGCCGATACGCGGCCCCTTCGGCGTGTTGATGGCGTCTGACGCCGCCATTCTCCCCCCACCTCGCGCCGACAGACGTGTCAGGGTCTCCCGGCGTCCTGGTCATTTCCACGGCGATCGCGGTGCGGGTTCTGCGCAGCGCGTTGCTTTGATCGCCAAAGCGCACCTCGATCGACGCGCAGGTTGCGACCGTTCGTCTCACCATCCAGTATAACAGATACTCGACCCCGAGTATCGACACACCCTCACAGTATTCGAGTTCCGGGGCCGTACATGGAAGACGCTGATCGTACAGACGCTACGGGTAGCCCGTGCGCGGCGCCGTCGGCCGTGATCACCGCGCTCACCCAGGCGCCGTTAGGCATCGCGATTTTCGATCGTGAAATGCGTTACCTCGCCGTTTCGAGCCGATTCCTGACTGACCAGGATATGCCGGGCGATCCCGCGCTCGTCCTCGGGCGGCGCCATTACGATGTCTTTCCGAACATCCCCGCGCGCTGGCGTGAGCTGCACGCCCTCGTCCTTAACGATGGCCAGACCAGACGGCATCCCGCGGACCCTTTCCCGCAGCCCGGCGGCGCGGTCGAGTGGGTCAACTGGTCGATGTCGCCCTGGCGAGACCAGGATGGTGAAATCGGCGGACTGGTTCTCTATTGCGAGTATGTCTCCGCCAGCGTGGAGGAACGTTTGCGACTGGAGGCCGCTGAAGCCCGCTACCGCGCAGTCTTTGACCAGGCCGCCATCGGTGTTGCGCGCGTCTCCCCAGATGGCCTGTTCCTGGAGGTCAACGGCGGGCTGTGCGCCACCCTGGGCTACGCCCGCGAGGAACTGCTCAGTCTCACCTTTCAGGCGATCACCCACCCTGATGACCTAGCCGCAGATGTAAGCCGTGTGCAGTCGATGCTCGAAGGCCGCATCGAGACTTTCACCATGGAGAAGCGCTACCTACGTAAAACCGGAGACTTGCTCTGGGCCAACCTGACGGTTTCCCTTGTGCGGACAGCCGACGGTGCGCCGGACTATTTCGTCTCGGTCGTCGAGGACATCACGCCCCGCAAGCTGGCCGAGACGCAACAGGCGCGTCATCGGGACCAGCTGCGGCTGATGATCAACGAGTTGAATCACCGGGTTAAAAACACCCTGGCCACCGTGCAATCCATGGCCGCCCAGACCCTGCGGCATGAACGTGACCCCGACCGCGCCTATGGCGCCTTCGAAGCCCGCCTGATCGGTCTGTCGGAAGTCCACGACGTCCTGACGCGGGAAAATTGGAACGGGGCGGCGCTGCATGATGTCGCGATGCGAGCCTTGAGGCCCTTCAGCGCCGCCGCCTCCGGACAGATCGAGGTCAGCGGGGCGCCGATGCGCCTAACACCGTCCGCAGCTCTGACATTAGCCCTGGTGTTCCACGAACTCGCCACGAACGCAGTGAAGTACGGTGCGCTGTCCAACGACACCGGCCAGGTCGCTCTGACGTGGCGCGCGAGCCCCTCTGGCGAACTTCGTCTGGAATGGCGCGAAAGCAACGGCCCCCTCGTGACGCCACCAACGCGCAAGGGCTTTGGCACTCGCCTCATCCATGGCGCCTTCAAAGGCGAACTGCGCGGCGCGGTCTCGCTCGACTACGCTTCAGAGGGCCTACGCTGCGACATGCGCGCCCAGCTTCCGGCGAATATCGAAGCCTTCATGCCGCTACCGGAGACACGGCGCTCCGCCTAGAAAGGACCGGTCAGGCCGCCAGCCAAGACCACGCCCAAGGCGATCAGGGTCACCGCCATGCCGAGCGTCTCAGGAACGCGAGCCCAGCGGATTTCGTAACGTTTACGCATCTTTCCAAGACCTTCTCAGCGTCCGCCGCCTGATCGGAACACGGCGACGGGGGGAAGTGTCGCGCGCGCTCCGGCCAGACGGCGGAAGGGGAGGAACCCATATATAGTTATAATACAACTATCGTTATAGCAACATCAGAATTGGTATCGGATCACCGCCCGCACATCGTACTCGCGGTAGTTCGCCTCAAAGGCGCCGCCGCCATCGACTGCAATTAAGACGTCGCTAAAGCCGATCTTCACCCCGCCGCGCGCAAGGACGGCGCTCTTGAAGGGTCGTTCGGGGTCGACGGTGAAGGAATCGCCGCCGGAAAAGCTGGCGGTTGTCCGGCCGGGCGATCCAGCAAGGCGCTGGCGATAACCGACGCTGACCTCGGGCGCCCAGTAGTCGTCGCCGCCAAACCGCGCGCCAATCGCCATCAGGCCTTCGCCGGTTAGGAAGTCGCCTGTGCGGCTGGAGACCTTGAGATCGAACCCGTCGCCGCCGCCACGTTCCTGGTAGCCGCTCTCCGCGAGCCGCACATAATTCACAGACAGTTGAGGCCGCGCATAGAAGGGGCCAGCCTCCAGTGTGTAGGCCGCGCTGGCGTCGGCCTTCGCCAGCCAACCGCGCCATTTGCCGTCCGCCACAAGGTCGAGACCCGCGCCGCTCAGGCGCCGCTTGCCGTCGAACACGCCATAGCCAAGGCCCGCGCCGACATGGGCCTGGAACGCACCCTGTCGCACACGCCAATAGGCGCCGCCGGAGATCAGCGACATCGAGACCTGCTCGCGATCGTCGGCCCCACGGTCACGGTAGTCTGTGCTGACGAAGCTCATGCTGAGCCCCAGCGCCTGAGGTCCTGAGATCGCTTCCGCCCCCGCCGCCAAGCCAAAGCCGCTGGAAGCGTAACCGGCGGCGCTTTCACGGGCGCGGCGGATGTTGAAGGCGATCTCCTGCGCCCAGACGGCCGAATCGACATTGGTCGAGGCGCGCCTCGGCGCCGCCGTCGCCGAGGCGATGGCCCCGGAGATCGCCGCGGCCGACATCAGCGACGCCCCGGCATGGTCCGGCAGCATCTGATCATAGAGACCTTCAAAGCCCGCCTGGGTCGTTTGCGCCAGGAAGGCGCCTTGCAGGGCGCTCGACTGTCCCAGCGCGCCAAACACCGCGTCATAGGCCTGCGCTCCAGAACCCGTCAGGCCAATCTCTTCGACCGTCTTGCGTCTTAGATCCACCGACAGCACGCCCGTGGTCGCATTGGCCTTCAGCGACGCAGCATAGAGGTAGGGTGCGCCGCCCAGGGTGGCGCCCACGGCGCCGACCTTCAGCGAACCGGCCCGCACCACTTCGAAACTGGCGGGATCCTTCAAAAGCGAGGTCAGGGCGACCTCCACCTTCGCGCCATCCGCGAATGCGGCTTCGCCCGCCACATTCAGCCCGCCGGTCGCGCCGGCCGTGGGATCAATGGTGACAGCGAACACGCCCGTCGCGCCGACGTTCAGGGCGCTGACCGCCACCGCGCCGGCGTTGGTCAGGCCCAGCCGGCCTGACCTGAGGTCGATCGTCAGCCGACCGTCGCCGTCGCTCAGCGCGCCCTGCACCTTGGCCAACCCATCCACCACCAGCGTGTCCGCACCAGCGCCGAAGCGCATGTCGCCCGTCAAAGAGCCGGACAGGATCTCCAGCCTGTCGTCGCCCGCGCCAAACCGCACGGCGCCGGTGATGGCCGAAGGCGCGGCTTCGCTACCGGCGGTTTGCCGGACCGTCGCACCCGCGCCGTTGCGCGTCAGGTCGATGGCGATCGCCTCGCCTGTCGGCTTGACCCCCGTGGTCGCCGTGACTCCCGCCGTGATCGTCCCGGAGCTCTCGATCCAGCCCAGGCTTCCGGACAGATCGACGATGGCGCTGGCGTTGTGCGCTCCGCCCGTCTGCGTCGCCGTGATTGCGCCGGAATTCAACAGGGCCGGAACACTCGCGTCACCCTCAAGGAGCACCGCCGTCGCCGAGGCGTTGTACGCTGAAGCCACAACGGCGCCGCCCAGGTTGTTGATGCCGCCGGTCACAATTACGCCCTGCCCGCCAGATCGGCCGATCTTCAGCGCCGTGGCGTCGATTCCGTCGAACACGCCATAGGCATTGACCTGACCCTTGTTGACGACGCCGTAGGCCAGAGCGCCCGGTCCGACTGCGCCCAGGCTCAGGGCCTGGTCGCCAGAGATCAGGATGGCTGGCGCGCCGCCATAGGACGTCACCGCCGCCGTCAGCTCCGCGGAATCGTCGACGCCGTCATCGTCCTCGTCGGCGTCATTGGCGTCGACATTGCTAGGGGGCGCATCAAGCAACAACCCGCGGCCGACCGAGCCCGTGATCGCCACGGCCGCACCGCCCTGCTTCAGGTCGTCGGCGTCCAGCTTGGCCCGCTCCGCATCGGTCAGCCGGCTGGTGTAGCGATAGCCCGTCGCCGTGATGGCGCCTTGAAGGGCGACTAATCCGTCGATCTGGCCCAGCCGGATCGCGGTGGCGGCTTCGCCCGCCGCGGAGACGGCGCCCGTGACCCGCACATCGCCGGCGACGGAGGCGGCCGACAAGCCGACGGTGCGTTCGCCAATCACCGAGATCGAGCCTGAACTCAAAAGCGATCCCACCAGCCGGCCTTCGAGCAGGACAGCCGCGGAATCAACGCCCTTCACGGTGATGGAGCCCGCGTTGTTGAGGTTCCCTGTGTAAGTCCCGGCGCCCAGCCGCACGCCGTAACGCCGCGCGCCTTGGGCGAAGACGCCATCGACATCGCCATCATTGTCGCCGTCGGCGGCCACATAGGTCTCGCCGAGACTGATCGAGCCGGTGTTGGTCAGGCCGCCCCCGGCGCCGCCCGCGAGCAGGACGCCCGTCGCGTCGTTCACGTCGTTGAAGCTGATCGAACCGTTGTTGGTGACGGCATGGTTCGAATTCACCGTCACCGCCGCACCCGAAACTGTCGGGACGACAGACCCTGCGGTGGTGATCAGCAGGCTGTCGGGCTGGCCGTTAGCCGCCGTGGCTGTCGCCACCGGGGCCGTCGTGGCGGTGGAGATGCTGGTCTCGGCGCAAGCGTGCCCGGCCATCACAAGGGGAAGGACCATCCACGGGAAGACGGCCGAGTTCAGCAGCCTGCGCTTCATGCTTCTCATTCCTTGACGACGTGATACGTTCGACGTGCGAAGATGCATCTATCGTTTACTAGTTGCGTTAAAACTAAACTAGCGGCGGAATCGCCGGGCGGCAAGGCCTGGAAGCCTGCCCCTTCAAACCGGATGCAAGGCCTTCATGTCGAGACCCGCGCCTGATCCCGCCAAGGCCGCCCAGACCAAGGCGCTGCGCCAGGAGGCTGGTCGTTGGCTGAAGGCGGCGCGGGAAGCGCGTAGCCTGACCCAGGCCGAACTCGCCGAGCGGGTCGGCCTGCGCTACTACACGTTCGTCTCCCAGGTGGAGAGCGGCGTCGGCCGCGTGCCTATCGAGATGCAGGCGGCCTGGGCGCTGGCCCTGAACCTTAATCCGAGTTCATTCGCCAGGACGCTCCTGGAATTCTATGAACCCGAACTTCACCGCCTGCTCTTCGAGGCCGACGCCTTGAGAGCGAGCGCCTGACCTAGATATGGCTCCAGGACCCTAGACCCGCCGCATGGGCGACATTCTCCCCTTTATCGCCAGACTTCAGGCCGAAGGCGGCTGGACAGCCCCGGAGCGGGCGAGCCTGCAGGCGCTGGTCGACCAGTTGACGGCTGAAGCCACGCCCGTCGAGGTGGCGTTCGGCGCGTCCGACTCCGGCGACCCCTGGTGCGTGGTGACCGACCAGGATTCTGAGGTGCTGATCCACGTCGCCCGGATCGGCGCCCGCGTTGTCGTCCACTACGCGGCCGATGACGTCATGGCCGAGGCGCCCGACCTGCGCAGCGCCCTGGCGGACCGCCTGCCGGCGTCGCCCAGGTCCGCCTTCCGGGCGGCCAATGATGATGGTCGCGAAGCGCAGGTGCTGATCGCGTTGATCGTGGGCGCGGCGTTCGCCATCGAATCGCGCCTGCCGTTGTTCACCGCCACCCTGGCGGGGGTCGAGCCTGACGCCCCGACCCCGAGCACGGTCGCTGAGGCCACCGAAAATGGCGCCAACGCCCCGCCCCCATCCGACGCGCCGCGCGCGGCTGGGCAGGATGCGACAGCGCCGTCAGATCCGAGTCAGGCGCGCAACGCCCTCGCGGCCGCCGAGACCGCGCATGCGGCGTCCGCAGCGGCGGCGACCAGCCTTCCGACAATCGCCCTGGCAGGCTCCGAAGCGAGCGGGAGCGGTGGGCAGTGGCGCCTTTCCGAAGAGCCGGAGTTCATGCGGTTTGATGCGGTGACGCACGTGGCAGGCACCGACGGCAATGATCGGCTCATCGGCGCGAAGGGCGCGGATTTCATCTCTGGCGGTGATGGCGCCGACACACTTTCCGGTGGCGGCGCCCCAGAAGGCCTTTGGGACACATTGATCGGGGGCGCCGGAGACGACCACCTCTATCTCGACGCTCACACGCTCGCGGCGGGCGGCGTTGGCGGCGACTCCTTCGTTCTACGCGCCCCAAATGAAGCAGGCGGCGCCGATCGACTACTGGGCGCAATCCTCGACTTCCGCTTTCTCGAAGGCGATCGCCTGGTCACCGCCGATGGCCGCGCTGCAGGGATGCGCTTCGGCGATGGGCCTCCGCCAGAGGGCGCGCTGAAGGGATTGATCCGCGGCGCTGGCTTCCACGGCGAAACGACGATCAAACCTACGCCAGGCGGCGGCGAACCGCACCCTCCGGCGCCCGAAACACCGTTCACCGTGCTTGAGGTCGACCTGAACGGCGACGGCGTAGCGGATGGCTATATCGCCGTGCTCAATCGCCTGTCAGACGCCGAGCGCACCGCGATAACCCAACAGAGCCATCTGCCTGGTGCGACTTTCCCCCAACCCGATATTGTGTGACGGCGCCGCGCGGGCGTGGAGAGGCCCGATGGACTACACCAAACTGACCGTCGAGGCGGCAGACGGCGTGATCACCGCCATGCTCAATGATCCATCCTCCCGTAATGCGCTCTCGCTGAGGATGGCGGCTGAGCTCGCCAGCCTGATTGGTCAGATCACTTCGCGCGCCATCGAGGCCGACTGTCTCGTGATCACCGGAGCGGGCCAGGCCTTCTGCTCGGGCGCGCACTTGCGCGATCCTGAAGCGCCCTTTCCCGCTGATCCCGCAGACTTTGACGCCGGCGCGCGCCTAGATCAGGTCTTCAACCCCTTGATCCAGAGCCTGCGCGACTGCCCCGTGCCAATCGTCTGCGCGGTCAACGGCGGCGCTGTGGGCATAGGCTGCTCGCTCGCCCTGATGGGCGACATCTTGGTCGCTGGGCGCAGCGGCTATTTCCTCCAAGGCTTCAAAACCATCGGCCTGGCCCCCGACGGCGGCTCGACCTGGCTGCTCCCGCGCCTCATCGGCAAGGCGCGGGCGATGGAGATGATGCTGCTGGCTCGCCCCGTCGACGCCGCCAAGGCGCTGGATTGGGGTCTGGTGAACGCCGTGGTCGACGACGACGCCCTGGCCGAAGCCGCCAACGCCTTAGCCCGTGAAATCGCAGCCGGACCCGAGGTGATGGGCGCAATCCGGCGCCTGACGTGGGAAGGCCTCGACGCCTCCTGGGCCAACCATCTTCAGACCGAGCGCGACGCTCAAGCCAAGGCCGCGCGCTCCTCTGACTTCGCTGAAGGCGTCATGGCCTTTCTGCAAAAGCGAGCGCCCAGCTTCCGGCGGGGCCGCTGAGTCATGGACGTAGACGTCCTTGTCGACGCCCGCGGCCATCGCTGCCCGGTCCCGACGCTTCGCCTGCGCCGCGCGCTGGAGACGGCGGGCCACGGCGTGCGTGTGCGCCTTTTGGCCGACGACCCGTTGGCGCGCATCGACGTGCCGCACTTCGCTAGCCAGATCGGCGCCCGGATTATAGAGCGTGATGAGGATGGGAAGACTCTTTCCTTCGTCGTCGTCAGGGACTGAACGGTCGTGCTGCGTCGATCGACAGCTCGATCTCAGTGGCGAGCGCGCCGCCGAAAAACAGCGCATTCACGTTCCACGACAACCAGATCAGAAAGACGATGATCGCAGCAACTGAGCCATAGGTCGCCCCCAGGTGGGCGATCTGCTCGACATAGACGGCGATCCCCCAGGACGCGAACAGGCACAGGCCAGCCGCGGCCGCACCGCCTGCAAAGGAAGCGCGCCAGTCGACGGGCCGGCGTGACATGACGAAACGGTAGATCAGGCCCATGCACAGGGTCAGGCCGATACTGGCCCACGTCCATTCGCTGAGCAGCCACGAGACACCCCGCAGCGGCCGCAGCGCGAAGGTCGAGCCCATCACCCGCAAACTGAAGAACACCGTCGTAATCACCGCGATCAGCACGAAGACCGCGATCAGCACCGCCAGCACCATGAGGTTGAAACTGACGAAACCGCGAGGCTCATCCTCGTCGTGGATAAAGGATAGGCCGGCGATCACCGCCTTTAGGCCGCGATGGGCCGCGTAGGCGCCGATCAGAAAGGCTAGTACGCTCTGCGCCGACATGGCGACGTGAGGCGCGTGCGCCAGCCGCAGAAATTCGCCCTGTAGCAGGGGCCTGGCCTCGGCCGGCGCCATCTGCGCGAGCCCTCGCGCGGTTTCCGCGGCGTGCTCTGGGTCGCTGAACAGGCTGTAGCCGCCGATCATAAGAGCCAAGGCAGGAAAGATGGCCAGCATGACGAAGAACGACGCTCCGCCCGTGTAGAGCATCACGTCGCGGCCCCAGAGACGCGTAAGCGCCCGTCCCACGGTGTTCAGCCCGACGCGCAGCCAGTGCGCCATGTCCCAACGGAGCGGATCTGCTCTTCTCAAGCCAAGGTCTCCGTCCGCGCCAAAGCGGGCGGAAAGTGGCCAAGGCTTGCGCGCATGGCAAATGGAAAACGGGTCGACACGGAAAACGGCGCGCCGCCCGGGTGGGGCGACGCGCCGCCGATGGGCGTGTCTTCCATCAAGGGCGGCCGCCGCTTCGAGGGACGGGAGAGCGCGACGACCAACCTTGCGATCTTTCTAGAGCGCTCCGCCTGAACCCCACCTGAACACGCAGGTCAGGAAACCCACGGCGCTCAGACACCCGCTTGCGACTTCACGCGCGAAAGCGTCGCCCTCATCGCCGTAATACGGTTGTCGATAAGCATCGTGCACCGGGCGTTCTCGGCTTTGCCGCGTTCCGGGGTCAGACCAACGACCTGGGCGTTCAGCAACGCGCTAAGATTGGCGGCGTCCCGCGCGTCGAGCCTGCCCATGAAATAGGACTGCGCCATCAAGCCGTTCTGCTTGATGGCTAGGTTCGTCGACTGCGCGGGCGCCATTGAAAGCACCAGGCAACTCACGTCCTGGCTCACCGCAGCCTGTGCGGCGGCGGGTGAGGCGACGACGGCGAGAATAGCCGACACGACCAACGCCTTCAGACTTTTCATGGGTGTTCTCCCTTGAACTCGCCGCTAAACGCCCAGCGTTACAAGATCACAGGCTTCAGGCGGCGAGCTTGGCCAGTTCCGCCAGCACTTTCTCAGCGGCGGCGAGGCGCTGCTCCGGCGTCTCCCACTCACCCTTGATGACCACCTTGTTGTCGGGGCGAATTCGCCAGGCGACCGGGTTCTTGGATACGAACTCCACCAGGCCACCCGGGTTCTTGAACGTCTCGTTGCGGAAGCTGACCACCGCGCCCTTGGGCCCGACATCGATCTTTGCGACATTGGCCTGGCGGCACATGCCCTTGATCGCGACGACCTTCAGTAGTTGGCCGGCCTCCGGCGGCAGCGGGCCAAACCGGTCGATAAGCTCAGCGGCCAGCGATTCGCGATCGTCTGCGCGTTCGGCCTCGGACAGGCGACGATAGAGCGACAAGCGTACGTTCAGGTCTGGCACGTACGCTTCGGGGATCAACACGGCCGCGCCCGTGTTGATCTGCGGCGACCATCCCCGCTCGTCGTTGGTCTCGCCGCCTCGCTCCTTCAGCTCGTTGACCGCGTCCTCCAGCATCTGCTGGTAAAGTTCGACGCCGATCTCCTTGATGTGACCCGACTGTTCGTCGCCCAGCAGGTTGCCCCCGCCACGGATATCGAGGTCGTGACTCGCCAGCTGGAATCCGGCGCCCAGGCTGTCCAGGGACTGCAGCACCTTGAGGCGCTTCTCGGCCGAGAGCGTGATCTGCTTCTCAGACGGAGTCGTCAGATAGGCATAGGCGCGGCTCTTGGACCGTCCCACCCGTCCGCGCAGCTGGTAGAGCTGGGCCAGGCCAAACATGTCGGCGCGGTGGATGATCATGGTGTTGGCGGTTGGGATATCCAGGCCGCTTTCGACGATCGTCGTCGACAGCAGGACGTCGTATTTGCCGTCGTAGAAGGCGGTCATCACCTCTTCGAGCTGGGTCGGCGCCATCTGGCCGTGACCGACCACGAACTTCACCTCGGGCACGTCCTCGCGCAGGAACCGCTCTACCGCCGGCAGGTCGCTGATCCTTGGCACGACATAGTAGGCCTGGCCGCCGCGGTACTTTTCGCGAAGCAGGGCCTCGCGGACCACTACGGGATCCTGCGGGGTAATGTAGGTCCGCACCGCCAACCGGTCGACCGGCGGGGTGGCGATGATCGACATCTCGCGGATGCCGGACAGCGACATCTGCAGCGTGCGCGGGATCGGCGTGGCGGTGAGCGTCAGCATGTGCACGTCGGCGCGAAGCTCCTTGAGCTTCTCCTTGTGCTTGACCCCGAAGTGCTGCTCCTCGTCGACGATCACCAGGCCGAGGTCGCGGAACCCCACCTGCTTCGACAGCACCGCATGGGTGCCGACGACGATCTCGACCTCGCCGTTCTTCAGCAACTCGCGGGTCTCGGCGGCCTCCTTGGCCGGAGCCAGGCGCGACAGCCGGCGGATTTTCACCGGCCAACCCTCGAACCGCTCGCTGAAAGTCTTGAAGTGCTGACGCGCCAAAAGCGTTGTCGGCGCGACGACCGCCACCTGCTGGCCGCTCATGGCCACAACGAAGGCGGCGCGCAGGGCCACCTCGGTCTTGCCGAAGCCGACGTCGCCGCAGATCAGGCGGTCCATAGGCTTACCGGCGCCGAGGTCTTCGAGCACGTCGCCGATGGCGTTCAACTGGTCCTCGGTTTCCTCATAGGGGAAACGGGCGCAGAATTCATCGAACACCCCATGCGGCGGAATCGACGGTTCGGTCGACTTGGTCGCCCGCTCGGCGGCTATCCGTATCAAGCCCTCGGCCATTGAACGCAGGCGATCCTTGGCGCGGGCCTTGCGCGCCTGCCAGGCCGCGCCGCCCAGGCGATCGAGCAGCACGCCATCGTTGTCGGCGCCATAGCGCGTCAGGAGATCGATATTCTCGACAGGCAGGTAGAGTTTGGCCTCGGCGCCGTAGTGCAGCTCCAAGGTGTCGTGCGGCGCGCCTTGGACATCGAGGGTCTTCAAGCCCGCATAGCGGCCGATCCCATGATCGATGTGGACCACCAGGTCTCCCGGCGTCAGCGATGACGCTTCGGCCAGGAAGTTGTTGGCGCGACGCCGCCGCTTCGGCCGCGACAGGCGATCCCCCAGGATGTCCGTCTCTGAGATGACCGCCAGCTGGTCGGTTTCGAAGCCCGCCTCCAGAGGCAGGACGACCCGCTGCACGACCTTCGGATTGGCGGCCCGAGCCGCATCCCAATAGGGCGCGAAGGGCGCCTTCTGCAGCCCGTGATCAGCCAGCATGGACCCCAGCCGGTCGGAGGAGCCTTCCGACCAGGATGCGAACAGCACGCGCTTGCCGCCCTCTGTGAGGGCCCTGGCGTGATCAACGGTGGCTTCGAACAGGTTGACGCTGTCGCGTTGGCGCTCGGGCGCGAAGCTGCGGCCGGGCCGCGCGCCCATGTCGATGACCGCCTCACCGTCGGCTTCGTTGAACGCGGAGAACCGCCGGACCGGGCGGACCGCCAGCTGTTCGCGCCATTCGGCGTCGGTGAGGTAGAGCGCGGCCGGCGGCAGAGGGTGATAGTGCACCTTGCGCTCGGCGGCGTTGCGGCTGTCGAAGGCGTCGGCGATCAACGCCATCCGTTCTTCCCGCGCCTCTCGCGCAAGATGGTCGAGGGCGATCAGGGTTCCATCGGGCAGGTAGTCGAACAGCGCCGCCATCTTCTCGTAGAAGAGCGGCAGCCAGTGCTCCATCCCGGCGCGCCGCCCACCTTCGCTCACCGTCGCATACAGCGGGTCGTCTCCGGGGGCGCCGAAGATCTCAAGGTAACGCCTGCGGAAGCGGCTGATCGCATGCTTGTCGAGCAGCGCCTCACTAACCGACAGGAGATCAAGGGTCTTAAGCTGTTTGGTCGAGCGCTGGCTTTCCGGATCGAATGCGCGGATCGATTCCAGGGTGTCGCCGAAAAGGTCCAAGCGCACCGGTTCCTCCGCGCTTGGCGGAAAGACGTCGATCACGCCGCCGCGGATGGCGAACTCGCCACGTTCGGAAACCGTCGAGGCCCGCTGGTAGCCGTTGACCGCGAAATAGCTCTCGAGATCGGCGATATCGACGGTCCCGCCGGTCTTGGCCGAATAGGTGGCGCCGGTCACCGCCTTTATCGGCGGCACGCGCTGGATCAGGGCCGGCGCGGTCGTGACCAGCAGGCGCGGCGCCTTGCCGTCGATACCCATCGCCAGCCTTGAGAGCGTCGTCATCCGCTGGGCGGCGACACCGGCCGACGGACCAACCCGGTCGTAGGGCAAGCAATCCCACGCGGGGAAGGCCAAGACCTCGATGTCCGCGGCAAAGAAGGCGAAGGCCTCGCTGAAGGCTGTCAGCCGGGCGCTGTCACGGGCGACAAACACCGACAGGCCTTTGCGGGCCCGCACGACGTCGGCCATGACCAGGGCGTCGAAGCCTTCCGGCGCGCCGACGAGGTCGAGGCGTCCGGGATCGTCGGCCGCGCGCCGAAGGGCGGCTTGGCCGGGCGCGCGCCCGCCGTCAGCCGCCATGGTCGTCCGCCCGCATCGCGTAGGCCTGGTCTCGGAACGCCTTGATGCGTCGCATGATCTCGCCGTCGAACTCCGGCGGCGTCGGCTCCCGGTCGAGGATCCAACCGTAGAGATCCTGGTCAGGTTGATCCAAGATCAGCTCGAAGGCGTCGAGTTCGGCGGGGGACATGGCCGAGGCGTAGGCGTCCGCGAACGGACCCAGGATCAGGTCGGCCTCGCGGAAGCCCCGACGCCAGGCGCGGAACTTCAGCTTCTTCAGCCGGATCTCGTCGTGTGGATCATTCTGCATGAAGGCCGCGGATATAGAGGGCGCGCCAGCCCAAAGCCAGCGAGTATGGTGCGAGCATGCGGCCTGAGATTCTGTTCAAGCTGTTCGCTCCGATCTCGACGCTCAAGGGCGTGGGGCCACGAGTCGCGCCTCTTCTCGAGAAATTGGCCGGGCCGATCGTGCGCGATGTCCTGTTCTTGAAGCCGCATTCGCTGATCCGCCGCACCGTGGCTGAGATCGGCCAGGCGGTCGACGGCGAGGTCATGACCTTCGCCGTCCATGTCGAAAGCCACACCCCGCCGCGCGGACCCCAGCAGCCGTGGCGCATCCGGGTGTTCGACAAAACGGGATTCCTCACCCTGGTGTTCTTTGGGAATTTCGGCGCAAGCCTCGAACAACGCCACCCGCTGAACGCCAAGCGGGTGATCTCCGGCAAGGTCGAGCTCGACCGCGGCGAATGGCGGATGATCCATCCGGACTATTTCGTCGACGCCGAGAAAGCCGCCGAGGTGCCGGAGGTCGAGGCCGTCTATCCGGCTACCGCTGGCCTGCCGCCCCGCACCGTCCGCAAGTTCGCTCTGGAAGCGCTCTCACGCGCGCCGGAGCCGCCCGAATGGCTGGATGGTCCCTGGCGCGCGCAGGAGCGCTTTCCCGCCTGGCGCGAGGCCCTGGCGGGCCTTCATAATCCACGGAGCGAAGCCGAACTTTCCGCCCAGAGCCCCCATTGGCGCCGGCTCGCCTATGACGAGCTTCTCGCCCATCAACTGGCCCTCGCCGAACGCAAGGCTGCTCGGCAAGACCAGCCCGCGTCCCGCATCGCGGCTAGCGACGTCGCCGCGCGGCTGCAAGCTGACCTGCCCTTCGCTTTCACGAGCGCACAGAGCCGGTCTCTGGCCGAAATCCGCGGCGATCTCGCCGCCGGCAAGCGAATGAGCCGGCTTATCCAGGGCGATGTCGGCTCCGGAAAGACGGTCGTCGCCATGTGCGCTATGGCCGATGTCGCTGCGGGCGGCGGACAAAGCGTCCTCATGGCGCCCACCGAGATTCTCGCGCGTCAACACTTCGAGACCATCGCCGAGCCGCTGGCTGGCCACGGCGTGTCGACGATCCTGTTCACGGGGCGCGACAAGGGCGCGAGCCGCGCTGAAAAGCTGCGCGCCCTGGCTTCCGGTGCGGCCAAGGTCGTCGTCGGCACCCACGCCGTCTTCCAGGACGACGTTATCTTCGAGGCGCTGCAGCTGGCGGTGATCGATGAACAGCATCGCTTCGGCGTCAGTGAACGCCAGCGGCTGCAGTCAAAAGGCGCGTCCACGCACCTGTTGGCCATGTCGGCGACGCCGATACCGCGCACGCTGGAGCTGACCGTCTACGGCGATCTCGACGTCAGCCGCATCGACGAGAAGCCGCCTGGCCGCACGCCGGTGGCGACCCGCGCCGTCCCCATGACCCGTGTCGCCGAGGTGGAAGCGCGCCTACGCAACGTGCTGGCGGAAGGCGCCCAGGCCTTCTGGATCTGCCCCATGGTCGCCGAATCCGAACTGGTCGATCTGAAGGCCGCCGAGACCCGCGCTCAGGAGCTCGCCGCCAGCTTCGGACCAGCGCTGGCAAGGCGCGTCGGCCTCATCCACGGCAAGATGACCGCCGCCGCCAAGGACGCGGTGATGGCCGACTTCGCGGAGAACCGCCTGTCGATCCTGGTGGCGACCACCGTCGTGGAGGTCGGCGTCAATGTGCCCAACGCCACCATCATGGTGATCGAGCAGGCCGAGCGCTTTGGCCTGGCCCAGCTCCACCAGCTACGCGGTCGCGTCGGGCGCGGCCAACGGGAAAGCGCCTGCGTTCTGCTTTATGATCCGCCCTTGTCGGAGATCGCACAGCGACGGCTGGATATCCTACGACGCACCGACGACGGTTTTGTCATCGCCGAAACCGACCTGGAACTGCGCGGCGGCGGCGACGCGCTAGGCCTGCGCCAGAGCGGCTTTCCCGACTACGTCTTCGCCGACCCCATCGCCCACCGCGACCTGATCGCCGCGGCCGGCGATGACGCTCGCCTGATCGTCAGCCAGGGCTTGGCCAAGGCCGGGCCGCGAGCGGCAGGGCTCGAGGTGCTGGAGGCGCTATTCGACTGGAAGGCCGGGCTGGGACTGCGCGCCGCGGGCTAGGGCCCGCCAGGCGGCGACCCGCCCGCGAGCGTCGGCCTCAAGATCGGCGTAGAACAGGTTGAACCCTGGCGCGCGCCGCCGCTCGATCCAGCTGCCCGCCGGACGGAGGGACGGTGACTTCGGCTGCGACACCCGCAAGACCCCGCCCCGGCACTGTGCGGCGACCTGGCGCTTCAGGAACGCGGGCCTGGCGTCCCATTCGAGCCCCGTGGCGTTCGCCGCGCCCAGGTGCGACCGCGCCAACGCCGGTTGATCGCTCACCGCGCCCAGGATCGGATTGAAGCACAGGGCCGGACGGCGGCGCAGGTTCTCGACCTCACCCTTGGCGGTCCAAACGAGGGCGCGATCCAGCAACTCCCGCGCGCGATCCTCCCGATTCACCCGCGCGCTGATCCAGGCCGCGAAGCAGCCAGCCTGGTCTTTGCGCACGCAGGGAACGGCGGCGGGGCGGTCGGCGGGGGCCGCAGTTTCGATCAGATAGGCGGCCACCAGGCGCGAACGCACCTGCGGCCGCGCCGTGATCTCCTCGGCCAAGAGACGTTGCCCCAGAAAGCCGCCCTGCTCCACCCCGACCAGGACGAAGGGCCGGTCGCCGCTGTGGGCGACGTACCAGCGAAAGGCCGTGGCGACATCGCCGTAGGCGAACCGGCGCGCATCACGGGCGTCCTCGCGCAGGGTCAGCTGGCTATAGAGCCCGGCCTGCCGATAGCGCGGCGCAAAAATCCGCCCCACCCGCGTAAACGCCCCCGCGTAGTTGGGGGCCATGACCCGCCGGAACAGCTGGTCCGCCGCAGGGTCTCCGATCGGCGCGTTCCAATCCCGGCCGCCGTCATATGTCGTGGGCGCGATGAAGAAGACATCAGCCTCAAGATCCGCCTGAGGCCGCTCGACACTGCGGGGCTTCAACAGCCAGGCCTGGGGCTCCTCGTAGTCCGGCGCTGGCGGCGGCGTATAGGTCTGGAACGGCGTGCGCGGATCCAGCGTGCTCTGCATCACATCGCCCCAGAACAGCGCCGCCGCGCCGACGACCAGCGCGACCAGCCCGATGGCGGCGGCGGTGATCCAGCCAGGAGGCCTCATGGCCTAGCGATAATGATCCGGCTGGCTGAGGTAGCGTTCGACATAGTCGCTGATCCCGTCTTCGAGCGAAGTCATCGGCCGATCGTAGCCCGCGGCGCGAAGGCGCTCCATCGGGGCCAGGGTGAAGTACTGGTACTTGTCGCGGATCGCCGGCGGCATGGCGGTGTATTCGATCTGCGGCTCACGGCCGGCGGCGGCGAACACCGCCTTGGCGAGATCCGCGAAGGTCCGCGCCTCGCCGGAGCCGAGGTTGAAAACGCCGTTCACCTGCTCGTTCGCAATTAACCAGGCCACGACCTCGGCGACGTCGCGAACATAGACGAAATCGCGCATCTGACCGCCGTCCGGCACGCCTTCCCGATAGCTTTTGAACAGTTGCACGGTCTGGCCGTCCCGCACCTTTGGCCACACCTGCGAGGCGACCGATTTCATTGAGCGCTTATGTTCCTCGTTTGGGCCGTAGACGTTGAAAAATTTCAGGCCCACCCACTGCGGTGGGGCGTACTCACGCGCGGCCTGACGCACGGCGAACGCATCGAAGAGGGCCTTTGACCACCCGTAGGTATTAAGCGGCCGCAGGGCCGCAAGCGCCTCGAAATCGTTGTCGTCGACAAAGCCTGCGTCGCCCGCCCCGTAGGTGGCGGCCGAGGAGGCGTAGATCATCCTGCGCTGACGGTCGGCGCACCAGCGGAAGAGATCGCGCGACAGGCAGAAGTTCTGCTCGATGATCTTGTCGGCGTTCGGTTCGGTGGTCGACGAGATCGCCCCCATGTGGACCACCGCCTCGACCTCGCGCCAGCGCCTTTCCAGCCAATCGAACATGTCCTCCGGCGCCACGAAATCGCCGATAGGGTGCTTGGCGATGTTGCGCCACTTGCCGAGGTCGGCCTCCCGCAGCCGGTCGCAGACCACGACGTCGAGGCCGCGATCCTCGGCCAGCCTCGCCACGATGTTGGAGCCGATGAAGCCGGCCCCCCCCGTCACGAAGATAATTTTGCGGGTCATGATTTGGTCTCCAGCATGCGGGCGATGACGCCTGTGGTGGAATAGCCGTTCACAAGCGGAGCAAGCTTGACCTCGCCCCCCCAGCCGCGGACGAGGTCGGCGCCCACCACGCCGTCCTCGGCATAGTCCGCGCCCTTGATCAGGATATCGGGCCTGGCGAGCTCGATCAGGCCGATCGGCGTGTCGTCTTCGAAGGGCGCCACCAGATCGACGCTGGACATGCCGGCCAGCACCATGGCGCGCGACTCCAGGCCGTTCAGCGGGCGGCTCTCGCCCTTCAACCGGCGGACAGAGGCGTCGCTGTTTACGCCGACCACCAGCCGGTCGCACCAAGCCCGAGCCTGGGTGAGGTAGGCCACGTGGCCCTTGTGCAGGATATCGAAGCAGCCGTTGGTGAAGCCGACCCGTAGGCCCTTCGCCCGCCAGCGCGCCACGATCTCGCTCAGCCGCTGCGGACCGACGATCTTCGCCTCGGCCGGCGCCATGTGCGCCGAGAGCGCGGCCTCGACGAGCTCATCCGGGGAGACAGTGGCCGTGCCGACCTTGCCCACCGCCACGCCTGAGGCCAGCTGAGCGAAGGCGACGGCGTCTTCCAGCGCACCGTCGGCGGCAAGGGCCAGTCCCAGGGCCGCCAGGGTCGTGTCGCCCGCCCCCGAAGCGTCGAACACCTCTCGCGGCACGCCCGGGAAGTGACGCACGGCTTCGCCCCGCACCGCGACTGAAATGCCCTTCGACGCCCGCGTTACGACGACGGCTTTCGCCTCGCAAAGTTCCAGCGCGCGCAAGAGCGCCGCCGCCACCTGATCATCGCTCTCTGTCGGCATGTCGGTCGCATAGGCCAACTCGGCTGCATTCGGCTTGATGAGGTCGACCGCGCCATAACGGGCGAAGGATCGCGCCTTGGAGTCGACGACGATCTTGGCGCCGCAAGCCGTCGCCGCGCGCCGCGCCGCGGCGATCACGGCGTCGGTCACTACGCCCTTGCCATAGTCCGAAATCAACACAACCCCGGCGCCCTGGCAGGAATCCTCCACGCACCGGATCACCCGCTGCTCGACAGTCCCGCCGATCGGCTTGTCGTCCTCGAGATCGACCCGCAGCAGTTGCTGGCCGCCAGAGACAAAGCGGGTCTTCAGTGTGGTCGGGCGGTCAGGATCATCGACAAGATAGCCTTCGATCTGCGTTTCCTGCTCGACGAGGCGCAGGGCCTCGCGGCCGTTGGGGTCATTGCCGCCGATCACGCCGATCAGAGCGACTTCGCCGCCCAACGCCGCCACGTTGCGCGCGACGTTGCCCGCCGCGCCAAGCATCACCAGCTCTCGAGAGCGGGCGAGCACGGGGATCGGCGCCTCGGGCGACACGCGGGTGACCTGGCCATAGACGAAGCGGTCGACCATCAAGTCGCCGAGGCAAACCACCCGCCGCCCGGGCGCGCGGTTCAGTAGGTCCTGAAGATCGGCAAGCTCCACGCCTCAGCCTCCGTTCACGACGCCATGCAGCGCCTTGAGCGTCGTCAGCAGACTCTCCGCTTCCGCGAGCGGGAGGCAGCTTGGACCGTCGCACAGGGCACGATCAGGATCAGGATGGAACTCCAAGAAAACGCCGTCGGCGCCTGCCGCCACGGCGGCCTTGGCTATGATGGGCACCCCGTCACGGCGACCGCCCGTGGAGGCCACGCCGTTGCGGGAGTCGGCTCCCGGCAGTTGCACGGCGTGGGTGGCGTCGATCGTCACCGGCACGCCAAGCTTCTTCATCTCGGCCATACCCAGCATGTCCACGACGAGATTGTTATATCCGAACGACGACCCCCGCTCACAAAGAAGCGTTAAATCCGCACCTTCCGTCGCCTCCTTAATCTTTGAGAGAATGTTGGCGCAGTCCCAAGGCGCGAGGAACTGGGCCTTCTTGACGTGCAGCCAGCCGCCAGCCGCGTGCGTCGCCCGGGCGGCGGCGACCACCAGATCAGTCTGACGCACCAGGAAGGCAGGGATCTGCACAATGTCGGCCACAGCCGCCACCGGCCCGGCTTGGACGACTTCGTGGAGGTCGGTGGCGATTGGCACGCTGACCTCGGCCCTCACCTTGGCCAGGATGGCCAACCCCTTTTCCAGACCGGGACCGCGATAGCTCCTGATGGACGAGCGGTTGGCTTTGTCGAAACTGGCCTTGAAGACGAACGGCAGGTCCAGCCGCGCACAAATCGCCTTCAGGGTGTGCGCCGTCTCCAGCGCCAGAGCCTCGTCTTCCAGCACGTTCAACCCGGCGATCACCAGCAACGGATGCCCGTCGCCGACGTTCAACCCCCATCGTTCCAGCTTCAAGACGGCCATGCCGCTCCAACCCTTCGCGCCGCGCCGCGCTTGTATGACCCGCTAAGTGACCCGTCGCGCGGAGCGCCACAAGACGATTTCCGTCACCCGGACCGCGTCCGCCGCTTGCCCAGGCCCGTAAGTCCAATCATCGACGCCCTGGCCAAGAGACGCGTCTGGGTCTTCAAATCGCCGGAAGGACGCTTCGGACCGGACATGAGCCTCGCCCAGGACAACTCCATTGGCGGACGCGCGCGTTTCGACGGCGCGCCCGCAGCCTTCCGCGCCATCATTCAGAGCCTTTCGCAAAACTGGCGGATTGGCTCCCTGAGCTTTGTTTCACCACGGGGCGAAGCCTTTCGCCTGGAAGGTCAGCGCGCAGGACCACACGGCAGCCTTATCCTACGGGACTACCGCACGACGCGCCGCGTCCTCGTCGCGGGCGATATCGGCTTCGCCGAGGGATACCTGGCCGGAGAGTGGGACAGCCCCGACCTCGCCGCCTTGCTCGAGGCCCTTAGCCTCAACTTCGATGAGATAAAGCAGGTGACGCTTGGCAATCCACTCACCCGGCTGATTCAGCGAATCGGCCATGCTCTGCGTGGCAACTCGCGCGCCGGTTCCCGCCGCAATATTCAGGTGCACTACGATCTCGGCAACGACTTCTACGCCGCCTGGCTCGACCCCTCGATGACCTACTCCTCCGCCCTCTATGACGGGGTCGACGCCAGCCTCGAGACCGCTCAGACACGCAAGTATGAGGTCCTGGCCCGCGGCATGGGCCTGCAGGCGGGCCACAGCGTCTTGGAGATCGGTTGCGGTTGGGGAGGCTTTGCGGAGTTCGCAGCCCGCGAAGTCGGCGCCCAGGTAAGCGGCGTCACCATATCGCGCGAGCAGTACGATTTCGCCCGAAAGCGGCTGTTCGAGGCCGGCCTCGCCGAGCGCGCCGACATCCAACTCATCGACTACCGCGACGTCCGCGGGACTTACGACCGCGTCGCCTCGATCGAGATGTTCGAGGCGGTTGGTGAAAAATATTGGCCAATCTACTTTGAGACCATTCGCGATCGGCTCAAGGATGATGGCCGCGCCGGCCTGCAGATCATTACCATCCGCGACGATCTTTTCGAGGAGTACCGCAGCCGCTCAGACTTCATCCAGAAGTACGTCTTCCCGGGCGGCATGTTGCCTTCGCAAAGCCGACTGGCGAGCGAGATCGCCGCGCAGGGACTCGTCTGCGATGGCGCCCTGCACTTCGGCCAGGACTATGCACGAACGCTTGCGGCCTGGGCTCAGGGTTTCGAAGCCGCATGGGACGAGATTAAGCACCAAGGCTTCGACGCCCGCTTTCACCGGCTCTGGCGCTTTTACCTGGCTTACTGCGAAGCCGGCTTCCGTAGCCGGCGAACTGACGTGGTGCAGCTTAATCTCGCCAAGGCCTGATCGGCCCTCTGTTCCTGGAGGCGCCTGGGCCTTAAGTAGCGGGCATGACTGCTAGCGCCCCCATCCGCAACAGCGTCCTGGACGCCATTGGCGATACGCCGCTCATCCGCCTTCGGTACGCCAGCGAGGCGACGGGCTGCGAAATCCTCGGCAAGGCCGAGTTCATGAACCCGGGTCAGTCCGTGAAAGACCGCGCCGCCCTGTTCCTAATCCGCGACGCTGAGGCCAAGGGCCTGCTGAAGCCGGGCGGCCGTATCGTCGAGGGCACCGCGGGTAACACCGGGATAGGTCTGGGGATGGTCGCCAAGGCGCTGGGCTACAAGTGCACGATTGTCATCCCGCGCACCCAGAGCCAGGAGAAGAAGGACGCCATCCGGCTCTACGGCGCCGAACTGGTCGAGGTGGATGCGGCGCCCTATTCCAACCCCATGAACTACGTCCGCTATTCTGGCCGGCTGGCCGAGGAGTTGAACGAGAAAGAACCGGCTGGCGCGATCTGGGCCAATCAGTTCGACAATGTCGCCAATCGCCAGGCCCACGTCGAAACCACAGGCCCTGAGATCTGGGCCCAGACCGGCGGCAAGGTTGACGGCTTTATCTGCGCGGTGGGTTCAGGCGGCACCCTGGCGGGCGTCGCCCAGGCGCTCAGGGCGCGAAAGCCCAGCGTCGCCATCGGCCTCGCCGACCCCCACGGCGCGGCCCTCTACAGCTACTATACCGACGGCGAACTGAAGTCGGACGGCGGCTCGATCAGCGAGGGCATCGGCCAGGGGCGGATCACCGCGAACCTCGAGGGTCTGAAAGTCGACCGCGCCTATCGCATCAGTGACGAAGAGATGCTGCTGGCCATCTACGACATGGTTGAGCACGAGGGCCTGGTCATGGGCGGCTCCACTGGCGTCAATGTCGCCGGCGCTATCCGCATGGCCAAGGATCTCGGTCCTGGCCACACCATCGTGACCGTGCTCTGCGACCACGGCTCGCGCTATCAGTCGAAGATATACAACTCGGCCTTCCTCGCGGAAAAGGGCCTTCCGACGCCGCCCTGGATCGCCTGAACATGACCGATCCCCTCGTCACAGTCGACTGGCTGGCCGCCCGCCTGGACGAGCCGAACGTGAAGGTGGTCGACGCCACTTGGTTCCTGCCGGGCGACCCAAGATCGCCGCGGGGCGAGTACGAAGCCGCCCATATCCCTGGCGCCGTCTTCTTCGATATCGAGGACATCAAGGACAAGGCGAGCAGCCTGCCGCACATGCTGCCGGCGCCTGAGGCGACCGCCGCCGCGGTCGGCGCCCTCGGCCTGAACCGTGGCGACACCATCGTCATTTATGACGCCCAAGGCATCTTCTCCGGCCCCCGCGTCTGGTGGCACTTGCGCACAGCCGGGTTCGACAAGGTGTTCGTGCTCGACGGCGGGTTGACGCTCTGGCGCGCCGCCGGCCATCCCGTCGAACAGGGGGGCGGCACGGCGACGGCCGTCCAGGTGGCGGCGCAGTTCGACGCAGCCCTGGTCGCCGACGCAGATCAGGTCCGCACGCACCTGGAGGCGGGCGATGTCCAGATCGTCGACGCCCGCGCCGCCGACCGCTTTCGCGGCGACGTCCCTGAGATCCGCCCCGGCTTGCGGTCCGGCCACATGCCCGGCGCGCTGAATACGCCCTGGCAGCAGGTCATCGGTCCCGACGGCGCCATGCTGCCTCCGGACGACCTGCGCGCAGTCTTCACCGAGGCCGGCGTCGATCTGGACCGGCCGATCATCACAACCTGCGGCTCCGGCGTGAGCGCCGCGATCCTGGCGCTAGCCTTCGCCCGCCTCGGCAGACTCGACGTCCCGGTCTACGACGGATCCTGGACCGAATGGGGCGGTCGCAACGACCTCCCCGTCGCGACTGGCGCTTAAGGCGTGGCGGAGCACGACGCCACGAGGGCCATCCGCGCCGGCAAGGCCGCCGCCTCCCTGCCCCGCACGGTCGGCCCGCCGATCCAGAAGGGCTCGACCATCCTGCTGCCGAACGCTGCGTCGCTTTATGACGATGACGGCTACGTCACCTACGGGAGACAAGGCCTGGCGGCGCAGACCACCCTGATGGACGCGCTGGCCGACCTCGAGGGCGCCACGGGCGTACAGCTCTATCCTTCCGGCCTCGCCGCCGTCACCGGCGCCATGCTGGCGGTCCTGTCGGCGGGCGACGAGGTGATGGTCACCGACACGATCTATCGGCCCACCGCCCGGTTCTGCGCGACTGTGCTGAAGCGCTTCGGCGTCACCACCACATATTTCGATCCGAGGACCTCGCCGGAGGACCTCGTGGCCGGCGCATCGCCCGCGGCCAAACTGATCCTCATGGAATCGCCGGGATCGCTCAGCTTCGAGTTGCAGGACATGGCCGCCGTGGCCGCTCTGGCCCGCGCCCGCGGCATCTTGACCGCCTGCGACAACACCTGGGGCGCGGGTTACCTCTGCAAGCCGCTGAACCTCGGGGTCGATATCTCGATCCAGGCCCTCACCAAGTACATGGGCGGCCACTCCGACGTCTTCATGGGTTCGGCCGCCGCGCGCCATCCTGCGCTGGCCAAGGCGCTGTCGGACGGCGGACTGCACATCGGCTGGGCGGTCTCGCCGGAAGACGCCTACGCTATGTTGCGGGGTCTGCGCACCCTGCCCACGCGGCTCGCCCGCCACGGCGACAGCGGCTTGAAAGTCGCCCGGTGGCTGCAGAGCCATCCGGCCGTCGAGACCGTCCTGCACCCGGCCCTATCTGGCGACCCCATCTACGAGCGCACCTTCAGCGGTCCCTGCGGCCTCTTCTCCATCGTCCTCAAGCCCGGACCCGTGGACGCGGTGATCGACGGGCTGAAGCTGTTCGGCCTCGGCTTCTCCTGGGGCGGCTTTGAAAGTCTGGCGGTGACCTGCGATCCCCAGCTGCGCGCGCGCAAACTTCGCCGCGACTACGGCGGCCCAATGATCCGCCTTCACGTCGGCCTCGAAGACCCCGATGATCTGATCGCCGACTTGGCTCAGGCGCTGGAAGCCTATCCGGCCTGATCCTCGGAACCTTGGCGCCGGCTGGCAGATTGCAGGGCTCGAAGGAGAGCCCAGATGGCCACAGAGAACTTTGAAGACGCCGCCCGCAAGACCGCGCTGGCTGAGCGAAAGATTCAGGACGAGGTCGACGCAAAGGAGTCTCGGAGCTTCAAGAAACCTCAGGCAAAGCCGATGCAGGCTGGCGCGCGCGAATATCCCGCGCCGCCCCTGCCGCGACAGCATCTGCAGAAACCCGGGCTCGAAGCCGACCTTGAGCTCCAACCCATGTGGGATGCGCCGTTCTATAAGGGCTCCGGCAAGCTCGAGGGCATGGCCGCCCTCATCACCGGCGCCGATTCCGGGATCGGCCGTTCGGTCGCCGTCCTCTTCGCCCGCGAAGGCTGCGACGTGGCGATCGCCTACCTCGATGAGACGGAAGACGCCCAGACTACCGCCAAAGCCGTTGAGGCCGAAGGCCGCCGCGCCATCCTGCTGCCTGGCGACGTGGCGGATGCGGCCTTCGCCACCGACGCCGTGGCCAAGACCCTGAAGGCCTTCGGTCGACTGGACGTCCTGGTCAACAACGCCGCCTTTCAGGAGCACGTGAACGCCTTCGAAGACCTGACCGAAGAGCACTTCGACAGGACGATCAAGACCAACCTCTATGGCTACTTCCACATGGCCAAGGCCGCCGTGCCGCACATGAGGCCTGGCGGCTGCATCCTGATGACCGGCTCGATCACCGGCATCGAGGGCTCAAAGGAGCTCCTCGACTACTCGATGACCAAGGGCGGCATCCACGCCTTCACCCGCGCGCTCTCGGGCCACCTCATTCCCAAAGGCATCCGCGTGAACGCCATCGCCCCAGGGCCGGTATGGACGCCGCTCAATCCAGCCGACAAGTCGCCCGCCAACATCGCCGAGTTCGGCGCCAAGACGCCAATGGCCAGGCCCGCCCAACCAGAAGAGATTGCGCCCGCCTATGTCTTCCTGGCTTCACCGCAGACGGCAAGCTACATCACAGGCGAAATCCTGCCGATCATCGGTGGTTACGGCGGCGGCTGATTCTGGCCCCGCTGCTCAGGGGGGCCTGACGGGTGGAGCACACAGCATCGGGAGCCGCGACGGCGGCCGGCATCGGCGCGCGCCTGGACCGGCTGCCGATGTCGCGACATGTGTGGGGTCTCGTCGCTTTGCTCTCGCTGGGCGGGTTCTTCGAATTCTACGATCTGTTCATGACGGCCTACATCTCCCCGGCGCTGACCGCCGAGGGGATTTTTGGCAAGGATTCCGGCCTCTTCGGACTCAGCGACCAAGCGACCTTCGCCGCTGCCACCTTCGCTGGGCTGTTCATCGGCACCATCGTCTTCAGCCAGGCGGCCGACCGCTTCGGCCGACGGCTCATCTTCACCTGGTCGCTGATCTGGTACACCGTCTCTACGGTCGCCATGGCCTGCCAGAACACGGCCGATGGCCTGCATCTCTGGCGATTTATCTCGGGCATCGGCCTCGGTGTCGAGATGGTCACCATCGACACATACGTCACCGAACTGGTCGCCCGCGAGGTCCGCGGCAAGGCGCTCGCCATCAACCAGGCGATCCAGTTCATGGCCGTCCCGACCGTCGCCATCGCCTGCTACCTGCTGACGCCTCTGGCGCCGTTCGGCCTGGAAGGCTGGCGCTGGGTGATGCTGGCCGGCGCGATCGGCGCGGTCTTCGTTTGGTTCATCCGCGCCCGCGTGCCGGAGTCTCCCCGCTGGTTGGCCACCCACGGCCGTCTCGCAGAGGCCGACCGCATCACGCGCCGCATCGAGCAGAAGGTCGAGGCTGAGACCGGCCCCCTGGTCCAGCCGAGAGCTGAGCCGCAGCCGTCCAGCCCCCTCGAAGGTCGTGGACGTTTCGCCGAGATATTCCAGCCGCCCTATCGGCGGCGGACGATCATGCTGGCGGTGTTCAACTTCGCCCAGACCATCGGCTTCTACGGCTTCGGCAACTGGGTGCCCTCGCTCCTGGCTTCCCAGGGCGTGACCGTGACCAAGAGCCTGCTCTGGTCCTTCGTCATCGCCTTCGCCTATCCGATCGGTCCCTTGATCTTCAGCTTCATCGCCGACCGGTTTGAGCGGAAGCACCAGATCATCGCCGCGGCGATCGGCACCGCCACCTTCGGCTTGCTCTTCACCACCCAGCGCGCCGCCGCCGCCCTGATCCTGCTCGGCGTTCTGATCACACTGAGCAACAACCTGCTGTCCTACGCCTACCATGCCTACCAGGCTGAACTGTTCCCCACGCGCATCCGCGCGCGCGCGGTGGGCTTCGTCTACAGCTGGAGCCGGGTGTCGACGGTTCTGACCAGCTTCATGGTCGCCTTCTTCCTGGAGAGCTATGGCGCGCCGGGCGTTTTCGTCTTCATCGCCGGCGCTATGCTCGTCGTCGTCGGCGTGATCGGTGGGTTCGGCCCGCGCACCGCCAAGCGGGCGCTGGAGGAAATCTCCGGGCCTTAACGGGAACATCCCTCGCCGAGTCGTCGTTGGCCTCTCAACTTCATGGGAGACAACGATAGTGGCCGATAGCACCAACAATCGCGGCGAGCCCGACCGCAGCCGCGTGGCAGGCGGCGAAGACTATGAAGTCGAATATTTCGCCAACAAGCACGGCATCAGCGCCGACCAGGCCCGCGAACTCATCGCGCGACACGGGAACAACCGCACGGCCCTCGACGAGGCGGCGACCCGGCTGAGGAGTTCCTGAGCATGGGTCATACCCAAGCGTTCAACACTCCGCTCGAGATCACCAAGGTCGATAACGAGGTCGCCATCACGGGCCCCGACGGAGTCGCCATCTCATTAACGCGCGAAGCCGCGATCGCCTCGGCCAAACGTCTCCTCGACGCGGCTGGCGTCGAGGACGACGACATCTACCAAAAGCCGCTCGGCTAGGCGGGCAGCGCCGTCGCCTGCAGTGATACGAACTTCCAACCGTTGGCGGTCCGCTGCGCGACTTGGGTGCAGACCATGTTGAGGATACGCTCTCCGTTCGGCGTCTTGATATGCATGACCTGGGGGCCGATCAGCACCGCGCTATCGCCCCAGATGCGTACCTGAAGCGTCCGCGGCTCAACCCGCCGATCTCCCCTCGTTGCTCCCTCGACATAACTGTCCGCGGTATCGAAGGTCCCGCCGGTGTGGATATGGACGTAGTCGTCGGCCAACACGGCGCGCATCATCGCGGCGTCCTGGGCGTTGCAGCCGTCCACGCGGCGACGATCGAGGTCCAGGAGCGCTTCCAGGTCGGTCATGTTCCGCTGCGTCCGTTTCGCTGAGCTTGCCGCCATACGGAGGCGAGGTTGAGCTTCACAGCCTAGCATGTCGACGAGTCGAAGGAAGCCGAGCGCTCGCCGAGCTCTCGGGCTTTGCCTCCTCACCACCCCAGACCGACGGCTTGGTGACCTGCGGCTCCGACGGCTTGACCATCATGGTCCGCAGATTGACGAGGTTCTCGGCCGCGCCCAGGACATGGACTACGAGATCGACGCCGATGTCTTCCGGCGGATCCTCGCCACCTGGCTGCCGACCACGCAAGTCGACTGACGGCGGGTCGATCAGGCGATCGTGGCGACCCCGGCAGGATTCGAACCTGCGACCACATGCTTAGAAGGCACGTGCTCTATCCAGCTGAGCTACGGGGTCGTGTTCTTGAGAATCAGTGCGTCCAGGGCACCTTGCGACCAAAGGCGAAATTGTCGGCATAGGCCTTGATGATCCGCTTCACGGGCTTCGGATCAACCAGCTGGAACGCGATGCCGTGCGCTTCGGCGTAACGCACCGCATCTTCCTTGGTCTCGAAGCTGAGGCGCACCTGGCCTTCGGTATCGGTCGTCTGGGTCCACCCCATCAAGGGATCTGACCTGCGCGCCGAGGCCGGCTCAAACTCCAGCAGCCAGTCGGCTCTCATGCCCTGGCCGGACTGCATGGCGTTCTTGGCGGGGCGGAAGATGCGCGCGAGCATATGGAAATCCTGACGAACCAGCGATCAGCGCCGACATACTGGGATTGCGCTGAAGTTTCCAGCGGCGCGGCGCGGTCTCTTACGCCGAGCCTGTCGTGTGCCGCATAGCGATCAACTCCAGCGCTTCAGCGGGGAACAGGCGGCCGTTCGCCGCCATCCGCCGGCGCGGTCGCCACTCTGAAAACCTCACCGCGCCGCCGTGACATGACGCGTCGATCATCAATGAGCCTTGCTGCAGGCTTAGAGGCCGGTTGGTCGGGGCGAGAGGATTCGAACCTCCGACCCTCTGCTCCCAAAGCAGATGCGCTACCAGGCTGCGCTACACCCCGAAACCGACCGTGAGTGCGTCCTATAAGGCTTTGCTCCCCGCGGCAATCAGGCCGCGAGATCGCCCGGCCCACGCGGCTCCAGCTGGCCGTCCTTCATGGCGAGGATACGGTCCATATGCCGGGCGAGTTCAAGGTTATGGGTGGCGATCACGCAGGCGACTCCCTGCTTTCGCGCCAGGCCGTAGAGATTATCGAACACCGCCGCCGAGGTCGCAGGATCGAGGTTGCCGGTGGGCTCGTCGGCAAGCAGCAGTCGTGGATTGTTGGCGAGCGCGCGGGCGATGGCGACGCGCTGCTGTTCACCGCCCGACATCTGCGCCGGCTGATGTTCGATGCGGTCGGCCAGCCCCAGTTCCCCTAGCAGCGTCGCCGCCCGATCGCGTGCGGCCTTGCGCGAGGCCCCCAGGATCATCTGCGGCAAGGCGACATTGTCGAGGGCCGAGAACTCCTGCAGCAGGTGGTGGAACTGGTAGACGAAGCCGATGGTCGACAGGCGCACATGGGTCCGCGGACGGTCGGCGAGATCCGAGCAATCCTGGCCGAGGATGCTGATCCGTCCGGCGTCAGGATGCTCCAGCAGGCCCGCAGCGTGCAGCAGCGACGACTTGCCTGATCCCGAGGGACCCACAAGGCCAACAATCTCGCCCGCGGACACATCCAGGTCGACGCCGCTCAGCACCGTCAGGGTCTTGTCCCCGGTCACGTAGCGCCGCTCCAGGCCGCGGATCGACAGGACGGTGTCACTCATAGCGAAGCGCCTCCACCGGATCGAGCCGACTGGCCCGCCAGGCTGGCGGCAGGGTGGCGAGGAAGCTCATGGCCAGCGCCCAGAAGACGATGACTCCCACCTCCGCCGGATCGACCTTGGCCGGCACGCGGCTCAGGTAATAGACGTCTGACGAGAAGACAGTCTGGCCCGTCGCCCATTCCACCAAGTTCTGGATCGGGCCGATGTACAGGCAGAAGAGCACGCCGATCAGCATCCCCGCGGCGGTGCCCAGGACGCCGACAGAGGCGCCGGCCATGACGAAAATGCGCAGGATCGACCCCTGCCCTGCCCCCATGGTCCGAAGGATGGCGATGTCGCGGCCCTTGTTCTTCACCAGCATCACAAGGCCGGAGATGATGTTCATCGCGGCGATCGCCACCAGGAGCATGAGGATCAGACGCATCACATTGCGCTCGACCTTCAAAGCGCCCCAAAATGAGCTGTCCCGCTGGGTCCAGTCCGTGACGATGGCGCCGCGCCCCAAGGCCTGCTCGACGCCGGGCTTCATCCGCGCCGCGGCGTCGGGATCGGCGACCTTCACTTCGATGACGTCGATGGCGTTCTCCCGACCGAAGAACAGCTGCGCCTGGCTGATCGGCATATAGACATAGGTCTGGTCGTACTGGCTCATGCCCACGGCGAAGGTCGCGCCGACCAGATAGGGCTTTTGCAGCGGCGCGCCGCCGAACGCCGTGGCGCCGCCCGAGGGCGAGATGAGGGTCACGTAGTCGCCGACCTTCACGCCGATCATCTGCGCCAGTCGTTCGCCCATCACCACGGTGTCGCCGCCGTACTCACCCACGCCGTACTCGCGCAGGGAGCCGGACTTGATGTTGCCCGACACCAACTGAGTGGCCTTGAGGTCAGCTGGCGATAGTCCGCGGACGATCGCGCCGGAGATCTGTGACGGCCCGACCGCGATCGCCTGGGCCTCGACCACCTGGGAGGCCTGGACGACGTTCGGGACCTTGAGGAGGCGCTGGACGGCCGCCTGCCGCTGATCCGGATCCAACGGCGCGCCAGCCACATACAGGTGACCATTGAAGCCGAGAATCCGGCCGAGCAGCTCGGCGCGGAAGCCGTTCATCACGCTCATGACGATGATGAGCGTCGCCACCGCGAGCAGGATGCCGATGAAGGAGATCACCGAGATCAGGGCGACGCCGCCCTGGCTGCGCTTGGCCCGCAGATAGCGACTCGCCAGCATCCGCTCCCATAGGCCGAACGGCGCGGCGCTCTTTCCGACGTAGCCTTGGCCGGCGGCGCCTGCGCTCACGCGCCGATCGCCTTCAGCGCGTCGGTCAAAGGCAGGCTCTGCTTCTCGCCGGTCGCGCGGCGCTTCAGCTCGACGACGCCATCAGCCAAACCCTTGGGCCCGATCACCAGCTGCCAGGGGATGCCCACCAGGTCCATGGCGGCGAACTTCGCGCCGGGGCGCTGGTCGGTGTCGTCCAGCAACGGATCAAAGGCGGCGAGCGCGCGGTAAGCTTCTTCGGAAGCCGCGTCGACCGCCGCGTCGCCGGGGCGCAAGTTGACGATGCCGACGCCAAAGGGCGCGACGGAGTCCGGCCAGATGATGCCGGCGTCGTCATGGCTGGCCTCAATGATCCCGGCCACCAGGCGCGAGACGCCAACACCGTAGGAGCCCATGTGCACAGGCTTGTCGACGCCGTCCGGCCCGGTCACCGAGGCCTTCATCGGCTTGGAATATTTCTCACCGAAGTAGAAGATGTGGCCGACCTCAATACCACGCGCCATCATGCGCTTGTCTTCCGGCGCTTCGGCTTCAAACCGAGCGGGATCATGCATCTCGTCGCTCGCAGCGTAGAGGCGAGTGCGTTGATCGACCAGGGGCTGGAGATCCCCGTCCCAATCGATGTCGGCGCCGGGCGCGCCCATCTCCACCAGATCCCTATGTGCGAAAACCTCACTCTCGCCGGTCTCGGCCAGGATGATGAACTCGTGGCTCAGGTCGCCGCCGATCGGACCAGTGTCGGCCCGCACGGGGATCGCCTTCAGGCCCAGGCGCGAATAGACGTTGAGATAGGCTAGGAACATTCGGTTGTAGGCCCGCCGTGCGGCGGCCTCGTCGACGTCGAAGGAATAGGCGTCCTTCATCAGGAACTCACGCCCGCGCATCACGCCGAAACGCGGGCGCCGCTCGTCGCGAAACTTCCATTGAATGTTGTAAAGATTCTTCGGCAAGTCTTTGTAGGACTTCACGTATGACCGAAAAATATCGGTCACGACCTCTTCCGCGGTAGGGCCGTAGAGAAGGTCGCGCTCGTGGCGATCCTTGATGCGCAGCATCTCCTCGCCATAGGCTTCATAGCGGCCGCTCTCGCGCCACAGGTCGGCGAGTTGCAGCGTCGGCATGAGGATTTCGACGGCGCCGGCGCGGTTCATCTCCTCACGGACAATCTGTTCGATCTTCTTCAGCACCTTCAGGCCCAGCGGCAGCCAGGCGTAGATGCCGGCGGCCTCCTGGCGGATCATGCCGGCGCGCAACATCAACTGGTGCGACACGATCTGGGCGTCGGCCGGCGCGTCGCGCAGGGTAGGCATGAAGTAACGCGACAGACGCATAGATAATCCTCAGGTGTTTCGAATCTCGCAGCGCGGTCTTTGACCGCCGGCGCAGCTTAGCTGCGCCAGGGCAGATCAGACAGGTTGATCAGGTGGAAATGGATCACCGCCCAGATCATCAACCAGACAAGCGCCGACACCCAGGTGGTGGTGATGAACTTCTTCTTCAGGTTCGGGTTCACCGGGGAACCCGGGTCGCTGCCATCGGTCAACCTGATGTCGGCTTCGGCGTGGGTCACCGTGCCCAGCGGCAGGACGACGAACAACACCGTCCACCAGACGGTCAGGTAGATCGCAAATCCGGTCAGAACGCCCATCAGTGCGTCTCCTCAGGTTTAGCCATCAACTCGATCAAGACGCCGCCCATGTCAGCGGGCCGCACGAAGATCACCGGCACGCCGTGGGCGCCGATCCGTGGCTGGCCCGCATTCAGGATCGTGGCGCCCTTGGCCATCAGGGCGTCGCGTGTCGCAATGATGTCCTCAACCTCGAAACAGAGGTGATGCTGCCCTCCGCGCGGGTTGCGCGCCAGGAAGCCATGCAGCGGCGAGCTTTCGCCCAGCGGTTCGATAAGCTCGATCTGGCCATTGGGCAGATCTATGAAGCAGACCCGCACGCCCTGCTCGACCATGTCGAATGTTGGCCGGATGGCGTCGGCGCCCAGCATGTCGCGCCACACCAAAACCGCCTCGGCGATAGAGGGGGTCGCAACCCCGACATGGTTCAAACGACCGATCATCCCCGTCGTATAGCGGCCAGAAGCAACGGGCGCGAGGTCGTCAATGACGGCGTTTGTCCACATTTTAATTCACAATCGTGACGTTCTGTGCGGAACTCGGGCTGTCGCCCTGGGTTGGTCGCGTGCTGGGTGACCCATGTTACGCGGAGGCCGAGCTTGGACCTAAACACCGCAAGCGTTGAACCACTGGCGAAGCTCGTAGGTTTATCAAGTGCTTACGATCTTATTCTGTGGCGTCCTTATCTCTCCTGGGAGGAAGTAGCCTGTGTGCCGGGCTTCGATGAACACCGTGTGGCTGCGCTAAAGTTGGCAGGCGCACAGATTAAGATGCCGGGCGATCCGGTGACCCTCAGAGATATCCGTAACCGCGACGCCGGTCTAAGCTGACGCCTCCGCCGCCTTCGGCGCGCCGCGCAGTCGGTCGGCCAATCGGAAGGCGAACGGATTAAGCACGATCGATAGCAGCGCCGCGGCCAGGATCAAGTCGTGGGTTTCGCGCGAAAGAATATGAAGCTTCAATCCTAACCCCGCGAGAATAAAAGAGAACTCGCCGATCTGAGCGAGACTGGCGGCGATGGTCAGGCTCGCGCCGCGCTCGACCTTGAAGACCGCGCCGATCATCAGCGCCGCGATGGCCTTGCCTACCACGATGATCGCCAGCACCGCGGCGACCTCAAGCGGCGCTTCGACCAGCACACGCGGATCGAACAACATGCCCACCGAGACGAAAAACAGGACGGCGAAAGCGTCGCGCAGCGGCAGCGAACGCTCCGCAGCGTTGTGGCCAAGCGGAGTGCCATTCAAGACGACGCCGGCGATGAAGGCGCCGAGCGCGAATGATGCGCCAAAGACGGCATAGGCCAACCAGGCGATGCCTAGGGCGATCGCCAGAACGCCTAGGGTGAAGAGTTCGCGCGATCGGGTATGAGCGATCTTTACGAGAAGCCAGGGCAGCACCCGGCCGCCCACCACCAACATCAGGGCGATGAAGGCCGTGACGCTGAGGAGGGTCGCGCCAACCCTAATGGCGATCGACGCGGGGGTGGCGGCGCCGGAGGCCGCGCTCGCAACCAGCGGTAGAAGGACCAGCGCCAGGACCATCACCAGGTCTTCGACGATCAGCCAGCCGACGGCGATGCGGCCAGCGTCGCTCTTTACCGCCTTGCGCTCCTCGAGCGCGCGCAGCAGAACCACTGTTGAGGCGACGGAGAGCGCAAAGCCCATCAGCAGCGCCTCGGCGTCGCCCATCCCGCATAGCCGACCCACGCCCCACCCCAGCAGAGTGGCCGCCGCGATCTGCACGACGGCGCCAGGGATGGCGACCTTGCGCACCTTCATCAGGTCGGCGACCGAGAAGTGCAGACCGACCCCGAACATCAGCAGGATCACGCCAATCTCAGCCAACTGTGAGGCCAGGCCGCTGTCGGCCGCCCAGCCTGGTGTGAACGGGCTCACCACCACGCCCGCCAGCAGATAGCCGACCAGGGGCGACAGCTTGAGGCGTAGCGCCAGCATGCCGAAGACGAAGGCCAGCACGAATCCGGCGACCAGGATCAGGATCAAGCTGTCGTCGTGCGGCATCGAATCTCCAGCGCGTCAGCGTCCGAGTTGGCCGCTCATACGGTGAAGTTCAACCCACCTGACAAACTGTTGTCCGCCGCCAGAGCGCCGCTTCGGGCCTTCTCTTGGTCACGCTTGGCGCGCAAAGTGGACTCATGCGCCTGATCTGCCTCGCCCTGGCGGCGACCGTCGCCGCCGCACCAGCGTTCGCCCAGACCGTCTCGCCCGTGACGGTGTTTTCGGGCGAAGCGCCGAAAGTCGTGGCGACCTACCCGGCCCAAGACCAGACGGTGGCGCCGGGTGTTCTGGTCCTGAAAGTGACTTTCAACCAGAAGATGCTGCTGAACGGCTTCGACTACGGGCCGGCGCCGGGCGGCGAACCCTTGGAGTGCGTTCAGACCCCGCGCCTGCTCAACGACGAGAAGACCTTTGTCCTGCTGTGCCGGGCCTGGCCTGGAAAGACCTATGGCGTGACCCTGAACGCATCGGAGAAGCGGGGCTTCGCCAACCGAGGTGAACTGCGCGCCCAGAGCGCCACCCTCACCTTCACAACCCTATCCGGCGAGCCCAATCGCACAGTCGCGGCCGGCCTCAAGGCCGCGGGTTTGGAGCCAACGGACACCCCCATCCAGGAAACGGCCAACGCGGTCCTGCCGGCGTCGACAGCCGCCAAGGCTCCCGCCTACTGACATGCCTGTTCGCTCATCGCGCGCATCAAGACCCCCGGCCGCCCGACAGATCGACCTAAGTCCGCGCTGCGCCCAGGCAAAAGCTCGCGACGCGGTGCGGCGTAATCGCTGTTCTGAACGTTAGATCGTCTCGTCAAGCAGGCTGTCGACAAAGCCCGGCAGCCAAGGGTTGCGGCCGGGCTTCATCCGCTCGGCGCGATAGATATGCCCGAGGTCCGCGTAGGCGCGGTCGAAATCCTTGTTGACGATCACATAATCATAGGCGGCCCAGCGCTCGATCTCCTGCTTGCCCAGATCGAGGCGCGCGCGGATCACAGCTTCTGAATCCTGAGCGCGCGCATGCAGGCGGCGCGACAGGTCGGTCCAGGACGGCGGGAGAATGAACACGCGCACACTGTCGTGCGGCGCATGCTCAGCGACCTGGGCCGCACCCTGCCAGTCGATATCGAACAGCACATCCTTGCCGGTCTCCAAGGCCGCCATCACCGGCGCCTTCGGCGTGCCGTAGAGGTTCTTGTTGACCTCAGCCCACTCCAGAAGTTCGCCGGCTGCGATCATCGCTTCGAAGGCTTCGCGGGTCTTGAAGAAGTACTCGCGCCCCTCTTGCTCGCCCGGCCGGGGCGCCCGTGTCGTCGCCGATATCGACAGGACCATATCGGAATAGTCGGCCACCAGACGGCGCGACAACGAGGTCTTCCCGGCGCCCGAGGGGCTGGATACGAGCAGCAGAAGGCCGCGACGCTGGGTTTCCCAAGGCCGGCCGTGGTCATCGCTCATCGGCGTTCACTCCACATTCTGCACCTGTTCGCGAAATTGCTCGATCGTCGCCTTGAGATCCAAGCCAACGGTCGTCAACGCGCCGATCGCTGACTTTGAGCACAGGGTGTTGGCTTCGCGCATGAATTCCTGAGTCAGGAAATCCAGTCGTCGCCCCACGGCTTCACCCGAAGCCAGCAGCGCGCGGGCCGCACGGACGTGGCCAGCCAAGCGGTCGAGCTCCTCGCGCACATCAGCCTTCACGGCCATGGCGGCGGCCTCCTGGACGACACGCTCTTCACTGACGGCCTCACCGAGCAGCTCGGCCATCCGCCGCGCGAAGCGCGCCTTGATGGCCCCGGGCTGATCAACGGCCAGCGCGCCCGCCTGGACTGTCAGGTCCGATATGCGATCCATAAGGCCGCCCAGGATCGGCGACAGCTGTTCGCCCTCCTCCCTGCGCGCGGACTCCAGGGCGGCGATCGCCAGGCCGAGCGAGGCGGCCATGGCCGCCTCCGCCTCAGCGCTATCCGCCTCGTCCTCGCCAGCATCTTGCTCGATCACGCCGCGCAGGGCCAGCAGACCGTCCATGGTCGGGGGCGCCGCGAGGCCCGTGGCCACATAGGGACTGGCCGCAGCCAGATAGCGCTCCAGAACTTCGACATTGATGCGAACGCCGCCCATCGCCTCCTGGCGCTTGGCCTGGAGACCAATCGTCAACTGCCCCCGCTGGAACCGGCTCTGCGCGGCCTCGCGCGCCACTCGTTCCAGGGTGTCAAACCCTGGCGGGCCACGGAACCGAACTTCGAGGTTGCGTCCGTTGACGCTGCGCGCCTCGACCGCCCAGCTCCAGCCCCCGTGGACGCCCTCAGCCCGTCCGAAGCCGGTCATCCCGGAAACGGTCGCGCTCATCGGATGCCCTGACTTCGCTGGTAGGCGCGATAGCGCGCCACATTGGCTTGATGGGTCGCATAGTCCGAGGCGAAAACATGCCCCCCCTGGCCGTCGGCCACGAAGAATAGCTCGGTGGTCTTAGGCGGATTCAACACCGCAGCAATGGCGTCGCGGCCCGGATTGGCGATTGGCGTCGGCGGCAGTCCGTCGATCTGATAGGTGTTGTAGGCTGTCGGCGCAGCAATCTCCGAGGCCAAGATCCGGCGTCCTAGCGGCCGGCCTGCGGTCACGCCATAGATGATCGTCGGGTCGCTCTCCAACCGCATGCCCCTCCGCAGCCGGTTGATGAAGACCGCCGCGATCCGTGGACGCTCCGAAGCGAGCCCCGTCTCCTTCTCGACGATCGAAGCCAGCGTCACCGCCTCGCGCTGCGTCTTGAACGGCAAATCCTTCTGCCGCCCCGGCCACAGCTCCGCGAGGAGGTCGCCCTGAGCCTTCTCCATCCGCGCCAGCACCGATTGCCGGGTCTGCCCACGTTCGACGCGGTAGGTCTCAGGCAGTAGCACCCCTTCCTCGGGCGTAACCGTCGATCCCGTCAGCACGGCGGATTTGCCGACGGCCTCGGCGGCCATGGCGCTGGTCCAGCCCTCGGGGATCGTCACCATGCGGCGCACCACCTTGCCCGCCCGAATGTCCGCCAGGACGTCGGCCATAGGCGCACCTTGTCGGAACTCGTACTCGCCGGCCTTCAGTCCACCGGCGGCGCCCGTCGCGCGCGCCACCATGATGAAGACGCTCTCGGAGCGAATGACACGGGCATCCTTCAACTGCTCGGCGATGTCGCCGACGCCGGCGCCCTTCGGCAGGACGATCGACACCAGCCCGCCGGAGACCGCGTCCGGGCCTGGCCCCAGGTAGGTCCAGCCCGTCCAAAGCGCAGCCAGGCCCAGGCACGCCGCCAGCGCGATGGCGCCCTGGCCGATCGCACCCAGAGCTGTGGGGCGTCGGAAAGCCGGGGCAAGACGGCGACGTCGGTTCTGCGCACGACGGCGCGTGCGGGCCACGTCAGACTTTCTTGAAGATCACCGAGGCGTTGGTGCCGCCGAAGCCGAAGCTGTTGGACAGCGCCACATTGATCGCCATCGGCTTGGGCTTGTTCGGCACCAGATCGATCGGCGTCTCCACCGACGGATCGTCAAGATTGATCGTCGGCGGCGCGATCTGGTCGCGGATCGCCAAGCAGGTGAAGGCCGCCTCGATCGCCCCCGCAGCGCCCAGGAGGTGCCCTGTCGCCGATTTCGTCGAGCTCATGGTCAGGCCGTTCACCGACTCGCCCATCAACCGCGACACCGCGCCAAGCTCGATCTCGTCGCCGAGCGGCGTCGAGGTCCCGTGGGCGTTCACGTAGTCGATATCGGCAGGGCTGATGCCGGCGTCGCGGATCGCCGCCTCCATGGCCCGGAAGCCGCCGTCGCCGTCTTCGACAGGCGCAGTGATGTGATAGGCGTCGCCGGCCAATCCGTAGCCGACGACCTCGGCGTAAATCTTCGCGCCACGCGCCTTGGCGTGTTCGTATTCTTCCAGCACCAGGACGCCCGCACCCTCGCCCATGACAAACCCGTCCCGGCCTTTGTCGTAGGGGCGGCTGGCCTTTTGAGGGGAGTCGTTGAACCCGGTGGACATCGCGCGGCAGGCGATGAAGCCGGCGATGCCGACCGGGCAGATCGCTGCTTCCGCCCCGCCCGCCAGCATCACGTCCGCGTCGCCATATTTGATCAGGCGCGTCGCGTCGCCGACCGCATGGGCGCCCGTCGCGCAGGCGGTGACAACCGCGTGGTTAGGACCCTTGAAACCGTAGCGGATCGAGACCTGGCCGCTTCCCAGGTTGATCAGCGCCGAGGGGATGAAGAACGGGCTGACCCGCCGAGGACCCTTCTCCGCCAGTTCGATGGAAGTCCGTTCAATCGTCGCCAAGCCGCCGATGCCCGATCCCAGGATAACGCCCGTGCGCCGACGTTCATGTTCGTCCGTCGGCATCCAGTCGGCATCGCGGACAGCCTCGTCGGCGGCGGCCATGGCGTAAAGGATGAAGTCGTCGACCCGGCGCTGATCCTTCGGCGACATGGTCTTGTCAGGATCGAACGAGCCCTCGATCTCAGGTCCGCCGCCGCCCCGGCCATCCACCCGCGGCACTTCGCAGGCGACCTGGCAGGCGTAGTCGGTGGGGTCGAACGTGGTGATCCGACCGGCCCCGGACTTGCCTTCGAGAATCGCCTTCCAGCTCAGCTCCGTCCCCTGACCCAACGGGGTCAGAAGGCCGATTCCGGTGACGACGACGCGGCGGGCAGTGGTGCTCAAACGGGCGATCCTCAAACGAAAGCCGCCGCGGCCGAGGAGTTTGGTCCTCAACGGCGCGGCGGCCCATGGGTGTCAGCAGAGAGTCAACTCAGATTGGGGGGCCGATTAGGCGCCGACCCGCTCCTGGATGAACTTCACGGCGTCGCCGACCGTCTGGATGTGTTCGGCCGCGTCGTCGGGAATTTCGATGTCGAACTCTTCTTCAAAGGCCATCACAAGCTCGACGTTGTCGAGGCTGTCGGCGCCCAGATCGTCGATGAAGCTGGCCTTTTCAGTGACCTTCTCCGGATCGGCGTCCAGGTGTTCGATGACGATCTTACGGACGCGCTCAAGGACGTCGGACATTAGGTAGGTCCCTCGTTAGTCAGCTTCTAACTGCGGCGTCTTCCGCCGCAGCATGGATTGGTTCGGCCAGCCGGTTAGCATGTTCCCGACTAGGGCGCCACGCCCTAGATAGGCGCTGCTCAGATCATCGCCATGCCGCCGTTGACGTGCAAGGTTTGCCCTGTGACATAAGCCGCCTCGGCGCTCGCCAGGTAGGCGCAGGCCGCCGCGACTTCCGATCCGGTCCCGAGCCGGTTGGCCGGGATTGTCCCCATGATCTGGGCCTTCTGGGATTCGTTCAAGGCGTCCGTCATCGGGCTTTCTATGAAGCCGGGGGCGACGCAGTTCACGGTGATTCCGCGGGTCGCGACCTCCTGAGCGAGCGCCTTGGAGAAGCCGATCATGCCGGCCTTGGAGGCGGCGTAGTTGGTTTGCCCTGGATTGCCGGTCACGCCGACGATCGAGGTGATGCCGATGATGCGGCCATGGCGACGACGCATCATGCCCTTGGTCGCCGCCCGGGCCAGCCGGAAGTAGCTCTCAAGGTTCACCTTGATCACGTCTTCCCAGTCGGCGTCCTTCATTCGCAAGATCAAGCCGTCGCGTGTGATGCCGGCGTTGGCGACCAGGATGTCCAGCGGCTGGCCGGCGATGGTCTCCGCCTTCTCCACCAGGCCGTCCACGGCCGCGGAGTCCGACAGATTCGCCGGCGCGATGGCGACACGCTCCTTGAGCTCTTCGGCCAGCGTCTGCAGCGCCACCTCGCGGGTGCCGGAGAGCACGACCGTCGCGCCCTGGGCGTGCAGCGCGCGGGCGATCGCGGCGCCGATGCCGCCGGTGGCCCCGGTGACGAGGGCGGTCTTGCCGGTCAGGTCGAACATGGCGGGCTCCTTAGACGGTCGCGGCGAAGGTTTCGAGATCGGCCGGGCTGTTCAGGGAAACGGCCGCTGCGTCAGGGGCGATCCGTTTCGCCATCCCAGCCAGGACCTTGCCCGAACCCGCCTCGGCGAACCGTGTGATTCCGCCTTCGCCAGCGAGCCATAGCATGCTCTCGCGCCAGCGCACCCGGCCGGTCACCTGATCGACCAGAAGGCCGCGGATCGCTTCCGGATCCAGCGTCGGCCGCGCCGTGACATTGGTCACCACGGGCGCAGCGGGCGCGATGATCCGCGCCGACGCCAGGGCCTCGGCCATCTCGTCTGCGGCCGGCTGCATCAGCGGGCAGTGGAACGGCGCCGACACGTTCAGCAGGATCGCACGCGCCCCTAGCGCCTTGGCCTTCTCGATCGCGGCGCCGACGGCGGCCTTGTCGCCGCTGATGACCACATTGCCTTGGTTGTTGTCGTTGGCGACCACGCAGACGCCGAACTTGGCGCCCTCGGCGGCGGCCTCCTCGGCCAGAGCGACATCGGTCTTCGGACCGATCAGGGAGGCCATGGCGCCTGCGCCCACCGGCAAGGCGCGCTGCATGGCCTGGCCGCGCACCCTCAGGAGTCGGGCCGCATCGGAAAGGCTGAGCGCGCCAGCGGCGGCGAGGGCCGAATATTCACCCAGGCTATGGCCCGCCACGAAGGCCGCCTTGCCGATGCCAGCGCTGAAGTCGCGCTCCAGCACGCGCATCACCGCCAGGCTCACCGCCATGAGGGCGGGCTGGGCGTTTTCGGTTAGGGTGAGCTGGTCTTCAGGGCCCTCGCGCATCAGCCGAGAGAGGTTCTGGCCCAGGGCGTCGTCGACCTCCTGGAAGACTTCGCGCGCCGAGGCGAAGGCCTCGGCCAGTTCGGCGCCCATGCCGACGGCCTGGCTGCCCTGTCCGGGAAAGATGAACGCTAGGCTCATGCCGCTCCCTCTCACTTTCTTGCTTCTTCTGAGGCGGGAGGACTTAGGGGATATGAAAACGCCCCGCAAGTTAAGGGTCGGCGCTGACGGTCGCGCTTCCCAATCCGCGCCAGGGGCGTAGTCTGGTTGGAAATAAGCCCCCAAAACGCCTCCAGGAAGCTCCGCCATGAAACGCCTCGCCGCCGCCTTCGCGCTCGCCGCCTTCGCCGCCAGCCCCGCCCTGGCCGACCTCAAGCCCGGGACGGTGGCCCCGGCCTTCACTGCGCCCGCCTACCTCGCCGGCAAGCCCTTCACCTACAAGCTGGCTGACGCCCTGAAAAAGGGACCCGTCGTGCTTTATTTCTTCCCCTCGGCCCACACCAAGGGCTGCAACATCGAGGCCCACCTGTTCTCGGAGGCCGTCGACGACTTCAAGGCTCAGGGCGCATCGGTGATCGGCGTCACTGCCGGCAAGATCGACGAACTGGCCGCCTTCTCCGCCGAGACCGAGCACTGCGGCGGCAAGTTCCCCGTGGCCGCCGATCCGGGCGCCAAGATCGCCAAGAGCTACGACGCCCCTCTTAAGGTCGCCGGCATCACCCCGCCCACCGACCTGTCGGCGCGCACCACCTATGTGATCGCCCCCAACGGCAAGATCCTGCTGGCCTACGACAACCTCAACCCCAACGAACACGTCAACCAGAGCCTGGCCGCGGTGAAGGCCTGGAGGGCCAAGAAGTAGGGGATGCTTGCCCTCCCCCTCTACGCAGGGGGAGGTATTCCTTGCCAGAACCGCGGTTTTCCCCTATTCGCCCGCCTCTTCACGGGAGCGGTCTCGCGCGGAACACTAAAGGGTTCGGGAAACTCCCGGCCGCCGCGCATCAGAGATCCATCGTATCCGGTCGGACCTTCCGCCACCGGACGCGCCGCCCCAAGCATGGAAGTAAATAGCCATATGGCGCTTTACGAACACGTGGTCATTTCGCGGCAGGATATCTCGCCGCAACAGGCCGAAGCCCTCAACGACACCCTGAAGGCCCAGATCGAAGCCGGCGGCGGCAATGTCGCCAAGATCGAATACTGGGGCCTGCGCAACCTGACCTACCGGATCAAGAAGAACCGCAAGGGTCACTATTCCCTCCTGGCCATCGACGCTCCGTCGGACGCCGTGAAGGAAATGGAACGCCAGCTGTCGCTGAACGAAGACGTCCTGCGGTTCATGACCGTTCGCGTCGAAGAACTGGACCTGGAGCTGTCTCCGGTCCTCGCCCGCCGCGATCGCGACCGCGATCGTCGCGACGATGTCCCGCAATTCTAAGAAAGGGAGGCTCTCGCTATGACTGACGAAACCTCCACGGCCCCGACCGCCGGCGCATCGGCAGGCGGCGCCCGCCGCCCGTTCTTCCGCCGCCGCAAGGTTTGCCCGTTCTCCGGCGCCAACGCCCCGAAGATCGACTACAAGGACGTGAAGCTGCTGCAGCGTTACGTCTCGGAACGCGGCAAGATCGTGCCCTCGCGCATCACCGCGGTGTCGGCCAAGAAGCAACGCGAACTGGCCAAGGCCATCAAGCGCGCCCGCTTCCTGGCCCTCCTCCCCTACGTCGTGAAGTAAGGGAGCGCACAGATGAAAGTCATTCTGCTCGAACGCGTGGAAGGCTGGGGAACCCTCGGCGACGTGGTCAACGTCAAGGACGGTTACGCCCGCAACTTCCTGCTGCCCCGCGCCAAGGCGCTCCGGGCCAACAACGCCAACCTGAAGGTGTTCGAAGCCCAGCGCTCCGACATCGAGGCCCGCAACGCCCGCACCAAGGCTGACGCCGCCCAATCCGGCGAAGGTCTGGACGGCACGTCGTACATCCTGATCCGTCAGGCTGGCGAAAGCGGCCAGCTCTACGGCTCGGTCAGCGGTCGTGACGTGGCCGACGCGGTCAACGCCGAAGGCGGCAAGGTCGAACGCTCGATGGTCGTCCTGGACAAGCCGATCAAGACGATCGGCGTCCACGAGGTGAAGGTGCGCCTACATGCCGAGGTCACGGTCACCGTGACCCTGAACATCGCGCGCAGCCAAGACGAAGCCGAGCGCCAGGCGCGCGGTGAGAACGTCATCAACTCGCAGTTCGAAGAAGATCGTCTCGCCGACGAAGAAGCCCAGGCCGACCTCCTTGAAGGCGGTGCGGGTTCGATCCAAGGCGACTCGGAAGACTAAGCTTCCGACCAAGGTCGACATGCGAACGGCGCGGAGGTCACCCTCCGCGCCGTTTTGCTGTTTGGCGCGAGGCCAGGACTAATCAGTCCTTCGCGCGCTCGTAATAGGAACCGTCTTCGGTCAGCACCACGATGCGGGTGCCGGCGGTAATGTAGGTCGGCACCATGGTGCGCACACCGTTGGCCAACATCGCCGGCTTATACGAACCTGAAGCCGTCTGACCCTTGGTCACCGGCTCGGTGTCCACAACCTCGAGGGTCACCCGGGCAGGCAACTCCAGCGCGATGGGCGCCCCCTCGTGGGTCTGCAAGGTTACCGTCATGCCATCAGCGAGATAGGCGCCGAGTTCACCGATGATGTCGTCGCGCGCCACCAGTTGGTCGAAGCTCTCGGGGTTCATGAAGTGGTACTCTTCGCCGTCCTTGTAGAGGAAGGTGTAGTCGCGTTGATCCACCGTCGCGCGCTCGACCACCTCAGTGGTGCGATAGCGCTCCGACACCTTCACCCCGTCCGAGATGCGGCGCATGTTGAGCTGGGTCACGGGCGTGCCCTTGCCTGGGTGGATATTTTCAGCGTTGAGCACGACGTACAGCTTGCCATCCATGTCGACGACGGCGCCCTTGCGCAGCGAGCTGGCCTGAACTTTCACGTTTCTTGTCCTTAAGATTTCTGCGGACCGGGGTCCGCCTATGACTCTGCTGGCGACAGCCTGTGTCGGCGCACCTATACGATCGGCGGCCAAATCGCCAGCCTGCCGAAGATTTCGCCCGTGAACCTGCCTTCTCCGTCCCCTTGGTGGCGGCCTGACATCCACCAGGACCGCCGGCCGTTCCTGGAAGCGCGCGGCCGTATCTTGAAGGCCGTGCGGGCCTGGTTCGACGACCGCGGCTTTGTCGAAGTCGAGACAGCGGGCCTGCAGGTCTCCCCCGGCAACGAAGCCCATCTACATGCTTTCCAGACCGAGGCGCTCGGGCTTGATGGCGCCCGCCGCGCCCTCTACCTGCGCACCTCTCCCGAATTCGCGTGCAAGAGCCTGTTGGCCGCCGGAGAGCAGCGCATCTTTGAGATTTCCAAGGTTTGGCGCAACCGCGAGCGCGGCCGCCTCCACCATCCCGAATTCACCATGCTCGAGTGGTACCGGGCGGAAGAGCCCTATGAGTCTCTAATGGCGGACTGCGCCCTGCTGCTGGCGCTGGCCGCCGAAGCGGCCGGCCGTCCGGCGCTAACATGGCGCGACTCGACCTGCGACCCCTTCGCCGAACCCGCTCGATTGACGCTAGCCGAGGCCTTCGAAGACTTCGCGCAGATCGACCTCCTGGCGACCATCGCTACGACCGGCGCGACGGATCGCGACGCCCTGGCCACAGCAGCGACGGCCGTGGCCGTTCGCGTAGCTGACGACGACACCTGGTCGGACGTCTTCAGCCGTGTGCTTGTGGAGAAGGTCGAACCCAACCTCGGCCACGGCCGCCCCACCATCCTCCACGAATACCCCGCCGCCGAGGCCGCGCTGGCGCGGCGTAAGGCCGACGATCCGCGGGTGGCCGAGCGCTTCGAGCTCTATGCCTGCGGGGTCGAGCTCGCCAACGCCTTCGGCGAGCTGACCAACGCCACGGAGCAGGCCGCGCGCTTCGAGGCCGAGATGGCCGAGAAGGCTCGCGTCTACGGCGAACGTTACCCCATCGACCCGGACTTCTTGGCGGCGCTGCAGATCATGCCTGAGGCTTCTGGCGCGGCGCTTGGCTTTGATCGGCTGGTGATGCTCGCCTCTGGCGCGAACCACATCGAGCAGGTGCTATGGAGCCCCGTTGCGGAGATCTGTCCATGAACAAGCCCCTCAAGACGCTCACGAGCGCCGTGGCGCTCGCCGACGCCGGCCTGATCCGCGCGGAACAGCTGCCCGCCCTGGAGCGGGTCGCCGCCCGCTACGCGGTGGCGGTGACGCCGGCCCTGGCCGAGATGATCGACCCGCTGGACGAAGCCGACCCCATTGCGCGGCAATTCCTGCCCCAGGCTGAGGAATTCAACCACTTGCCGGAGGAGTCCGCAGATCCCATCGCCGACGACGCACACAGCCCTGTCCCCGGCGTCGTCCACCGCTACGAAGACCGCTGCCTGCTCAAGCTCACCCACGCCTGCGCCACCTACTGCCGGTTCTGTTTCCGGCGCGAGATGGTCGGCCCCGGCGGGGTCGGCGCCCTCACGCCAGCCGAGATCGAGACCGCCCTCTCCTACATCGCCGCGACGCCGGCCATCTGGGAAGTGATCCTGTCAGGCGGCGATCCCCTCGTCCTGTCGCCGCGACGGCTTAAGGCGGTGATGGCCCGCCTCGCCGACATCGCCCACGTGAAGGTCGTACGCCTCCACACCCGAGTCCCGGCCGTCGATCCCGAACGGATCACGCCCGCCCTGGTGCGCGCGCTGAAATGCGGAGACAAGGCCGTCTACCTGGCCCTGCACGCCAATCATCCGCGCGAGCTCACGCCTCAAGCCCGCGCCGCCTGCGCTCGCATCGTCGACGCCGGCGTCCCCATGCTGTCCCAGAGCGTCCTGCTCAAGGGCGTCAACGATGATCCAGAGGTCTTGGGCGCCCTCATGCGCGCATTCGTCGAGACACGCATCAAGCCCTATTACCTTCACCATGGCGACCTTGCGCCGGGCACCAGCCATCTGCGGGCCACCCTCGACGAAGGCCAGGCGGTGATGCGCGCTATGCGCGGGCGCTGGTCCGGCCTGTGTCAGCCCACCTACGTCCTCGATATCCCCGGCGGCCACGGCAAGGTCCCGGTGGGACCGCACTACTGGGACGGCGAATACGTGGAGGATCCGCAAGGCCGCCTCCACGCCTATCCGCCGCTCGTCTAGTCCTGGCGCGCGTCGTAGAGTCGGCGCAGGATTTCAGGCGCCAGGTCCGGCAAGTCCTCCGCGATCAGACCGGGGCCATGCAATTCAGCCGCCTCGGCGTGAATCCAGCAGCCGGCGCAGGCCGCATCGAAACTATCCATCCCCTGGGCGATCAGCCCGCCGATGAACCCCGTCAGCACGTCCCCCGATCCCGCGGTCGCCAGCCAGGGCGACCCGTTGAGGCTGACGGCGCAGCGCCCGTCCGGCGCGGCGATCACCGTGTCCGAGCCTTTCAACAGAACCACGGCCCCGGCGATCCCCGCGGCTTCACGCGCTGCGGCGATCCTGTGTTCCGATTTGGCCAGGAGCCCCGGAAACAACCGCTCGAACTCGCCGGGATGCGGCGTCAGCACGTCGTCGCGATCCAGAATGGAGAACAACTCGTCGCTGTCGGCGCGAAAAATGGTGATGGCGTCGGCGTCGAGGATCAGGGCCGCGCCCGTACGGGCCAGCGCCATCACGTTCAGCAAGGTCGATTCCGTCACACCCGCCGCCGGACCGATGACCGCGGCGTCGACGTCCGCCGCACCCTGCTCCAGCTCCATGTCGGTCTCGAAGGGGCGCAACATGACCGCCTCCAGATGCGCGGCGTTGGTCGCCGCCGCCTCGATGGGCGAGAAGAGCGTGACAACGCCGGCGCCGATGCGCAGGCCGGCTCGCGCTGACAGCCGTGCGGCGCCGGTGTTCCAGGCGTCGCCGCTGACCACCAGCATCCGGCCTCGGGAGTGCTTGTGGGACGCAGCGTCTGGCCAGGGAAACCCGGCTAACCAGAGGGCGACGTCATTCTCGACAACCGTCGTCGCCAGGGGCGCCAGGCCGATGTCGGCGACGACGACCTCGCCGCACAGGCTGCGGCCAGGCTCCAGGACGTGGCCGATCTTGCGCGCATGAAAGGTGACGGTCAGGGCCGCGGCGACGCAGGCTCCCAAGGGACGGCCTGTGTCGCCCGAAAGACCGCTGGGAAGGTCGACGGCGACTACCCGACTGGGACTCTCGGCGAGCCGCGCCGCCAAGGTCGCGGCCTCGCCCCTCAAGGGGCGCGCCAGCCCCGCGCCGAACATCGCGTCGACCACCAGGCCTTCCGGCGGCGCGGCCCCCGCGAGGGCGACCGGCCCCGCCCATTCCTGCCGCGCACGAAGGCAACCCTCGCTCGCAGGCTCCGCGATCGCCCAAACGGTCACGGGCCAGCCGCGAGACTTCAACAGGCGGGCGATCACATAGCCGTCGCCCCCATTGTCGCCGGGCCCGCAGATCACCGTCAGCGGTTGGGGCGTCAGGCGCGCGCAGATCGCCTCCGTCACGGCTGCGGCCGCACGCTCCATCAATATGGCGTTGGAAGCGCCCGCGCCGAGCGCCGCGGCGTCGGCTGTGCGCATCTCGGCGACCGTCAGGATACTGCTCAACTCAAGTCCTCCGCCGTAGGGGCTGTTGTGGCGCGATTGCGCCTTCGCCCACAAGCGAGGCGTCGGCCCCCCTGCGGAGCCGCCGGAAATTGGGCGCCGAATGTAACAATCTTCAGCAAACTGGAGCCGCAAGGCCAAGCTGGCTTTCGATCGAATACGCCAAGTTTCGCCGCGTTTTCTTCGGCGAGAGCCTGCATTGAACAGGCCCGTCGATCTCTGCGCCAACTTTTTGGCCGACCCGCGGTAAAAATGCGGCTCAACATCGCCCTTTAGGCAATGGTCGAAAATTGTCCCCAAGGCGCCTACTATTTGCACATATGCTTGTTTACCGCACGCTCGCGGGCGTTCCGTCGCATAGCCCCTTGTCGGCGCGCCCGCCTACGTGCTCCGTCCGCCGCGTCCGTTGAGGCGGGCGCTTGAAGAGTGACCGATCGAGCCAATGAAAAAAATAGAAGCCGTCATCAAGCCGTTCAAGTTGGACGAAGTGAAGGAAGCCCTGCAGGAGCTTGGGGTTCAGGGCATGACCGTGATCGAGGCCAAGGGCTACGGTCGCCAGAAGGGCCAGACCGAGCTGTACCGCGGCGCCGAATATGTCGTCGATTTCCTGCCCAAGATAAAGATTGAGGTCGTCATCGCCGATGACCAGCTCGACCGCGCCATTGAGGCGATCGCCAGCGCCGCGCGCACTGGCAAGATCGGCGATGGCAAGGTGTTCATCTCCGACATCCTCGATGTTATGCGCATCCGCACCGGCGAAACCGGTCCGGAGGCTGTCTGAACCGAGGCGGTTCGAAGAATCTGTCTAAGTCACCAACCACCGAAAACGCGGTCCAAGGGGCCGCGGCGCTCAAGGAAAGGGGATCGTTTCCATGGCCAACACCGCCAAGGATATTCTGGCTCTTATTAAGGAAAAAGACGTCAAGTACGTCGACGTCCGCTTCACCGACGTTCGCGGCAAGATGCAGCACGTCACCTTCGACCTCGCGCTCGTCGATGACGACTTCCTGACCGACGGCACCATGTTCGACGGCTCGTCGATCGCCGGCTGGAAGGCCATCAACGAAAGCGACATGAAGCTGCGTCCGGACCTGGACACTGCGATCATCGATCCCTTCTACCAGCAGACGACGCTGGCGATCTTCTGCGACGTCGTGAACCCCGACACGGGCACCCCCTACAATCGCGACCCGCGCTCAATCGCCAAGGCCGCGCTGAACTTCGTGAAGTCGGCCGGCATCGGCGACACGGTCTACTTCGGCCCGGAAGCCGAATTCTTCGTGTTCGACGACGTGAAGTGGTCCACCCAGCCGCATGACACCGGCTACAGCTACGACTCGGTCGAACTGCCGGTGAACACGAACAAGGCCTACGAAGGCGGCAACATGGGCCACCGCCCGGGTCCGAAGGGCGGTTATTTCCCGGTGAACCCGGTCGACAGCCTGCAGGACATGCGCGGCGAAATGCTCTCCATCATGGGCGAGCTCGGCATGAAGCCGGAAAAACACCACCATGAAGTCGCGCCCGCTCAACACGAGCTTGGCCTGATGTTCGACACCATGGTCGTCATGGCCGACCGCCTGCAGCTCTATAAGTACGTCATCCACAATGTCGCTGACGCCTACGGCAAGACGGCCACCTTCATGGCCAAGCCGATGTTCGGCGACAACGGCTCGGGCATGCACGTGCACCAGTCGATCTGGGGCGAAGGCAAGCCGCTGTTCGCCGGCGACAAGTACGCGGGCCTCAGCCAAATGTGCCTCTGGTACATCGGCGGCATCATCAAGCACGCCAAGGCCATCAACGCCTTCTCGAACTCGACGACCAACTCCTACAAGCGTCTGGTGCCGGGCTACGAAGCCCCGGTGAAGCTGGCCTATTCGGCCCGCAACCGTTCGGCCTCGATCCGCATCCCGCACGTCGACAGCCCGAAGGCCAAGCGTCTGGAAGCTCGCTTCCCCGACCCGATGGGCAATCCCTATCTGACCTTCACCGCCTTGCTGATGGCCGGCATCGACGGCATCGTGAACCAGATCGATCCGGGCGGCCCCGCCGACAAGAACCTCTACGACCTCCCGCCCCGCGAACAGAAGAAAATCCCGGAAGTCTGCGGCTCGCTGCGCGAAGCCCTCGAAAACCTGGACAAGGACCGCGGTTTCCTGAAGGCCGGCGGCGTCATGGATGACGACTTCATCGACTCCTACATCGAGTTGAAGATGGAAGAGGTCATGCGCCTCCAGCTCCATCCTCACCCGGTCGAATTCGACATGTACTACAAGTGCTAATCGGCGAAAGCTGACGTTATGAGGGGGCCCGGATGGCGACGTCCGGGCCTTTTTCATGCACGCTCAGTCGTAGAAGCATGGGGCCTTCGCCGTCCATTCCGACTTCGGATAGCGGGCGTGCAGGATCTTGAATGCCCTTTGGCCCGAGTGGTTATGGCTGCCGCAAGCGCCCGTCCGCCCGGTCCCACGCGAAACAGCATCGGCACGATGTCGTCCACCGGAGCCAGCGCCAGCCAGGTTTCGCTCCCGCACCAGGACGCGAGCCCAGTCATTGATAACGCTGTGCCGTAGGGCGAACCCGCCCGGGCGAAGGCTAGCCCCTTGGCCGCCGTCCGCGCGCGCAAGGCGGCCGTCCATTGCCGGTGCTGGCCATGGTCGATCTGGATATGCACGAGCGCCGTCGAGACCTGGCCGGGCGCAGCGTGCAATACGAACATCCGCCCCCGCCCTGTCACCGCGGCCCCACCGACCTCGACAAAGCCCGTCTGAACCGTCACCTCGACGCCGGGCGCGAACCACAGGTCTTCCGGCCGTTCCCACGCCCAAAGCACGGGCGTCCGTTGCGCCCAGGCGGGCGTCGCACTCAGGGTCACGGCCGCCAAGGCCGCCCTCAGATTGCCTTGCCCTCGCGTCTTGCTCATACCGGCGCCAGAATCGCCCCAGTCTGTCAGGTCATGTCAGCTAAGTCCGTAGCCCAACCTTCGCCCAGCCTCTTCGATGAGGACGACGCGCTCAACCCTCCGCCGGCCTCGCCGCTGGCGCAGGTCCATGAGCCGCGCCCCGAGCCCGTCGCGCCGCGCAAGACCGACGGCTACTCCGCCGCCGACATCGAGGTGCTCGAAGGCCTGGAGCCAGTCCGCAAGCGTCCCGGCATGTATATCGGCGGCACCGACGAACGCGCCCTTCACCACCTGTTCGCCGAGGTCCTCGACAACGCCATGGACGAGGCGGTCGCCGGCCACGCCAAGCTGATCGAAGTGTCGTTGAACGCTGACGGCGTGCTGACCGTCCGTGACGACGGCCGCGGCATCCCCGTCGACCCACATCCCAAGCATCCAGGCAAGTCGGCGCTGGAAGTCATCATGACCGTCCTGCACTCCGGCGGGAAGTTCTCCGGCAAGGCCTATGAGACCTCCGGCGGCCTGCATGGCGTCGGCGTCTCCGTCGTCAACGCCCTGTCCGAAAGCGTCGTCGTCACCGCATGGAAGGACGGCTTCGAATGGCGCCAGGCCTTCAGCCGGGGGAAGCCGGTGGGGCCCATCGAGCGCGGCGCGGCCAGCCGCAAGAAGGGCACCGAGATCGCCTTCCGCCCGGACCCGCAGATCTTCGGCGAAGGCGTGGCATTCAAGCCGGCGCGCCTGCATCGCATGGCCCGCTCCAAGGCCTACCTCTTCGGCGGCGTCGAGATCCGCTGGACGTGCGACCCCTCGCGCATCCACGATCAGACCCCCGCCGAAGCGACGTTTCGCTTCCCCAATGGCCTCGCCGACTACCTCGCCGAGCGCATCAAGGGCGTCGAGACAGTCACGCCGGAGCCCTTCACCGGGCGCTATGAACGCAAGGGCGAACCAGGCAAGGTCGAGTGGGCGCTCACCTGGACTCCCGCCGGCTTCGGCGAGGCCGACGGCTTCATGCAGTCCTACTGCAACACCGTGCCCACCCCGGAAGGCGGCACACACGAAGCGGGACTGCGCGCGGCGCTGACCCGCGGCCTCAAGGCCTACGCTGAACTGACGGGTGATAAGCGCGGCGGGCTGATCACCGCCGACGACGTGGTGGCCCAGGCCGGCGCCCTGGTCAGCGTCTTCATCCGCGACCCGGAGTTCCAGGGGCAGACCAAGGAGAAGCTCTCCTCGTCGGAGGCCCAGCGTCTGGTCGAGAATGCCCTCCGCGATCCCTTCGACCACTGGCTGACCGCCCAGCCCAAGTCGGCCACCGCACTCCTGCAGTTCGTCGTCGAGCGCGCCGAGGAACGTCTCAAGCGCCGCAAGGACCGCGAGGTCGCCCGCGCCTCGGCCACGCGCAAGCTGCGACTGCCGGGCAAGCTCGCCGACTGCTCCGGGACCTCAACCGACGGCGCTGAGCTTTTCCTGGTTGAAGGCGACTCCGCCGGCGGCTCTGCGAAACAGGCGCGCAACCGCAAGAACCAGGCGATCCTGCCGCTCCGCGGCAAGATTCTGAACGTCGCCTCGGCCTCTCTCGACAAAACGGGCGCCAACAAGGAGCTGTCGGACCTGATGCTCGCACTGGGCGTGCAGGGCGGGACGAAATTCCGCGAGGAAGATCTGCGCTATGAGCGGATCATCATCATGACCGACGCGGACGTCGACGGCGCCCATATCGCCAGCCTGCTGATCACCTTCTTCTACCGGACCATGCCCGACATGATCCGCGCCGGTCGGCTCTACCTTGCCCTGCCGCCCCTCTATCGCCTGAGCCACGGCGGCAAGGCGGTTTACGCCCGCGACGACGCCCACCGCGACGAGCTCCTGGCCACCGAGTTCAAGGGCAAGAAGCCGGAGACCAGCCGCTTCAAGGGCCTGGGCGAGATGATGCCGGCCCAGCTCAAGGAAACGACGATGGACCCGAGCAGGCGCACGCTCGCCCGCGTCACCCTGCCTCGCGCCGAAGAAGCCGTCGCCGACCTGGTCGAGGCGCTCATGGGCCGCAGGCCCGAACTGCGTTTCCGCTTCATCCAGGAAAACGCCGAGTTCGCCCTGGCCGATCTGGACGTCTGACTATTCAGTCGCCGGCTCGACCTCGCTGAGCGGGGGCGCGGGCGGCGCGGGCGCACCGGCCGGGATCGGCATGGCCCCGCGTTTCAGCGCCTGGACCATGAAGCCGCGCCACAGCTCGGCCGGCGCCCCGCCGCCCGTCACCCGCGCCATCGGCTTGGCGTCGTCGCGGCCCAGCCAAACAACTGTGACGAGACCGCCGGAATAGCCCGCGAACCAGGCGTCCTTGTAGTCCGAGGTCGTGCCGCTTTTGCCCGCCAGGTCGTAGCCGGCGATCCGCGCCCGCGCGCCGGTGCCCGATGTGATCACCGTGCGCATCATCCGGTTCAGCTCGCCCAGGGCCGGGTTGGCGACGACGGAGCTGAGCGCCGGCGCCCTGCGCGCCCAGACGACCTTGCCCGCCCGGGTGCGGATCCGTTCGACCCCATAGGCCTGGACGCCGTAGCCGCCGTTGGCCAGGGGCGCGTAGGCCTGCGCCAGCTCCAGCGGTGTCACTTGCACGGCGCCCAGCGCCATAGACGGGCTAACGCTGATCGGCGAGGTCACGCCGAGACGGCGCGCTGTCGCGGCGACCCGGTCTCGCCCGGTCTCATCCGCCAGCCGCGCGGCGACCGTGTTCAGCGAGCGGGCGAAGGCGACCTCGAGGGTCAAGGGACCCGCATAGCCCTCGTCATAGTTGCGCGGAGACCAGCCCTGAATCGTCACCGGCTCGTCGACCACCAGGTCGTCCGGCGTGCGGCCGGCCTCCATCGCCGCCAGGTAGACAAACGGCTTCCAGGCCGAGCCCGCCTGCCGCCGCGCTCCGGTCGCACGGTTGAACGGGGCGACGCGATAGTTCACGCCGCCGATCATCGCCCGCACCCGCCCATAGCCATCCAGCGAGACGAGCGCCGCCTGCTCCACCCGTTGCGCCGCGTGGCCGACGACAACCGCCTTGGCGTTGCGGGCGGCCTGAACCTCAAGACCTTGGTCGAGCGTGGTCTCAACGATCATGTCCTGTTTCACCGCGCCCATCGCCTTGCGCGCCTGCGGATCGAGCCAGTCTACGAAATATTGCGCCGCATCCGCCTCGGCGTCAGGACGCACATTTGGCCGTTCGGCCTTCGCCCGCGTCGCCTGGGCGCGCGTGATCAGCCCGGTCTCCACCATGGCGTCCAGCACCAGGCCGCTGCGTTCAGCCGACCGCTTGGGATTGATCAGCGGGTGATAGTCCACCGGCGACTTCATCACCGCCGCCAGCATCGCCGCCTCGCGCATCGTCAGCCGCGCAGCGGGCTTGCCGAAGTAGCGCTGCGCGGCGGCCTCCAGCCCATAGGCGCCGGCGCCGAAATAGGCGCGGCTCAGATAGAACCCAAGGATCTGGTTCTTGCTGTAGGCCCGCTCCAGCTGGATCGCGTAGACGATCTCCATCCCCTTGCGCTCGAGCGTCACCGCATTGTTCAGGAACAGCATCCGCGCGACCTGCTGGGTGATGGTCGAGGCGCCCTGGGCGATCCGGCCCTTCTCCAGATTGGTCACAAGCGCGCGGGCCATCCCCCGCGGATCGAATCCTGCATGGCCGTAGAACTGCCGATCCTCGATGGCGACGAAGGCGGCGGGCACGTAGGCCGGCAGCCGCGCCACATCCATCGGCGGCGCATATCGGCCCCCGCGCACCCCCAGCCACTGGCCGGAACGGTCGAGGTAGACGATCTGTGGCGCCCGCTCGATCTTGGGCAGGGCCGGCAATGCCGGAGCGGCCATCAGAGATGCGGCGGCGACGAGGGCGAACACGGGCGAACTCCAGCAGAATCGGCGCGCTTTTCGCGCGCGCACCCTGCCTCTTCCAACCTAATTCGGCTTAATGTTGTCTCTCCGACCGACGAACTTCCCTGCGTGCGTTGACTTAAGGTCGTCCAAGCCTATTTTCGCCACCGCGCGACGACCGCCGTCAGCGCCGCCGCGCCACGTCTGTGCTGACGAGCGCCCATTTTCTTCTTGTACCCAATGACCGAATTCTCCGCCCTGGGCCTGTCGCCCGCGACCCTCGCAGCTGTCGCCGCGACCGGCTACACCGTCGCAACACCCATTCAGGCCGCCGCCATTCCCGTGGCGCTCGCCGGCCGCGACGTGCTGGGCATCGCCCAGACCGGCACGGGCAAGACCGCCGCCTTCACCCTGCCGATGATCGACCGACTCGCGGCCGGTCGCTCCAAGGCGCGCATGCCGCGCGCCCTGGTCGTCGCCCCGACCCGCGAACTCGCCGACCAGGTCGCCGCCTCCTTCGAAAAATACGCCAAGGGCCAGCGGCTCTCCTGGGCGCTGCTGATCGGCGGCGTCTCGTTCTCCGACCAGGAACTCAAGCTCGACCGCGGCGTCGACGTCCTGATCGCCACGCCGGGCCGCCTGCTCGACCACTTCGAGCGCGGCAAGCTGCTGATGACCGGCGTCCAGCTGATGGTCGTCGACGAAGCCGACCGCATGCTTGACATGGGTTTCATCCCGGACCTCGAGCGCATTTTCAAGCTGACGCCGGCTAAGAAGCAGACCCTGTTCTTCTCGGCGACCATGCCGCCGGAGATCACGCGCCTCACCAAGCAGTTCCTGCGCGATCCTGAGCGGATCGAGGCCTCGCGTCCCGCCACCACCAACGAGAACATCAGCCAGTTTGTCGTGCGCCTGCCGGTGACCGACGCCAAGGCCAAGCGCACGGCGCTACGCCACATCATCGCCCGCGACGACGTGCAGAACGGCATCGTCTTCTGCAACCGCAAGTCAGAGGTCGACATCGTCGCCAAGTCGCTGCGGACCCACGGCTTCGACGCCGCGGCCATCCACGGCGACCTCGATCAGGCGACGCGGATGCGAACGCTTGAGATGTTCCGCAAAGGCGAATTGAAACTACTGGTGGCCTCCGACGTCGCCGCCCGCGGTCTCGACATCCCCGCCGTGAGCCACGTCTTCAACTATGACGTGCCGCACCACGCCGACGACTACGTCCACCGCATTGGCCGCACAGGCCGCGCCGGACGCACCGGCGAGGCCTATATGATCACGACGCCGGCGGATTCGAAGAACCTCGACAAGGTCATCAAGCTGATCGGGCAGACCCCCGCCGAGCTGACGATCGACCTCGACTGGGAGACGATGAAGGACGGCCCGCGCCGCGAGAAGGAACGCGGCCGCGATCGCGACCGTGACCGCAACAAACGCGACCGAACCCCTGCCCCCGCCCCGCGCGAGCAACAAGCCTCGACCACGCCCCTGCAGGCCGCTGCGCCTGCGGTTGAGCGAGACGATGAGGCGCCCCCGGCCGAACGTCCCGCCCGCCGTCCGCGCCGTTTGTCGCAAGAAGCCGCCGAGCCGGTCGCGCGTGCTGAGCCCGTAGAACGCCCGCAACGCGCCGAACGCAGCGAGCGTCCGGAACGCGCTGAGCGCAACGATCGCCCTGATCGCAATGAACGCGGTCCCCGCCGCGAACGGGAGCGCGAACGCGCTCCGCAGCGGGATCCCGATCGTGGCCGCAGTCGAGAAGACAACGACCGCGTCGTTGGCTTCGGCTCCGATACGCCTGCGTTCCTCCTGCGCGCGACGCCCATCGCCAAGGAATAACGACCTGGCCCATTTCAGAATGAACTTGCCCGGTTCTGCACATCGGGCCGGCTTGCTCTTTGATGAGGCCGGCAGCAACTTGCATGCGGCGGGAGACCAACGTTCCGCATAAAGTCGCTGGGGGTAGGCCGCCGTGCTGCACGAGATCAAGACGCCGTTCCACACCATGGTCGACGCCGAAAAAGGCACCGTTGAACGCGCCATTTTCGCCGACCAATCCATCTATGAGCTGGAGCTGGAGCGCATCTTCGCCCGCGCGTGGAACTTCATGTGCCACGAGAGCCAGATCCCGAAGGCCGGCGATTTCTTCCTGAGCTTCATCGGCGAAGAATCGGTGATCGCGACTCGTGACAAGAAGGGCGAGCTCCAGGTCTTGCTGAACAGCTGCCGCCACCGTGGCAATGCGGTCTGTCGCGCGGAAGCCGGCAATGCGCGATCGTTCCTGTGCACCTACCACGGCTGGACCTACGGCCTGGACGGCCAGTTGATCGGCGTCCCGGGCTACAAGGACTTCTACCACGAGCAGCTCGACAAGTCGCAGTGGGGCCTGGTGAAGGCTGGCAAGGTGGCCAGCTACAAGGGTTTCGTCTTCGCCACCATGGATCCGGAAGCCCCGGACCTGGAAGAGTTCCTGGGCCCCGTCGCCCGTCTCGCACTCGATCTTCTCAGCGGCCAGGGCGAGATGATGATCGTCGAGGGTGTCCAAAAGAACATCATCGGCTGCAACTGGAAGTTGGCTGTCGACAACCTCTTCGACTTCTATCACGTCGATATCAGCCACGCCTCGGCCACCATGTCAGGCGCTCGCAAGCACGCCGAGACCGGCCTTTTCACTCCGTGGAACCACCGGGTGACACTGGGCGACTACGGCCATGCGATCGGCGGCAACAAGATCCAGCCGCGGCTATGGGAAATCGTCGAAGAAATGAAGGCTGAGGGCAAACCCCTCGATCAGTTCCTGAACCAGGAATGGCGCAAAAGGCCCGAAGTCGCCGAGGCCTTGGGCGACATGGCCGACACATCGGGCCACCCGAACATCTTCCCGAACATGTGGATCACCGGCAACCAGATCTGCCTGCGCCTGCCGCGCGGACCCGGAAACACCGAGCTTTGGTGGTTCACCCTGCTCCCGCAGGGTCTGTCCGACGCCGAGCGCAAGATTCGCATGGACCGCGCCAACCGCACCTTCGGCGCCGCCGGCATGCTTGAGCAGGACGACGGTGAGAACTGGGACCAATCCACCCGCGCCACCCGCGGCGTGGTCGCCCAGCGCTATCCGCTGAACTTCTCCATGGCGATTGGAACCGGGGTGACCAAGGTGGGCGAGCGTGGCCATGCCCACATAGATACCCACATCAACGAACATGCCCAGCTGTGGACCTACCGCAACTGGGCCGACTGGATGGACGCGGAAAGCTGGGCTGTGCTGAAGGCCCAGCACACGGCCCCGCCGAAGGCCGGCGAACTGGTCTAGATCCCTAGATCCCGAGCGCTCGGCAGGGCGCGTGTCATGCCGCTATGCGCCAAGCATCCGCGCGGTTAAGCTCCTCCGAAAAATAAGGGCGGCTTCGCCTGATCGTTTTTCGGAGGATCCCCGATGCTGCACGAGATGAAGACCCCGTTCAGGACGATGGTCGATGTCGAGACCGGCACGGTCGATCGGGCAATGTTCGCTGATGCAGATATCTACCAACTCGAGCTGGAGCGCATCTTCGCCCGCGCGTGGAACTTCATGTGCCACGAGAGCCAGATCCCGAAGGCCGGCGACTTCTTCCTGAGCTTCATCGGCGAAGAATCGGTGATCGCCACCCGCGACAAGAAGGGCGAGCTGCAGGTCCTGCTGAACAGCTGCCGCCACCGCGGCAACGCGGTCTGCCGGGCCGAGAGCGGCAACGCCCGCTCGTTCCTCTGCACTTACCACGGCTGGACCTATGGCCTCGACGGCCAGCTGATCGGCGTTCCCGGCTACAAGGATTTCTACCACGAGCAACTCGACAAGTCGCAGTGGGGCCTGGTGAAGGCCGGCAAGGTGGCCAGCTACAAGGGTTTCGTCTTCGCCACCATGGATCCGGAAGCCCCGGACCTTGAGGAATACCTCGGGGAAGTCGGCCGGATGAGCATCGACCTGATCGCCGAGCGTGGCGACATGGTGATCGTCGAGGGCGTCCAGAAGAACCTGATCGGCTGCAACTGGAAGCTGGCCGTCGACAACCTGTTCGACTGGTACCACCCGCAGATCAGCCACGCCTCAGCGTTCATGGTCGGCATGCTGCGCGGCGGCTCGAAGCTCACGCCGGAAGACCACGCCGTGCTGGAAAAGGCTCGCGCTGTGGGGATGTCGCGCGGCCACCGCGTGGTGTTCGGAGCCTATGGCCACGCCATTGGCGGCCCGCGCGGCAGCCAGGAAGCCCGCGACGCGCGACGCTCGATGGCCGACCGGATCGAGCCGATCATGGAAGATCTCTACCGTGATACGCCGCAAGGCCGCGCCGCCCTGGGCGAGGTCGGCGTGGACACCTCCGGCCACCCCAACATCTTCCCGAACCTGTGGGTGTCCACCGGCGCCTACCAGCTGTCGCTGCGTCTGCCCCGGGGGCCGCTGAACACCGAGATCTGGTGGTTCAGCTTCGTGCCGAAGGACGCCAGCGAGGCGAAGAAGAAGGAGATTATCAACTCCGAGAACCACGTGTTCGGCGCCGCTGGCCTGCTGGAGCAGGACGACGGAGAGAATTGGGACCAGTCCACGCGCGCCATGAAGGGTGTGATCGCCCAGCGCTATCCGCTGAACTTTTCGATGGGTCTGAACAAGACGCCGGTCCAGGTGATCGAAGGCGTCGCCCACGTCGACACCAATATCAACGAACACGCCCAGCTCTGGACCTACCGGATCTGGACGGAATGGATGGACGCCGACAGCTGGGCGACCCTGAAAGCCAACCACACCAAGCCGCCGGCCCACGGCGACCTGATCTAGGTAAGTCGGTCCCTTCCCCGTTTGCGGGAGAAGATGGCCCGCGCCTTAAGCGTCGGTCGCCGGGACGATCGTCACGCTCTCGCCGCAACCGCAGGCGTCGGTCTCGTTGGGATTGCGGAAGGTGAACTTGGCCGAGAGCTTGCTCACCTCGTAATCGATCTCTGTGCCGATCAGGAAAAGCACAGCCTTGGGCTCAACCAGGATCGTCACGCCCTTGTCTTCAACCACCTCGTCCAGCGGTCCGGCCTCGGTGGCGTAGTCCAGGACATACTCCTGCCCAGCGCAACCGCCGTTCTTCACGCCGACGCGCAAGCCCAGATACGGCGGTTCAGCGGCATCCTGGGCCTTCCGCGCCATGATCTCGCGCACTCGCTCAGCCGCACGCTCGGTCAGGGTGACGACCTTGGGCCGCGGGCGGCGCGGACGCAGCTGGGGGGTGACGCCGATTGTTTCCATCAGAGCATGTTCAATTGCAGCTTGGCCGAGTCGGACATCCGGGACGGATCCCACGGCGGCTCAAAGGTGAGCGCGACGCGCACCGACTTCAAGTCCGGCACCTTCAGAACCGCGTCCTTGACCCAGCCCGGCATCTCTCCGGCCACCGGGCAGCCCAGCGCGGTCAGGGTCATCTCGACGGTCACGTCGAGCTCATCCGAGATATCGACCTCATAGATGAGGCCCAGCTCGTAGACGTCCACCGGGATTTCCGGGTCGAACACGGTCTTCAGCTGCTCGATGATCTGGTCGGTCAGGTTGTCGAGGACAGTCTGGTCGAGCTTGGCGACGGGTTCGACGGCTTCGGTCATTTGGGCGCTCTAGGCAAAGAAGGCTTGGGCTTTGAAGAGGGCCTCTACGAAGGCGTCGGCCTCTTCCTCGGTGTTATATAGTGCGAAAGATGCTCGCGCACTGGACGTCAGGTCAAAACGTTTCATCAGCGGCTCGGCGCAATGGGTCCCGGCGCGCACCGCCACCCCATACCGATCCAGGATCTGAGCCACGTCATGGGCATGGGCGCCCTCGACGGTGAAGGCCAGGATCGGCCCCTTGCCTGGCGCTTCACCAATCACGCGCAGCCAGTTCGCACCGCTCAGGCCGTCGCGCACCCGGGCGTAGAGCGCCGCCTCATGGGCCACGACCGCCTCGCGATCCAGCGACCGGAACCACGATATCGACGCGCCCAGTCCGATCGCCTCGAGAATCGGCGGCGTGCCGGCCTCAAACCGATGCGGCGGGTCGGCATAGGTGATCGCCTCCAGCGACACCTGGCCGATCATCTCGCCGCCACCCTGGTACGGCGGCAACGCCGCCAAGGCCTCGGCCTTGCCATAGAGGATGCCGATGCCGGTCGGCCCGTAGAGCTTGTGGCCGGAGAAGACGTAGAAGTCGGCGTCCAGCACCTTCACATCGACGATCTCATGGACGATCGCCTGACAGCCATCGACCAAGACGACCGCGCCCGCGTCATGAGCCAGAGCGATCAACTCGGCGAGCGGATTGACCGTGCCCAGGACATTGGACATGTGGCTAACGCCCACGACCTTGGTCTTGTCGCTCAGCAGCGCTTTGAAGCTGTCGATATCCAGCGATCCGTCGTCGCGCACCTTGGCGAACTTCAGGACCACCCCCTTGCGCTCGCGCAGGAAGTGCCACGGCACGATGTTGGCGTGGTGCTCCATCTCGGTCAGCAGGACCTCGTCGCCCGCCTGCAGGCTCGCCCCCAGGCCCGCGGCGACCAGGTTGATCGCCTCAGTGGCGCCCTTGGTGAAGACCACCTCATTGATATCGGCGCCGATCAGCTCGGCCGCCTGGCGCCGCGCCGCCTCGTAGGCGTCCGTCGTCTCATTGGCCAAGGTATGCAGGCCGCGGTGCACATTGGCGTAGGAATGTTCCATCGCCTGGACCATGGCGTCGATCACCGCTCGCGGCTTCTGGGCCGAGGCGGCGCTGTCCAGATAGATCAAAGGTTTGCCGTGCACTTGGCGCGACAGGATGGGGAACTGCGCCCGAACCGCCTGCACGTCGAAGGCCATGCTCAGGCTTCCAGGCGGCTGGCGGCGAACGCGCGCACGACCTCGCGGGCGCCGTCATGGCTGATCCGGTCGGCGACCTCGCCGACGAAGGCCTCGATCAGCAGGGCGCGCGCCGTCTCGAACGGCATGCCCCGCTGACGGGCGTAGAACAACGCCTCGTCGTCCAGCGCGCCGATGGTGTTGCCGTGGCTGCACGACACGTCATCGGCCCAGATTTGCAGTTCCGGCTTGGCGTCGACTTCGGCCTGGTCGGAAAGGATCAGGGCGTGGTGGCCCATCCGCGCATCGGTCTGATCCGCGCCCTGATGGACAACGATGCGTCCCTGGAACACCGCCCGCGCCTGGTTGCGCACCACGCCCTTGGTCAGCTGGTCGGTGCGGCCATCCGGCCCGCGGTGATCGAGCACGGTGGTCAGGTCCGCGTGTTGCTGACCGTCCAGCAGATAGATCCCATCGAGACGCGCCAGGGCCCCGCCGCCGGGATGGGCGACGCGTGTTTCCAGCCGTTGGCGGCGCGCGCCGTCGGTGACCACGGTCTGCCTGAAGCTAGCCTGCGGGCTGAGCACGACATCGGCCTCGCTGACGCTGACGCCCAAGGCGCCGTCGCGCGCCAGGACGATGCGCTCAACCTCAGCGCCCTCGCCCAGGGTGATCGACAGGCCGGCCTGGACGACATAGCCGCCCTCGTCGCCCTCATAGCTTTCCAGCAAGGTCAAGCGACCGCCCGGGGCGACGTCCACCGTCACCGAGGCCGTGTGGGCGCCGGCGGCGATCGACACGAACCGCAGAGCCACGGTCGTCGTCTCACCGGCGGCGACCGCGATGGCCTCCCCGCCGAGGCCGTTGACTACGCGGACATGGCGATCGGCCAGGGCGTCGAACGGCCCCTCGCCCACCGCGCCCGCATGGCCTTGTGATGCCTCGGGCAAGACCCGGATCAGGCCGCGGATGTCCGTCCAGCGCCAGTCCTCGTCGCGCCGGCTCGGCAGCTGGGCGAGGTCGCGCGCCGCAATGGCGGCTTTCAAGCTCAAGCGGCCCTCGCATAGCGTTCGTAGCCTTCGCGCTCCAGCGTGAGGGCCAGCTCCGGCCCGCCGCTGTCGGCGATACGCCCGCCGGCCAGCACATGGACGCGGTCGGGTTTGATGTAGTCGAGCAGGCGCTGGTAGTGGGTGATCACCAGCATCGCCCGGTCGGCGCTGCGCAGCGCATTGACGCCTTCCGAGACGATCCGCAGGGCGTCGACGTCGAGGCCCGAATCCGTCTCGTCGAGGATCAGCAGGCGGGGCTCCAGGATGGACATCTGGAAGATCTCCATCCGCTTCTTCTCGCCGCCGGAGAAGCCGACGTTTAGCGCCCGCTTCAGCATGTCGAAGTCGATCTTCAGGAGCTCGGCCTTTTCCCGGGCGAGCTTGAGGAACGCCGGCGCCGTCACCTCGTCCTCGCCGCGCGCCTTGCGCTGCGCGTTCAGCGCCGTGCGAATGAAGGTGAGCGCCGGAACACCTGGAATTTCCAGGGGATATTGGAACGACAGGAAGACGCCGCGCGCGGCGCGCTCGTCCGGCGCGAGCGCCAGCAGATCCTCGCCGTCGAGGCTCGCTGAGCCTCCGGTGACTTCATAGCCGTCGCGGCCGGTCAGCACATAGGACAGCGTCGACTTGCCGGCGCCGTTCGGTCCCATGATGGCATGCACCTCACCGGCCGGTACTTCCAGAGTGAGGCCTTTCAGGATCTCATTGCCTTGAACTTCAGCGCGCAGGTCTTTGATATTCAGCATCATCTTCCAGACTTAATCGCGGTCGTCATAGTCGACGAGAAGGGCGGCGATCGCCTCCTCGATATCGGGGATCGTCTTCACGGGGACCGTCCGAACCTCGGGATCGTCCGCCGCCTTGATCTCATAGGTCAGATGGTAATCACCGGCCTTATCGACGCTGGCGCGGATGAAGATCGGGCCCGGATCGACCTGCAGCTCATCGCCGTTCAGCTCGACCTCTGCGCCCATGGAATCCAGGAGCTCGCGGTCGCGCATGATCTCCTGGAACAGCGCCTTCAGCGCAGCATGGGCCTCGTGATAGGGACGCTCGGCCGCAGCCTGGGCCTCGTCGCGCCGGCTCAGCTTGGCGTAGTAGGCGTCACGCAGGGCCATCAGCCGACGCTCCCTTCGAGGCTGATCGCCACCAGCTTCTGGGCCTCGACGGCGAACTCCATCGGCAGCTGCTGCAGCACGTCCTTGACGAAGCCGTTGACCAGCAGCTGGACCGCCTCTTCCTGGGAAAGGCCCCGCTGCATCACATAGAACAGCTGGTCTTCCGACAGTTTGGTCGTCGTCGCCTCGTGCTCGAACACCGACTGGCCGTTGCGCGCCTCGACGTAGGGCACGGTGTGGGCCGCGCAGTCCTTGCCGATCAGCAGGCTGTCGCATTGGGTGAAATTCCGCGAGCCCTTGGCCTTCGGATGAGCCGAAACCAGGCCACGATAAGTGTTCGACGACCTGCCGGCGCTGATGCCCTTGGAGATGATCCGCGAGCGGGTGTTGGCGCCCAGGTGAATCATCTTCGTGCCGGTGTCGGCCTGCTGGCGGCCATTGGTGATGGCGATGGAATAAAACTCACCGACGCTGTCGTCGCCGCGCAGAATGCAGGACGGATATTTCCAGGTGATCGCCGAGCCGGTCTCGACCTGGGTCCACGACACCTTGGCCCGCTCGCCCCGGCAATCGGCGCGCTTGGTGACAAAGTTGTAGATGCCGCCCTTCCCCGTTTCCGGATCGCCCGGATACCAGTTCTGGACCGTGGAATATTTGATCTCAGCGTCGTCGAGGATCACCAGCTCCACCACCGCGGCGTGCAGTTGGTTCTCATCGCGCATCGGCGCGGTGCAGCCTTCCAGGTAGGAAACGTAGGAGCCCTTGTCGGCGATGATCAGGGTCCGCTCGAACTGACCGCTTTCGGCCGCATTGATGCGGAAGTAGGTCGAAAGCTCCATCGGGCAGCGCACGCCCGGCGGGATGTAGACGAAGCTGCCGTCGGAGAAGACCGCCGAATTCAGGCAGGCGAAGTAGTTGTCCGAGGTCGGCACCACCGAGCCTAGGTACTTTTTCACCAGTTCCGGATGCTCACGAATCGCCTCGCTCATGGGGCAGAAGATCACCCCATGCTGGCCTAGCTCCTTCTTGAAGGTGGTCACCACCGAGACGCTGTCGAACACCGCGTCAACGGCATAGCGCGGCGCGCCTTCGACGCCCGCCAGGACCTCCTGCTCGCGCAGCGGGATGCCCAGCTTCTTGTAGGTCTCCAGCAGTTCCGGATCGACCTCGTCGAGGCTCTTCGGGCCCGCCTTCTGCGACGGCGCGGCGTAGTAATAGCTGTCCTGGTAGTCGATCTTTGGGAAGCTGACCTTGGCCCAGGTGGGCTCGTCCAGTTGCAGCCAGCGCTCATAGGCCTCGAGGCGCCATTGCAGCATCCATTCCGGCTCTTCCTTCTTAGCCGAAATGAAGCGCACGATATCGGCGGACAGGCCCTTCGGCGCGAAGTCCTGCTCGATCTCCGTGACGAAGCCGTGCTTGTACTTCTCGAGGTTCTGGACCTGATCGACGGTCTGACGGACGGCGGCCATTAGGCTCCTACTCCCACGGCGGCCGACGCGCGTCGCGCCGAATGCCGTTGATATGCTTGCACCCAGACGTCAGCGAACCGTCGCCAGTCCGCCTCTGTCGTATCCCAGCCGCCGCTGACGCGGATGGCGCATCCGGCGAGGTCGCCAAAGCCCATCGCCGCCAGCACCGGGCTGGCCTTCACCTTGCCGGACGAACAGGCCGCGCCTGCGCTGACCATCACGCCCGCCAAGTCCAGCGTCATGACCTGCATCTCAGACGGGAAACCTGCCGCAGCGACGCTCAGCGTATTGGCGATCCGGGGCGCGCCCTCGCCCGCCACGACGGCGCCGTGCGCCTTCAGGGCCAACGCAGCGGAGTCGCGCCAGCCCGCCTGGCGGCCCGCTGCGTCGAGACCACGCATCGCGGCCTCGGCGGATACGCCAAATCCCATGATCCCGGGCCGGTTCTCCGTCCCACCGCGCCAGCCGCGCTCCTGGCCGCCGCCCTGCAGCCGCCGACGGAGGGCCGCGCGCGGTCCGAATGTCAGAGCGCCGATCCCTTGCGGCCCGCCAATTTTGTGCGCCGAGATCGCTAGCGTGTCGGCCCCGATCCCCCGGCTATCGATCGCCACCTTGCCCGCCGCTTGAATCGCATCGACATGCAGCCAGCCATCGGCGGCGCGCACCAGGGTGGCGGCGTCAGCGATCGGCTGGATCACGCCGGTCTCGTTGTTAGCCAGCATGATCGCCACGAAGGGCCTGCCGTCAGCGGCGTCCCAGGCGTTCAGCCGCCGGGCCAACCAGGACAAATCGACGACGCCATCGCTGTCCACCGGCAGGATCTCGATGGCCGCGTCGCTCGCCTGCGCCGTTTCCAGGACGCTCGGATGCTCGATCGCCGAGATGATCAGGCGATGTGATCCGCCGGCGACCGCGCTCTCGATGGCGAGGCCGTTGGCCTCCGACCCCCCGCTGGTGAAGACCACGGTGGAGGCCGGCGCCGCGATCAAGGCGGCGACCTGCGCGCGCGCAGCCTCCAGCCCCGCGCGGGCCGCACGGCCGGCCGCATGGGTCGACGACGGGTTGCCCGTGACCGATAGCGCCCGCGCGACCGCCTCGGCCGCCTCGGGTCGCACGGTCGTCGTGGCGTTATGATCCAGGTAGACCGCAGTCACTCCGCGGCCTCCCGCACGCCCATGCGGCCGCCGACGCGGCCTTCGGCGACGTCGGCCAGGCTGACCGAGGTCAGGAAGTTCTCGATGTGCCGGCCCAGGTCATCCCAAAGATCGTGGGTCAGGCACCGCTCGCCGCGATGCATGCAGCCCTGGTGTTCCAGCGCCTCGCAGCGGGTGGCGTGCAGCGGCTCGTCCACGGCGTGGATAATCGCCGCCACGGTGATTTCGCTGGCCGCTGTCGCCAGGCGATAGCCGCCGCCCGGACCACGCGCGCTGATCACCAGGCCCTTGCGGCGCAGGCGCGCAAATAGCTGTTCCAGATAGGAAAGGGAGATGTCCTGTCGCTCGGCGATATCGGCAAGCGAAAGGCCGCGTTCGGACGGGCTCTGGCGGCGAGCCAGATCCGCCATCGCCATCACGGCGTAACGTCCTTTCGTGGAGAGCCGCATGACTGGACCTGCTGCAGTTTTCGCGCGCATTGGGCGCGGCCTGTGCTACAAGCCGCCGCCTTGCGCGGAGGCTTCAAGCCGGTTCCGTACCGAAGGGCCGGACTTAAGAAGCCCGAGTGCTTTAGTCAAGTATTCCACAGCCCCCGGGACAGCTCGCGGGCCCTGCAAGAGGTAGGTATGCCTGAAGTCGTTCTGACCGGCGCGGCCGGACGGATTGAAGGCCGTTACACCCAGGGCAAGTCGGAGACGGCGCCCGTGGCGCTGATCCTGCATCCGCACCCGCGGGCCGGCGGCCAGATGAACAACCCGGTCGCGGTGCAGCTCTACCACCTGTTCATGAAGCGCGGCTTCTCGGTCCTGCGTTTCAACTTCCGCGGCGTCGGCCGCAGCCAGGGCGAGTTTGACAGCGGCATCGGCGAATTGGCGGACGCGGCTACGGCCCTGGACTGGCTGCAGAGCACCAATCCCGCGGCCTCCCAGTGCTGGGTCGCCGGATACTCCTTCGGCGCCTGGGTGGGCATGCAACTCCTGATGCGCCGGCCGGAAACCGATGGTTTCATCTCGGTCTCGCCGCCGACCAACGCCTATGACTTCAGCTTCCTGGCCCCCTGCCCCGCTTCGGGCCTGATCCTGCATGGCTCCGCCGACACCGTCGTCCCGCCGGTCGAGGTCGAACGCGTCGTATCCAAGCTGCGCACCCAGAAGGGCATCGTCATCGACTATGAGGTGGTCGAAGGCGCCAACCACTTCTGGACTGAGCACCTGCCCTCGGTCGAGCGCAGCGTTGGTGATTATCTCGACAAGCGCCTGGAAGCCGATCCGGCCTAAACCATGTCGACCGCGCCGGACGACGCCATCCGCGCCCGCCGACGGCTGACCAACAAGTTGATCGCCGCCAAGGACGCCGCGCGCCTGCGGCCGTTCTTCGCCCCTGACGTGAAACTGATCGTCGGCGACGGCGCGCTGATCGTCGGCGCCGACGCCATGATCGACGCTTTCGCCGGCCAGTTCCGCGATCCCGACTTCGTGGCCTACGTCCGCACGCCTGACTCGATCGAACTCGGCGCCGACGGCGAACGCGCGGTCGAGCACGGCCGCTGGATCGCCCAGATGAAGCTCGCCGGCGCGCTCATCACCTACGCCTCAGGCCCCTACACAGCGGTCTGGCGCAAGGCCGTCGGCCAATGGACCATCGAGGGCGAGCTCTACGTCACCCTGGGCTGAAACGAAAAAGGCCGGCGTCGCGCACCGCGCCGCCGGCCTCTCTCCAGTCACGTTCGCCGGGTCTTAGAAGCGGCGGACGTATCCCACCGAATAGACATCGGCGTGGCCGGTGTTGGATCCGGTGAAATCCTTGCGGGTGAAATCGGCGCGGATTCCGTTCACCCCGTCAAAGCGATATTGGCCGCCGACCCCGTAGTTCCAGCTGTCCTGCGAGCCGGTGACGCCGACACCCGCGGCCGACGCCTTGAACTTTGTCGTGCCGTAGCCGATGCGTGCCGTCAGGTCGAACTGCGGCCCGATGGGCAGGAAGCCGACGCCATAGGCGGCCGCCTCGCCGCGCTGCTTGATCCGCACATCGGTGGCGCCAACCGAGACCTTGTCGCCATTGATCCCGTAGCCGAGCTCGCCTTCGAGACCGAGGTAGGGATTGGCGCGATAGCCGAGCCGGCCCTGGATCGCGCCGACGTCGACGCTGCCGGCGGCGTTGGTGTGGCCATAGCCCAGGCTGCCATAGAGGCCGGTCAGTTCGGTGCTCTGGGCCTGCGCCAGCACAGGGACGGCCATCGCCAGGGCGGCGACGGATGCGGCGGCGATAAGCTTATTCATGTTCTCAAACTCCAACTACCTACGAACAGCCGCCAACCCGTGCCCCGGGTTCGGCTTGAAACGCGGCCTCTTGGAGTCCGTTCAGCGGCGCTGATCAGACCACGGACGAATGTGGTTTTTGCGCAACAGCGTCAAACACGAGAACGCCGGTCCGTGGATACCCACGAACCGGCGTTGCAAGCGCTTGAAAGCTGCGGACGTCGCTTAGCGATCCTTCTCCATAACGCCGATGGCGGCCTGGGCGGCGGCCAGACGCGCGATCGGCACCCGGTAGGCCGAGCAGGACACATAGTCCAACCCGACGCTCTCGCAGAAGGTGATCGAAGCCGGGTCGCCGCCGTGTTCGCCGCAGATGCCGAGCTTGACGTTCGGTCGCACCGAACGGCCCCGCTCGGCGGCGATGCGGATCAGGTCGCCGACGCCTTCCTGGTCGAGGGTGACGAAGGGATCCTTTTCGAAGATGCCCTTGTCGATATAGGCGTTCAGGAAGCGGCCGGAGTCGTCACGGCTGATGCCGAAGGTTGTTTGCGTCAGGTCGTTGGTGCCGAAGGAGAAGAACTCGGCGTTCTCGGCCAGGTCGGCGGCGCGCAGGGCCGCGCGGGGCAGCTCCACCATGGTGCCGACCATATATTCGATCTCACAGCCCTTCTCGGCGATGACGGCCTTGGCCGTGCGGTCGGTGAGCTCGCGGAGGAACTTCATCTCCTCGCCCTTGGCGACCAGCGGATGCATGATCTCAGGGATCGGCGCGGGCCGGCCCGACGCCGCGACTTCACAGGCGGCCTCTATGATGGCCTGGACCTGCATTTCGTAGATTTCCGGATAGGATACGCCCAGGCGGCAACCGCGGTGGCCCAGCATCGGGTTCACCTCGTGCATCTCGCGCGCCCGGTTGAGCAGCTTGTCAGCGTCGAGGCCGGTGGCGGCGGCGACAGCGGCCACTTCTTCTTCCGTGTGCGGCAGGAACTCATGCAGCGGCGGGTCGAGCAAGCGGATGGTGACCGGCAGGCCTTCCATGATCCCGAACAGCTCGACGAAATCCTGCCGTTGCATCGGCAGAATCTTGGCCAGCGCCAATCTACGCCCGGCCTCGTCGTCGGCCAGGATCATTTCGCGCACAGCGGCGATGCGGTCCGGGTCGAAGAACATGTGCTCGGTGCGGCAAAGGCCAATGCCCTCGGCGCCGAACTGGCGGGCCGTGCGCGCGTCGACCGCGGTCTCGGCATTGGCGCGAACCTTCAGGCGGCGCGATTCGTCGGCCCAGCCCATCAGGGTGGCGAAATCGCCCGACAGTTCCGGCTCAACCATCTTGGCTGCGCCCAGCAACACCTCGCCGGTCGAGCCGTCGATGGTAATGATGTCGCCCGCCTTGATGGTCTGGCCGCGCGTGACGAACACCTCGGCCTTATGGTCGATGCGGATCTCGCCGGCCCCAGAGACGCAAGGCCGTCCCATGCCGCGCGCCACCACGGCGGCGTGGCTGGTCATGCCGCCGCGGGCGGTGACGATGCCGCGGGCGGCGTCCATGCCGCGGATGTCCTCGGGCGAGGTCTCCTCGCGCACCAGAATGACGGATTCGCCCGCAGCGCCCTGGTGTTCGGCGTCCTCGGCGGTGAACACCACCTTGCCGGTGGCTGCGCCAGGCGAGGCGGGCAAGCCGGCGGCGATCACATTGCGCGGACTCTTCGGGTCGATCGTCGGGTGCAGCAGCTGATCGAGCGACGCCGGCTCGACGCGCATCACCGCTTCTTTGTGGGTGATGACGCCTTCATTGGCCAGGTCGACGGCGATCTTCAGCGCCGCCTTGGCGGTGCGCTTGCCGTTGCGCGTCTGCAGCATATAGAGCCGGCCGCGTTCGACCGTGAACTCGATGTCCTGCATGTCGCTATAGTGCGACTCCAGCTTCTCGACGACGCCCTTGAACTGGGTGAACACTTCCGGAAGGGCCTCTTCCATGGACGGGTTCTTGTCGCCCATCTCCTCGCGGGCGATCTGCGTCAGCGCCTGCGGCGTGCGGATGCCGGCGACGACGTCCTCGCCCTGGGCGTTGATCAGGAACTCGCCGTAAAGGCGGTTCTGGCCAGTGGACGGGTTACGGGTGAAAGCGACGCCCGTAGCCGAGGTCTCGCCCATATTGCCGAACACCATCGACTGGACGTTGACGGCCGTGCCCCAGCTTTCCGGGATGTCGTGCATACGGCGATAGAACTTCGCCCGATCGTTCATCCAGCTGGCGAACACCGCGCTGATCGCGCCCCACAGCTGGGCTTGCGGGTCCTGCGGGAAGGGATGGCCGAGCTCGCGTTCGACGGCCTTCTTGTAGTCGCCGACGACAGCTTCCCAGCCTTCGGCGGTCAGCGCTGTGTCGACGGTGACATCGAGGCGGTCCTTATGCTCGTCGAGAATTTCCTCGAACATGTGATGGTCCAGGCCCAGCACGACATTCGAGTACATCTGAATGAAGCGGCGATAGGAATCGAAGGCGAACCGGCGGTCGCCGGCCAGCGCCGCCAGGCCCTCGACCGTCTGGTCATTGAGGCCCAGGTTCAGCACCGTATCCATCATGCCCGGCATCGAGGCGCGCGCGCCCGAGCGCACCGACACCAGCAACGGGTTGGCGGCGTCGCCGAAGGTCTTGCCCGTCAGCTCCTCAACGCGCCTGAGGCCTGCTTCAACCTGGCCGTCCAGCGACGCCGGATAGACCTGGGCGTTGGAATAGTAGTGGACGCAGGCTTCCGTGGTGATCGTAAACCCTGGCGGCACCGGCAGGCCCAGCGACGACATCTCAGCGAGATTCGCCCCCTTGCCGCCCAGCAAGTTCTTCATGGAAGCGTCGCCGTCAGCGCCGCCTCCTCCGAACGCATAGACCCACCGAGTATCGACCATAGTGTCGGCCATACCGCGTCCCCCTTCAGCCTAAGCCCTGAAAATCAACTTACCACCTGGCCGAAGTCCGCCACACGTTTCATCGCGTCGCGGACTTGCAGCAGAAGCCGCAACCGGTTTTCCCGTTCGGCGGCGACCTCGGAATTCACTAGCACCTTGTCGAAAAAGGCGTCCACGGGCGCGCGCAGCGTCGATAGGACGGCCATGGCGGAGGCGTAGTCCTCCCTCTCCAGCGCCTTGTCCAGTTCGATCTCCACATGCCCCAACGCATTGATCAGAGAAGTCTCTTCCCCAGGAGCACCCGCCATGTCGACCGGAGCGCCGTGCGGCAAAGCGCCCTTTTTCTCTTCGGCCCGCAGGATGTTCACCGCGCGCTTGAATCCGGCCAGAAGATTGGCGCCGTCGTCCGATCCGACGAATTTTTCGAGCGCGCCCACCTTTGCGACCACCCGCACCAGGTCGTCATCGCCGAGGGCGAACACTGCATCCACCAGATCCGGCTTCTGGCCCTGGTCGCGCAGCAGCACCTTCAGTCGATCGCCAAGGAAGGCCACCAGTTCCTCAGAAACGAACTGTCCCAGCGGCAGGCGCGTACGTGTATCGAGCAGGATCCGAATGACCCCCAGCGCTGAGCGGCGCAGGGCGTAGGGATCCTTGGAGCCAGTCGGCTTCTCGTTGATGCTGAAGAAGCTGACGAGCGTGTCCAGCTTGTCGGCCAGGGCGACGGTCGCCGCGGCGCTTTGCACCGGTGTCGAATCGGCCGGCCCCTGCGGGCGATAGTGATGACGGATGGCGTCCACGACCTCCGGGTCCTGGCCTTCCTTCTCCGCATAATAGGCGCCCATGACGCCCTGGAGCTCGGGGAATTCCCCGACCATGCCGCTGACAAGATCGGCCTTGGCCAGCCGCGCGGCGGTGGCCGCGTGGACAAGGGTCTCCTCGTCGTCACGGACGAACGGCGCCAAGCGTTCTGTCAGGGCGACGATCCGCTCGACCCGGTCGTGCATCGTCCCGAGCTTGGCGTGGAAGGTCACACCCTTCAGCTTGGCGGCGCGATCCGCCAGGCGCACCCGTAGATCCTCGTTCCAAAAAAAGCGCGCATCCGAGAGCCTGGCCGACAGCACCTTGGCGTTGCCGCGCGCAATGGTCGTTCCGCCGTCCGTCGCCTCGATGTTGGCGACCGTGATGAAGTGCGGCGCGAGAAAGCCCGAGCGTGGATCGCGCACCGCGAAGTAACGCTGGTGCACCCGCATCGACGTGCGGATCACTTCCGGCGGCAGATCCAGGAAATCCGGATCCATGTCGCCCATCACCGGCGTCGGCCATTCGGCCAGGCCCGCCACCTCGTCCAGCAGGCCGTCGTCCTCGACCAGCTCGAGATTACGCGCGAAGCAGATGGTTCGCGCGGCGTCCATGATCCGCTCCTTGCGCTCCTCAGGATCGAGCACCACGAAGTTGGCGGCGAGCGCATCCTGGTAGCTGTCGAAGTCGCGGACCTTCAGCACTTGGCGCGATCCCATGAACCTGTGGCCGATCGTCAGGTCGCCGCTGGCGATATCCTCGACCTCAAAGGGAACGACCTCGCCGTCGAACAGGAACAGGATCCGCTTCAGCGGCCGCACCCAGCGCAGCTTGCTGGTCCCCGAGATCATCGACTTCGGCCACGGAAAGCCGCGGATGACGGAGTCCAACGCCTCGGCGGCGATCGCCGGCACAGGCCGGCCAGCCCTGTGCAAATGAGCGAACCAGACACCGTCGCGTTCGACCAACTGCTCACGGGTCAAGCCCGTCGAGCGCAGGAAGCCGTCCATCGCCGCGTCGGGCGCGCCGACGCGCGGACCCTTGCGGTCCTCATGACGATCGGGCTGCACGGCCGGCAGGCCCTCGGCCACGAGCGTCAGGCGCCTGGGGCCGGCGAACGCCTTCATCGCCTCGGGCAGCAGGCCCTCGTCGGCCAGACGCTCGCGCATCAGGCGCTCGAAATCGCGCGCCGCATTGGCCTGCATGCGCGCGGGAATTTCCTCGCAGAGGAGTTCGATCAACAGCTGCGGCATGGTCTCTACGCCGCCTCGCCTTGGGAATTGGAGCCCTGCTCGCCCACCCAGGCCTCCGCGCAGGCTTTGCAAAGGTCGCGGATGCGGCCGATGTAGCTCTGCCGCTCGGCGACCGCGATCGCGCCGCGGGCGTCCATGATGTTGAACAGGTGGCTCGCCTTCAGCACGTGGTCGTAGGCTGGCAAAGCTAGCGGCTGGCCCTGGCGTCCACGCGCCGCCAGGATCCGCCGCACCTGGGCCTCCATATCCTCGAAGTGGCGCTTGGCCGTATCGATATCGGCCACCTCCAGCTCATAGGCGGAGAATTGCTGCTCGTTCGCCAGATAGATGTCGCCGTACTTGAACTCGTCGTTGAACTGCAGGTCGTAGACGTTGTCGACATCCTGCAGGTAGAGGCTCAACCGCTCCAGCCCATAGGTCAGCTCGCCGGCAACGGGAAACACATCCAGGCCGCCCACCTGCTGGAAGTAGGTGAACTGTGTGATTTCCATACCGTCGCACCAGACTTCCCAGCCCAGGCCCCAGGCGCCCACGGTCGGGTTCTCCCAGTCATCCTCGACAAACCGGATGTCGTGCACAGCCGGATCGATGCCGATCGCCTCGAGCGAGCCAAGATAAAGCTCCTGCAGGTCGGCGGGATTTGGCTTCAGGATCACCTGATACTGGTGGTGTTGGTGCAGGCGGTTGGGATTTTCGCCATAGCGACCATCAGCCGGACGGCGCGAAGGCTGCACGTAGGCGACCTTCCAGGGCTTCGGCCCAAGGGTCCGCAACGCGGTCATCGGCGACAGAGTGCCGGCGCCCACCTCGACGTCATAGGGCTGCAGAATCGCGCACCCCTGGCGGCTCCAGTAATCGTGAAGGGTCAGGATCAGGCCCTGAAACGAGAGCGGCTTGTCAGACATCATCGGAAGGGGTGAAGGCCGCGCCAGGGCAGTAAAAAAGCCGGCGGACCATAGGGCCCGCCGACTTTCCCTTCAAGCCGCTGCAAGCGGCCCTTATGGCTTAGTTTCTCAGCTTAGTTGCCAGCGGCCTGGGTGCGCTTTCCGGCCCGCGACATCGGCGGGTACTTCGCGCGGGTTTCCGCCGTATCGGCCACCGGCTGGTTGGCGGTCATCGTGGTGGTGACCGTCGCGCCGCCCGCCGAGGCAGTGGTCGAGGCGTCGCTGGTCAAGCCTGTCGAGGCGTCCGTCCCCGGGGTTGCGGCCGGCATGGTCGCCGGTTGGGTCGCGGAAACATCGGGGGTGGCCTCAGCCGCCGGCTCCGAAGGGCTCATGGTCGCGTCGGACGGGGCGCCCGACGGCGCGGTGGAGCCTGGACCCTCCGACGGATTCACCACGCCGGCAGTTGCGGGAGTCGCAGTCGTCGAGGCCGCCGGGGGGGCGGCGTTCTGGGCCATCGCCGCGCCGCCGATCAGAACTGCAGCAGACGCGGCGGTCATCAACAGATTGAGCTTCATAATGTTGGGTCCTTTCTAAAGCTTCGACTTGCGAAAGCGCCCCAATTGCAAATTGGCTCCATCTCGTGACGCCGCCCGTCTACCGGGTCGTCTCTATACCGTGTTGTCGCCGGCTCGCTTTACTGGGCCGGCGCGGTCGCGGCTGTCGCGGCGGCGGGCTCTTCAGTCGCCGGCGCCACGGCGGTCGCGGCGCCGGGTGTCAAGATCGCGTCGACCACGTGAATGACGCCGTTCGTCGGGGTCACGTCGGCCTGGATGATCGTTGCGTTATCGGCCTTCAGAACGTCGGTCGAACCGTCGAGCTCGATCTTGTCGCCGGCCACGCTCGGCACCGGGCCCTTGGCGCCTTTGATCTTGGAGGAATCCACCTTGGCGTTGATCAGGTGATGCATGACCGCCTTCTGCAGGCCGGCCTTGTCGGCCATCATCGCCGTCATCTGCGCCTGGGGGACGGCGGCGAAGGCCGCGTCCGTGGGCGCGAAAAGGGTCAGGCCCTGGTTGTTCTTCAGCACCGCGGTCAGGTTGGTCGCGTCGGTGGCCTTCAGAAGCATGGTGAATTGCCCGGAGGCTTTCAGGGTCTCGACGATATCGCCCTTGGCGACCACGCTGGGGGACGCAGTCGTCGTGGCCGGCGCAGCGGACGTGGCGGCCGGACTCGCAGGAGTCGTAGTTTGCGCGGCGGCCATGTGCGGCGCGGCCAGGACCGCGACGAAAGCCGCAGCCGTGGTGAAGGTCGTCAGGCGATTCAAATTCATAGGGTCCTCAAGGCTTAGGTCGATCCCCTGTCATCAGGAGACAGCTGCCGGCCCTGCCTCTCCGAGACGCGGCGCGACAGCGCTAGGTACGTCTCGGCGAAGCTTGGGTTTCCGACGTTCACGGGGTCGTGAAAGACCAGAACTTGTCGGCGAAATCATGGCTCGCGAAGCAGCGGACAAGTTGAGCTCAAAAATACGGCGAAGTCCTGCTTAGGCGCCTCAAATTTGGGCTCGCTGCGAGTTCTGCAGGCTGGTCCCGCCCCGGTCCGCGCCAAGAGACCCCGGTTCGGCGGATAGCTTGGCTTGCCGTCGTGCAAGGGGATGGGGACGTCCGGGCGGCCAAACGAGCAACAGAGCGGCGACCCTCACGGGGCTACGCAGGAGTGAGCGATGAAACTCATCATGGCGATCGTCAAACCTTTCAAGCTGGACGACGTGCGCGAAGCGCTCGTCGCAGCCGGCGTGGAGGGACTGACGGTTTCGGAAGTCAAAGGCTACGGCCGTCAAAAGGGGCAGACTGAAATCTACCGGGGCGCGGAATATCAGGTGAACTTCCTGCCCAAGGTGAAGCTGGAAGCCGTCGTCGACGACTCTCTCGCCGCCAAGGCCATAGAGGCCATCAAGGCCGCCGCCGCCACCGGCAAGATCGGTGACGGCAAGGTGTTTGTCGTCAACGTCGAGGACGCCGTGCGCATCCGGACCGGCGAAACCGGCGCCGCGGCGCTCTGACGCGCAAGAAAAGGGGATCTGGAGTTATGTCTCTCATGAAATTCAAAGGCTTGGCGGGCTTGATGCTCGCCGCCGCCATGGTTGGAGCGCCGCTCGCGCCCGCCCTGGCGCAGGAAGCCGCACCGGCGGTGGCCACGGCCGCTCCGGCTGAAGCCGCCGCGCCTGTCGCCGCTCCGGCCGCCGCGCCCGCTGAAGAAGCCGCCCCGGCGATCGAAGACGTCATGGATAAGGGCGACAACGCCTGGATGATGGTCTCGGCCGTGCTCGTGCTGCTGATGATCGTTCCCGGCCTCGCGCTCTTCTACGGCGGTCTGGTCCGCGAAAAGAACATGCTGTCCATGCTGATGCAGGTCAGCGCCGTAGCCGCGATCGGCATGATCGCCTGGGTGCTATACGGCTACAGCCTGGCGTTCACAGACGGGGGGTCTCACGACCTCTTCTTCGGCGGCGACGGTCGACTGTTCCTCAAGGGCGTCGACCCCTCGGTGAACGTCGCGACATTCTCGACCGGCGTCGTCATTCCCGAACTGACCTTCATCGGCTTCCAGATGACCTTCGCGGCCATCACCGCCGCCCTCGTGCTTGGCGGCGTCGCCGAACGGATGAAGTTCGCCGGCGTGGTGATCTTCGCGGTCCTGTGGCCCCTGCTCTCCTACTACCCGATGGCCCACATGGTCTGGTGGTGGCCCGGCCCGAACGCGATCGCGCTCGCCCCGGAAGATCCGGTCAAGTCCGGCCTGATCTGGAGCTTCGGCGCCCTCGACTTCGCCGGCGGCACCGTCGTCCACATCAACGCGGGCATCGCCGCCCTGGTCGGCGCCCTGATCCTCGGCCCGCGCAAGGGCTACCGCACTGAAGCCATGCCGCCGCATTCGCTGACGCTGACCCTCGTGGGCGCCGGCCTGCTGTGGGTCGGCTGGTTCGGCTTCAACGCCGGCTCCAACCTCGAATCGAACGGCTACGCCTCCTTGGCCATGGTGAACACCTTCGTCGCCACCGCGGCCGCCGGCATTTCCTGGTTCACGGTGGAATGGGTCACCCGCAAGAAGGCCTCGATGCTCGGCCTCGCTTCCGGTCTGGTCGCCGGTCTCGTGGCGATCACCCCGGCCGCCGGCTTCTCCGGCCCGATGGGCGCGGTGGTGCTGGGCCTGATCGTCTCGCCGGTCTGCATCTTCTTCTGCTCGGTCGTGAAGAACGCACTGAAGTATGACGACAGCCTGGACGCCTTCGGCATCCACTGCATCGGCGGCATCATCGGCGCCATCGCCACCGGCATCCTGGTGGATCCGGGCCTCGGCGGCGCCGGCATCGTCGACTACACCACCTGCGGCGCGGACGGCGACCTGTCGACCTGCGATGCGCTCGCCTACTCGATGGGCACGCAGGTGCTTGCTCAGATCAAGGGCGTGCTGGTCACGATCTGCTGGTCGGGCGTCGCCAGCGCTATTGTCTTCTTCGCCATCAAGCTCGCCGGTCAACTCCGCGCGTCGCCTGAGACCGAGGAAGAAGGCCTGGACATCGTCGAACACGGCGAACGCGCCTACCACACCTAAGACGCCCTGCGGTTCAACCCGCCGGACAACGGAACGGGGAGCCTTCGGGCTCCCCGTTTTCGTTTGAGCTCAAGTCCAAGGGCCGCCGAGGCGGCAGTCGCGGACCCACCAGTCGGGGTGATCTTCCAGCACACGCGCCGCCAGCGACGCCGCCGCTTGCGCTGTTCCGCAGAGGGCGAAGCAGGTCCCACCCGATCCCGACAAACGGGTGAGCAGGGCCTCGGGGCCGCTCAGCGCCGCCAGCACAGGACCGATCTCACCCGCCAAGGTCAGCGACGGTCGCTCGAGGTCATTGCGCTGCGCACCCAGCCACGCGGCCAAGTCGGCCGCAGACGCCCACGTCGGCAAGGTCGGCGGCTCCACCGCCCCGAAGACGGCGGCCTGGTCGAGAGCCCGGTACACCGCCGGGGTCGATACGCTCACCCCGCAGTTCGCCAGCACCGCCCAGAGAGGGGGTAGCTCCGGGACCGCGCTCAACCGCTCTCCCCGGCCCTGCGCCAGCGTCGGGCGGCCCCAAAGGCAGGGCGCGCCGTCGGCGCCCAACCCTGCGGCCAGCGCCTCCAGCCGCGCATCATCGACGGACTGATCGAGACTGGCGCGCACAAGACGCAACGCCGCGCCCGCGTCGCTGGAACCGCCGCCCAGCCCTGACGCCACCGGCAGCCGCTTATCGAGGATCAACCGCACGGGCGGCAGACCCACGCCGGCTTCGCGGGCCAAGGCCTCGGCCGCGCGCCAGACCAGGTTCGACGGATCAGCCGCCAGACCCTTGCCGAACGGCCCCTTGATGGCGAGTTCGAACGCCGCCGCCGGTTCAAGGCGGAGCTCATCGCCCGTGTCGGCGAAGGCCATCAGGCTGCACAGCGAGTGATAGCCGTCCGCCTGGGGCGGACCGACGTGGAGGAAGAGGTTGACCTTGGCCGGCGCCAGGGTCCGGCCGGCCGTCGCCACTAGTTGCCCGCCACCCTGCGGGGCTCGGCGCCCAGGCCGCCCGCGGCGATCTTGCGCTCAGCCGAGGCCCTGATCTTGGCGTCGGGATCCAAGGTCAGGACGCGGCGCCACTGGAACATGGCCTCATCCTTGCGGCCAACGCGCCAGTAGACGTCACCGAGATGGTCGTTGATCTCTGGGTCGCCGGCATCGAGGCCGACCGCCTCCTCAAGCTTGGCCAGAGCTTCCTTGTAGTCGCCCATGCGATAGTAGGCCCAGCCTAGGGAATCGACCATCGCGCCAGAACTCGGATTGGCGGCGACCGCCTTCTTGACCATCGCCAACGCCTCCGGCAACCGCTCGCCGCGATCGATCCAGGAGTAGCCCAGGAAGTTGAGCAGTTCCGGATCGTCAGGCTGCAGGGCCAGGGCGGCCCGCAGGTCGGCCTCCGCCTCCGTCCAGCGATCCAGCTGCGAGAGCGTCACCCCACGCATGTAGAGCAGCCGCCAGTTCGGCTGCTTCTGCTCGGCCATCACCGTGGTCAGGATTGTGACCGCCTCCTCATAGCGCTTCTCGCCGCGTAGCAGATCGGCATAGCCCAGCCGCGCCTGCCGATCGCCGGTGCCGGCGGCGGCCTGGGCCAACTGCAGAGCGCGGGCGTTGTCCCCATCAGCTTGGTAGGTCCAGGCAAGCTTCGACTGCGCCTCGGCGAATTCAACCGATCCGGGTTTGGGCCGCGCATAGGCCGCCCGCGCGCCGTCGGTGTCGCCGCCTGCCTGCAGCATGTCGCCCACCAACACCCAGGCGTCGTCACGACCCGGATCGAGCCTCAGCACCAGGTGAAGGTAACCCAACGCGATCTGAATTTGCTTGGCCGCGACCATCGCCGCCGTCGGCGCAAGCAGCGCCTGCGAGGCCCCTTGTTGCAGAGTCGGTTGTGGCGGCGCCTTGCGCCCTGTGGCGGCGCGCGCCTTGGCCGCCATCAACCCACGATCGGCAGGATCCGCCGCAAGGGCCGTCTCATAGACCGCACCGGCGTCCAGCTTGCGACCGCGACGCTCCAGGAATGCGCCATAGGCGAGCGCCGCTGTGCGCGGCGACAGCCCGATGTCCACGGCCGACTTGAAAGCCGCATCGGCGTCTTCGTAGCGTCGCGCGCGCTCGGCGATCTGCCCGCGCCCGAGCAGCCCGAAGAAGCTGAGCACCCGATCGCCGCCAGCGGCCGGCGCCTCAAGCGCTGCGGTCATGTCGCCCGCTTCGGCCGCGGCCCAGGGCTTCAGAAGGGCAGCGGCCGCCTGATGCGGAAAAGCGATCTCGTCAGACGCCAGAAGGGCGCGCGCGGTCTTGCCGTCACCCTCGGCCAACGCCTCCACGGCTCGGACCAGCGCGCCCATGCGGCGCACGGCTTCGGCGCTCTCCGGCGAGGTCGGCGCCAGGCGCGCGGCTCCAGGGACGTCGCCAGCCAGCAGGGTGGCGGTGAACGCTCTCTCGCTGAGAATTGGGTCGGCGTCCGGCCGCGTCATGGCTTCCGAGAACAGCCGCCCGGCGTCCTGGGTCTGGCCCCTCGCCATGGCCGCCTCGCCGGCCAGGAACAGGCCGTAGGTCGATGCGCCCTCCACCGATTCGGCGGCCGTGGCCTTAGCCTGTGGTCCGGCGCTTTGCGCGCCCGGCAGCGTGCCGCAGGCGCCCAGCAGAAGGGCCGGCGCGGCGCAGGACAGGACGATATTCAGAAAGGATCGACGCATGCGGCGAACATCGGCTGTGAAAACGTCCGCCGCAAGGCGCGAGGCTCCTACATGTTGGGATAGTTCGGCCCGCCGCCGCCCTCGGGCGTCGTCCAGACGATGTTCTGCGACGGGTCCTTGATGTCGCAGGTCTTGCAGTGAACGCAGTTCTGGAAATTGATCTGGAACCGCGGGTTCTGCCCGGCCTCGTCGTACAGCACCTCATAGACCCCCGCCGGGCAGTAGAGCCTGGCCGGCTCGCCATAGCGCGGCAAGTTCACCGAGATCGGGATCGACGGGTCCTTCAGCTTCAGGTGCGAAGGCTGGTCTTCCTCGTGGTTCGTCGCTGACAGGAAGACCGACGACAGCTTGTCGAAGGTCAGCACCCCGTCCGGCTTCGGATAGGTGATCGGCTTGAAGTCCTTCGCCAGGCCCGTGGCGGCGGCGTCGGACTTCTTGTGATGCAGCGTGCCGAACGGCGACCAGCCGCCGAGCGCCGACGTGCACAGCATGTCGAACACGCCCACCGCGCCGCCCAGAAAGGTGCCCAGCCGCGCCAATAGCGGCTTGGCGTTACGCACCCGGCTGAGGTCCTCGTTCACCCACGAGGTACGCAAGGCCTCTTCATATTCGGCGAGGCTGTCGCCCGTGCGGCCGGCCTGGATCGCGGCGAAGGCGGCCTCGGCGGCCAGCATGCCGCTCTTCATGGCGTTGTGGCTGCCCTTGATGCGCGGCACGTTCACCAGGCCCGCGCTGTCGCCCAGCAGCACGCCGCCCGGGAAGTACAGCTTGGGCAGGGATTGCAGGCCGCCTTCCACGACGGCGCGCGCGCCATAGGCGACCCGCGTTCCGCCCCGCAGGTGCTTGGCGACCTCGGGGTGCAGCTTCAGCCGCTGGAATTCGTCGAAGGGCGAGAGCCAGGGGTTGGCGTAGTCCAGGTGCGTCACCAGGCCGATCGCCACATAGCGATCGCCGAAGTGATAGAGGAACGAGCCGCCGCCGGTCTTGTCGTCGAGCGGCCAGCCCACGGTGTGCTGCACCAGGCCGGGCTTGAACACTTCGGCCGGCACCTGCCAGAGCTCCTTGATCCCCAAGCCGTACTTCTCGGGGTCGGCGTCCGCGCTCAGGCCGAAGCGCTCCTTAAGCACCTTGGCGAGCGAGCCGCGCGCGCCCTCGCCGATAAAGACATACTTGCCGTGCAGCTCCAGGCCCGGTTGGTAATCGGCCTTCTTCCGCCCGTCGCGGCCGACGCCGAAAACGCCGGCGACCACGCCCTTGACCCCGCCGTCCGCGTGGAAGACCAGGTCGGAGACGCTCATCCCCGGATAGACCTCGACGCCCAGCGCCTCGGCCTGGGCCGCCAGCCAGCGGCAGACATTGGCCAGCGAGGCGATGTAGACGCCCGCGTTGTGCATCAGCTTGGGCAAGGCGAACATCGGCAGGTCCAAAGACCCCTGCGGTCCCAGGAAGACCATCCGCTCTTCGGTCACCGGCGTCTCAAGGGGCGCGCCCTGCGCCTGCCAGTCGGGAATAAGCTCGTGTAGGGCGATCGGATCGATCAGGGCGCCTGAAAGGATATGGGCGCCGACTTCCGAACCCTTCTCCAGCACAGCGACCGAGATTTCAGTCCCGGCGGTCGCCGCCAGCTGCTTCAGCCGGATCGCCGCGGCCAGGCCGGAAGGCCCCGCGCCAACGATGACGACGTCATACTCCATGGCCTCGCGTTCGATGGCGTCCTCACTCATGGCGTCCCCTCCAGCCAAAACTCAATTCCCCTTTAACGCACGAAAGCGACATTGATCAGTGCTAGGCTTATCGGAACCTGCGGCGGCGCAGGTCAAGTGAAATGGTATAGTCTTAGGTCATTTGGAGTTGGGATTGTCCGGCCTGGCCCTCAGCCCTGCAGAAGCCGAAAGCCTGCTCGCCTTCTGGGCTGAAGCCGGCGTCGACGCCATGCTGCTGGACACGGCCGTCGACAGGATCGCCGCGGGCAAGATCGCCCCGCCTGTCCGCCCACAAACCGCCGCCGCCCCGGCCCCCGCCGCAGCGCCCCGGGTTCGCCAGACGCCCCAGGCCGCGCCCGAAGCGGTCGCCGCCGCCCAGGCCGCCGCGGCGGCGGCCACCGACCTTACCGCCCTCGGCGAAGCGATCGCCGCCTTCGAAGGCTGCCCCCTGCGGTTCGAGGGCGCAGCGTCCCGCGCCATCTTCAGCCGCGGCGTCGCCGACGCCCCGCTCATGGTCATCGGCGAAGGCCCCGGCGCCGATGAGGACGCGCAAGGCAAGCCCTTCGTCGGTCGCTCGGGCCAGCTGCTCGACCGCATGCTGGCCGCCGCCGGCCTGGAGACACGCGTCTTCATCACCAACACCGTCTTCTGGCGCCCGCCCGGCAACCGCACGCCGACGCCCGTCGAGCAGGCGATCTGCGCCCCCTTTGTTGAACGGGCCATCGCGCTCTTGAAACCCAAGGCGCTGCTGCTGGTCGGCGGCGCTTCGGCCAAGTCGATGCTGAAGACCGAGGAAGGCATCCTGTCGCTCCGCGGCCGCTGGTCGGAATGGCGGTCCAGCGACGGCGCCATCGAACTCCCCGCCATGCCGACGCTCCATCCCGCCTTCCTGCTGCGCCAACCCGCCGCCAAGAAGCGCGCGTGGGCCGACCTGTCCATGCTGGCCGAGCGTCTGGACCGGCCCGAACGACCCTAGGATGAGCGACCTTAGAGCCGCGCCGCGCCCTTCAGGCCGCGACTGACCGCGCCGAAGTCCGCGCCCCTCGCCTGATCGCGCCGCAGGATGACGGCCCCCGCCGCCGGCCTCAGAAATCCGCCGCCGCGCCCCGCCAGTTTCGCCGTGACGCCGCCGTCTCGCAGATGACGAGCGACCGCCTCGGCCCAGCCGTCGCGCGGCCGGAAGCCCGTGGGCGCGATCAGCAGCAGCTCCGACCGCGCGCGTTCGACAGCCGACGCCACATCAGATGCAGTGCGCGCGCCGGTCTCCTCGCAGAGAGCTTCGATATCCGGCGTCAGGGTCGCGGCGACGATCTGCACTTCGCGCACAACGCCCTCGACCACGCCCTCCGCCAGGGCGGCGAGCAGGCCCATCAGCCGCTCAGGCTGGATTTGCGCATCGATGATCACGGAGAGCATGGCTCCGCTCTAACCGCTCACAGGCCGAAGGTCACCCGTCCCTCAGCATCGATCGGCCAAGCCGGATTGTGAGCGATCTCCCAAGCGTGATCGTCCGGATCGGCGACATAGCCGCGCATCCCGCCATGCGGCGGCGCATCCGCCGCCCGCAGCAGCCTGCCGCCCGCAGCCACCAGCTGGTCCAGCAACGGCTGGACGGCGTCGGCCGAAGCCACATTGTGCGCCAGCGCGAAGGCGCCCGGCGTCATGATCGACCGCTGCATATCCTCCTCCAGCGACGCCTTCGCCCAGGTCCCGAGCATCAGCCCGTTCATTTGGTAGAAGATGATGTCGTCCTGCTCGAACACCGGCGTCCAGCCGAAGCCCTCGACGTAGAACCGCCGCGACCGGGCGATGTCCGCCACCCCCAGAGTGATCACCGAAATCTGCTGCTGCATCACTTGGCGCCTTTCCGACCTTCGGCGATTGAACGCGAAACCTGGCCGACCGGTCTCCCAGCCCGGCAAGGTGGCGCACAAGGCTGGCGCCGCCAACTGAGTATGTTCTTGTTTTGTTCGAATACCACGCTACGGTCTCGGCATGTCCGAGCGGCCTCTCCATCCCCTGCCCCCCGCCCCGCTCCCGACCAGCGGCCGCGGGGCGCGCTCAAATGAGTCCGGCCGCTACGAGTCCTTGACGCGCGAGGGGTTCGACGACGGCTGGACCCTGGACGACGCGCCGCCCGCAAAGATCACAACCACGCTCACGCCGGAGAAGGCCAAGTCGATCATCAGCCATAACGACAGCCCCGACATCGGCTTCTCAGCCTCGATCAACCCCTATCGCGGCTGTGAGCATGGCTGCGTTTACTGCTACGCCCGCCCGGCCCACGCCTACATGGGGCTGTCGCCCGGCCTCGACTTCGAGAGCCAGCTGTTCTTCAAGCCCGACGCCGCCAAGCTGCTGGACCAAGCCCTGCGCAAACCGGACTACGTCCCGCAAACTATCCACATCGGCGGCAACACCGATCCCTACCAGCCGCAGGAGCGGACCTTGCGCATCACCCGCCAGGTCATTGAGGTGCTGGCGGCCTTCAACCACCCGTTCACGGTGATCACCAAGTCAGCCCTCGTGCAGCGCGACCTAGACCTGATCGCGCCGGCGGCCCAGCGCGGCCTGGCCCGCGCGGCGATCTCGATCACGACGCTCGACCGCAAGCTGGCCCGCTCCATGGAACCCCGCGCCGCCACGCCGGAGAAGCGCCTGGAATCGGTGCGCCGGCTCTCCGATGCCGGCGTGCCGGTGATCGTCATGTTCGCTCCCTGCATTCCGGGACTGAACGATCACGAGATGGAGGCGGTGCTCGAACGCGCCGCGGCGGCGGGGGCGAACGCGGCGGGCTATGTCGCCCTGCGCCTGCCGCTGGAGATCAAGGACCTCTTCAAGGAATGGCTGGCCAGCGACCACCCGGACCGCGCCAGCCGCGTGATGTCCCTCGTCCGGCAGATCCGTGGCGGAAAGGAGTACGACGCCCAATGGGGCTCACGGATGAAGGGCGAAGGTCCGATCGCCGCCCTGACGGCCAAGCGCTTCGCCACGGCGACCCGCCGCTACGGCCTGGACCAGAAGTTCGGCCGTCTCGACCACAGCCAGTTCAAGCCCCCCGCCCGCACTGGCGACCAGGACGACCTGTTTCGCTAAAGCGCCCGCGGCGTCAGGCCGCCGGCCTCTGCGATCAGACCGTAGGAGCGCTTGCGCAGCTCATGGGCGAAGACGCTGGAGGCGATGATCAGCTCATCGGCCTTGTGTTTGGCGATGATCGCTTCAAGACCGGCCTTCACCGTCGCCGGACCGCCGACGACGGCGGCCTTGATCCCGGCGTGCGGAATGTTCTGCAGCAACGCGTCATCCCAATCCCGGCTCGGCGGCTGCATGCGGCCACGCCCCGTCGTGCGCGAGCGATAGAAGGAGGCCTTCTGGCTGGTGAACAGGTACTGCGCCTCTTCGTCGGTCGGCGCGGCCAGGCAGCTGACGCCCAGCATCAGATAGGGCTTATCCAGGGTCTCAGAGGGCGTGAACCGCTCGCGGTAGATCTCCACCGCCTGGTCCAGCATTTCCGGGGCGAAGTGCGAGGCGAAGGCGAACGGCAGGCCCAGCGCGGCCGCCAGCGACGCGCCGAACAGGCTCGAACCCAGAATCCACACCGGCACGTCCTGCCCCTCGCCGGGGACGGCCTGCAGCGGCTGGCCCTCCTGCGCGGGCTGGAAATAGGCCATCAGCTCCAACACATCCTGCGGAAAACGGTCGACGTCGCCGTCCAGCGTCCGGCGCAAGGCGCGCGCGGCGTACTGGTCCGATCCCGGCGCGCGGCCGACACCCAGGTCGATGCGGCCGGGGAACAGGGCGTTGAGCGTGCCGAACTGCTCGGCGATCGCCATGGGCGCATGGTTCGGCAGCATCACCCCGCCGGCGCCGACGCGGATTTCGCGGGTGGCGGCCGCCACATGGCCGATGACCACCGAGGTCGCCGCGCTGGCGATGCCCGCCATGTTGTGGTGCTCGGCCAACCACACGCGGTTATAGCCGGCCTTCTCCACATACTGGGCGAGATCGGCGCTGTTCTTCAGGGACTGCGAGACGTTTCCGCCCTCAACAACCGGCGACAAGTCGAGGACAGAAAACGGAATCATGGGCCCTACCGGCTGAATATGCTGATGAGTTCGATGTGCGGTGACCAAAGGAACTGGTCAATGGGCGCGACCTTTTCAAGCCGGAAGCCCGCATCGACCAACATACGTGCGTCGCGGGCGAAGGTCGCGGGGTTGCAGGACACCCCGATCACCCGGGCGACCTTCGATCGCGCCAGCTCAGCGGTCTGTTCGGCGGCGCCCGCCCGCGGCGGGTCGAACAGCGCCACGTCTGTCTTCCGCAGCTCCTCCGCCAGGACCGGCCGGCGCACCAGGTCACGCGCCTCGGCGGTGATCCCGTGCAGACCCGGCGCAGAGGCGACCGCGCGGCTGAGCGCCGCGATCGCCGGTGCGGTGAAATCAGCCGCATGGACGGGCGCGATCGCCGCCAGCCGGAAGGTGAAGGTGCCTGCTCCGCAATAGAGATCGGCGATCCGCGTCGCGCCCCTAGCAGCCTCCACGGCGAAGGCGGCCATCGCCGCTTCCGCGTCCGCGGTCGCCTGCAGGAAGCCCCCCGCCGGCAGGTCGACAATCGCCGGGCCCATCCGCACGCTCGGGTGGCGCGCCAGGTAGGCGACTTCGCCATCGATCGTCACCCGGGCGAAATCGGCCTCGGCCGCCCGCTCGGCGAGCGTCATGCGCGCATCGGCCGACAGGCCGCCGCTCTTGCGCTCAACGCCGCTGATGTCGACGTCGATACCCGTCTGGGTGAGCGTCACGTGCAGGGTCGGCGCGGACTTCGGGTGTTCGAACAGCGGGGCGGCCAGGCGCCGCAGCGCCGGCAGGGCGGCTTCAAGGGCGGGATCGGCGATCGGGCAGACCGAGATCTCGACCAGCGACCAGGACTTGCGCGCCTTGTAGCCCAGCCTGGCCACCTCGCGCCCGCCCGGTCGCGCGTGCAGCGCCAACCGGCGGCGCGTGTGCGGCCGCGCCGCCGTCGGCGGCAGGATCTCGGTCTCCAGGTGCTGCAGCGCGAGCGTCTTGCGCAGGCGTTCCACCTTCCAGGCCAGATAGGGCGCATCGGCCCAGTGCTGCAGAGCGCAGCCGCCGCAGACGCCGAAATGCGGGCACGGCGGGGTCACGCGCTCGGCGCTGGCCTCCAGCACCTCCAGCAACTCGCGCCGATCGCCCGCGCCGGTGGCGCGCACGCGCTCGCCCGGCAGGGTGAAGGGCACATAGACGCCACGGTCGGAGACGCCGTCGCCCTCGCCCGCCACCTCCACGATCGCCGCCTCGATGGGTTCGCCCACCGGCCTGTCACCCCTGTCCCCTCTGGGCGGGGTCTTCCGGTGGTGACGTGCGTTTCTCAAAGGGAGGGTCCGATCCAGGCGAAGCCGCCCCATATACGCCAAGATGCCGGAAGATGAATGAAGATGAACGGCCCGCTCAACGATCGTTCAGCTTGCGTGGGCCAAAACAGCCGCCGAAACGCCGATGAAGGCGTCGCATTCGAGACGAGGGACTATTCCGATGACCAAGCGCTTCACCGCTGCTGCTCTGGGTCTGGCCGCCGTGGCCGGCGCCTTCGCTACCGCCCAGGCGCCCGCCGCCATGGCCCAGCCTTACGGCGGCGGCTACTACTATGATCCCTGCCAGCGCGAGGCGACCTCGCGGGCTACGGTCGGCGCCCTGCTCGGCGGCGGCGGCGGCGCTGTCATCGGTTCGCAACTGGCCGCCCGTGGCCGCCGCACCGAGGGCTCAGTCCTGGGCGGCGTCCTGGGCGCCGTGGTCGGCGGCGTTGTGGGCAACCGTGGCGCCGCCTGCGAGTCCAGCCGCGCCTATTATCCCGCTCAGCGCCCGGTCTATGGCTACAATGGAGGCTACACGGGCGGCTACCGCGACGACCTCTACACCGGCGGCCGGGGCTACTATCGCGGCAACTACTATGACGGGGGCTACGGCGGCGGCTACGACCCACGCGACCATGTGACGGTCATCGAGCGCCCAGTCGTCCAGGGCGGCGCGGACGCCGACGGCTGCACCCTGGCCGAAAGCCCAATCTATATGCCGGACGGCCGCACGCAGAAGCGCATGGTTCGCGTCTGCCCGGATAACAACGGGCGCTATCAAGTCGTCGACTAGACGGGCTTCGACAGATAGCCGTTGACGTATGAATGGCCCCACGCCCCGTCGTGGGGCCATTCTCTATGCGGATGCGGAGCCGCAGTCATCGGGCGGCGAGCCGCCCCGCTGGTCGGACTGGCGTCGGTCCTACCGTGGGCGGAAGACATTCTTGGCAGCGGCGCGCAAGACACGCCCAGTGAGCGGCGCCCTATTTTTGGTCTCCGAGGCAAGAAATAGCCAAAACTTAGGCGATTTCCCGGAAAGCGCCTTGCTTGTCCAAATGACCTAAAGTTATGCTTGGTATATCATTATACCAAACCCGAACAACAAGTTGGGGACTAAGCATGACGCACCTACCACCTAATAAGTCTCATAATTTCCGGCGCTTCTGCATCGCTGGGGCCAGCGCGCTCGCCCTTTCGGCTGGTGCGGCGCACGCCCAGACCGTCGCGGCTGACGCTGCGGCCGATGGCGGCGTTGAGGAACTGGTTGTCACGGCCCGGAGCCGTGGCGAGCGTCTTGCTGACATTCCGCTGACCATCAACGTCATCGGCGCTGATGCGATTCAGAAGGCGAATCTGAAGGGCGTCATGGACTTGTCGCGCCTCGCGCCGAGCTTCAACTACATCGCCAACCTGCGCGGCCAAGCCTTCATCAGCATGCGCGGCCTGAACCCGAACACCTACAACACCCAGAAGCAGGGCGTGTCGTTCTTCGTGGATGGCGTCTACATCGCCGGTGAAGCGACCTCCTTCAACCTGCAGGATCTGGAGCGCGTCGAAGTGCTGAAGGGTCCGCAGTCGACGCACTTCGGCCGTTCGACCTACGCCGGCGCGATCAACTACATCACGCGCATTCCGGAATCGATGACGGTCTCAGGCCGCGTCACGGCTGAAGTGCAGACGAAAAACAGCTACGACGTTAACGGCGTGATCAACGTGCCGATCATCGAAGATAAGCTGTACGCCAGCTTCTCCGGCCGCAAGTTCCACCGCGGCGGCGTGTTCACCGAGCGCAACTACGGCGGCAAGCTGGGCGAGCAAGACTCGATCAACCTGGCCGCGGCGTTCATCGCCCGTCCCACCGACACGACCTCGATCCGCTTCCGCGCCATGTACGACGAGGACGACGACGGTCACCAAATCTCCTGGACGGCCTATCGTCAGGACATGGCCGCGTTCGACGTGACCTATCCGACGGGCCAGACCTACCCGACCTTCACCATCCCGGATTCGTTCTACCGCACCGACAAGTTCGGCAATTCGCTCGGCGTCCTGCCGGACCATGGTGGCGACCGCGACCGTCGCCGCCTGATGCTCTACGCCATCATCGACCAGGAGCTGCCGGGCGGCTATCAGTTCAACTACTCGGGGGAGTACTTCAGCGAGTACAACCGCTGGTGGGCTGATGCGACCAACCGTTGGCTGGGCGACCCGATGCTGGTCGGCGCCAAGGAAGTCCTAAACCCCATCCAGAACCAAACCCGCACCGTCGCGCATCAGATCCGCGTGTCGTCGCCGGCGGAACAGAAGCTGAAGTGGACGCTCGGCGCCTTCCACTTCAAGGACTCCTACTCCAACTACGCCCAGTACGGCCGGATCGTCTTCTCGCCATTCACCCTGGTGCCAGACTCGCCGCGCCGCACGCAGGCCGCTCAGCGCACGCTGAACCGGGCCATCTACGGCAGCGTGAGCTACCCGATCCTGGAGAACCTCAACCTCACGGCGGAAGGTCGCTATCAGTCCGAGAAGCTCTTCGTGAACGACTGTGACCTGTCGTTCTGCCAACGCTACACCGCGGCGTTCTCGCGGACGGAGAAGGATTTCCTTCCCCGCTTCACCCTGGACTATAAGTTCACGCCCTCGCTGCTCGGCTACGCCCTCTACTCGGAAGGCACCAAGAGCGGCATCATCAGCGCCTCGAACTCGGCTCTGACGCGCCAGGCGGCCCTGGACTTCCAGAACGCCAACTACCTGCGTCCGGAATACGTCAAGAACTACGAAGTCGGCCTGAAGGGCACGCTGTTTGATCGCCGCGTGAGCTTCGAATCGGCGGTCTATCAGATGAAGGTCTCGAACCAGCAGGTTTCGACCTTCGCCCTGAACTCGGCCGGTCTGCTGACGACCACCAACGGCAACGGCGGCCAGTCGGACATTAAGGGCGCCGAGTTCTCCGGCACCTTCTACGCCACGCCGCAGTGGGACATCTTCTACGGTGTCGGCTACGCCCGCCATAAATACACGGGCGGCGGCGCCACCAACTCGACCCTGATCAACCTCTTTGGCATCAACAGCGACCGGGCCACGCTCGAAGGCCTGACCTCGCAACAGACGCCGCGGTGGACGATGACCGGGTCGAGCGAATACCGCATCCCGATGGGGAGCAACCAGCTGTCGTTCCGCGGCGACTGGACCTACACCGGCGAGCGCTTCGTCGACATCGCGAACCTGATCAAGCTGAAGCCGTATAACCGCCTGACCCTGTCGGCGACCTATACCTTCCTGGACCAGGAGACGGACGTCACGCTGTTCGTCAACAATGCGACTGGCGAGAAGACGGTGTTCGACGCCGGTCTCGGCTACGGCAACCTGGCGGAACAACCCCCCAGCCCGCGGCTCGGTCAACAGCCGTCGATCCTGATCAACATGCCCTATCCGCGCACCTTCGGTCTGCGGGTGGTGAAGAAGTACTAGGTTTAGTAAACGCGTAAGGAGAAGGCCCCGCAGCCCCAGCTGCGGGGCCTTTTTCTTTGGCCGTCAGATAACATGGGACGTCCAGCGGCGCTTGACGGCCCACAGCAGAAACTCGTGGTTCCCGTCGCCGCCGACGATGGGGCTGTCCGCCGTGGCCTGAACCGTCCAGCCCTCCAGGTTCAGCCAGCCGACGACACGCTCCAGCGCGCCTCGCCGAACCGCAAGATCCTTGATGATCCCACCCTTGCCCACCACGCCCGGTCCCGCCTCGAACTGCGGCTTGACCAGACAGACCAGCACAGCGCCCGCCTCAGCAAGCTCAAGCGCGGCAGGCAACGCCTTGGCCAGACCAATGAAGCTGACGTCGCTCACGACCAGATGGATGGGCGCAGGCACAAGCGCACGCGTCAGCGCGCGCGCGTCAGTCGCCTCCAGGTTCGTGACCCGCGAATCGACCGCTAGGCTCGGGTGCAACTGCCCACGCCCGACATCGACGGCGAAAACCCGCGCCGCCCCCGCCTCCAGACAGACCTGGGTGAACCCGCCGGTCGAGGCGCCGACATCCACAACGGTCTTGCCGACTACCTCGATCTCCCAGAGCTTGAAGGCGTGCGCCAGTTTCAGTCCGCCGCGGCCGACCCACGGGTGGGCGGGCGCAGCGACGATCTCCGCGTCAAGGCCAATCAGTTCCGCCGCCCTCGTCACCGGCCGGCCATCCGCCGTCACCCCGCCGGCCTCGATCGCCGCGCGCGCTTTGGCGCGGCTGTCGAAGAGGCCACGCGCGACCAGCAGAAGGTCGGCGCGTTGCTTCATGCGCTAGCTCAGGCGGCCTCGCCCAGGCGGCCAAGCGCGGCCTCCAGCTTGGCCTTGGCGGCTTGCGATTCCGCCAGCCGCTCACGGTTCTCCTCGACAACCTCTTCCGGCGCCCGAGCGACAAAGTCGGCGTTACCCAGTTTCTTCGCCGTGCGATCGATGTCGGCGCCCAGGTTGGCGACTTCCTTGGTCAGGCGC